>JAFZEI010000066.1 GCA_017560765.1 Clostridia bacterium | reverse complement strand
GTTTAGAAAGCATTTCAGCATATTGCATTGAACGATTGTCACCCATTTTTTTACATCTCCTGAAAAATAATGTAAATTATACCACATATTCAAGATAAAATAAAGTCCAGTTTATCAGTTCGACTCCTGTCATGACCACCATAAAAACAAAGTCAGGAAACACTAGGTGTTCCCTGGCTTTTTTCTTTGTTCTGTATGGGTTTGTGGATTCTCGGAAAATTAATCAAATTGAGAAAGTGACGGTTCACCCTATAACTTTTACGGCGGCAAACCGTCGGCAAAACCGACGGCGGAGAGATTATTCACAAAAATCCAATTTCTAACTCTACGCTAGGTAATAGTCAGGAATTTTTGTATCTATTGCGTTTCAAGACACGGTGTTTTTAGTTAATTCTTATCGCTCTAAACCGTTAAGAATTAACTTTTGTCGAATGGATTTAGTTTTTATTATGTATTGTCGTTTAAGAAAAATTGAACGGAAAATATGTGATTTTTATCGGTTTAGACTGCACTTTGTAGATTGTAAAAATTGCATTATTTAAGTTACCAAATCGGTTTTTGCTCTTTTTCGTTTTTAAAAGGTTTATAATATTCAATTATATATTAGTTTTATCCAAACAACTCTCTGTATTGAACAGGGTAATATCCTGTGTGTTGTTTAAAACGTCTTATGAAATTCGGATAGTCGTTGAATCCGCATTCCGTGCATATCTGCAGCACGGTCATGTCTGTGTACTCAAGCAGTTTTTTTGCATATTCAAAGCGCATATTGTTCAGATAAACTTTGAAGTTTATTCCTTTTTCTGCCTTGAATAGCCGTGAAAAATATGTGGGTGCAAGTGCAACCTCGTTGGCAACATCTTCAAGTTTAAGCTCATTTCTGAAATTGTTGAGAACATATAACTCCGCTTTGTTTATTGCGGAAAGTTCCCTGATTGGTTCGTCATCTGAAGTTTCCTTTTTAAGTTTTGCAATAATGGCGTTGAGCAACATTTCGGAAAAATCCTTATCATTTATATTGTTGCAGAGTTCGTTAAGCAAAACTTCAAAGCAAAGTTTGGTTTCTCCGCTTACTTTCAGAAACACCGGCGAGTTTTTTGTGAGGCTCTGCAGAAAAGTCTGATTGCAGATATCGCCCGAGAACATAACATTATAAAGTTCGGCATCCTTGATATCCACATAGTGAAAGTCAAGCGGAGTCAAGAAAAACAAATTGCCCGGTTCTATTTCATATTCGGTTCCGTCAACCGTATATGTACCGTTGCCCGAAACAATAAACTCCAGCTCATAAAAATCGTGAAAATGCGTTTCTATAAAAGTGTTTTCTTGCTTTTTGGTTGCACTGAGGTAGCCGTTTTCTATAAATCTGCTCTTTGTATATTTCTGCATAAGCCCACTTCCTTTTGCTCTATTTTAACTTGTCTGATAATAAAAATCAATACAAAGGCAAAAAAAGACAATGCAGGATTCTGACATACAAAGTATAATAAAATCATAATCAATGGAACGTATTAGACAGGAGGTGTCAGTTATTAAATTTATTGGTATCGACATTGGCGGAACCAAATGCGCAGTGGTTTCGGGCAATGATGCGGGTGAAGTTATACAAAAGGAAAAAGTCTCAACAAAGGATTGCAAAAACACTATTGATAAGATAATCAAAATTGCAAAAACAATGGGCAAATGTGATGCTATAGGTATAAGTTGCGGAGGCCCGTTGGACTCTAAAAACGGAATAATAAAATCACCGCCTAATCTTCCCGGATGGGATAATATTAAAATAGTAGATGTGCTAAAAAACGAATTCAATGTTCCTGTCTTTTTAAGAAATGATGCAGATGCATGCAGTCTTGCAGAATGGAAATTCGGAGCAGGAAGAGGGACACAGAATATGATATTTCTTACTTTTGGCACGGGTCTTGGTGCGGGACTCATCTTGAATGGCAAACTGTACACCGGTGCTTGTGATATGGCAGGTGAAGTAGGTCATATAAGGCTTTCTGATTATGGACCGGTCGGTTACGGAAAAGCAGGTTCATTTGAAGGATTCTGTTCCGGCGGCGGTATAGCTCAAATAGGAAAAACCATTGCAAAAGAAAACCAACAAATGGGCCATCCTGTAAGTTTTTCGGGTGATGAAATAACAGCCAAATCTATCGCTGATATCGCTATATTAGGCGATGAAAGTGCATTGGAAGTATACAAGCAGTGTGCACATATGTTAGGTCGAGGTCTTTCAGTGCTGATTGATATACTCAACCCCGAAAAGATAATTCTTGGAAGCATATTTCAACGCAGCGAAGAATTATTACGAGCAGAAATGGAAAAGGTTATTGCAAAAGAAACTCTTCCGCAATCGCGCAATGTTTGCAAAATAGTTCCTGCAGAGCTTGGTGAATCACTTGGAGATGTTGCTGCTTTGTGTGTAGCGGTTTGCGGAATAAAAGGAGAAATATGAATGGAAAAGCTAATGGTACGCTATCCTGCTCTTAAGTCCTGCGAGAGTAAAATTAAAAATACTCTTGAACTTATGATAAAAACATACGAACAAGGCGGAAAGATACTTATATGCGGCAACGGGGGCAGTGCGGCAGATTGTGAACATATTGTAGGCGAACTCATGAAAGGTTTTCATTTGAAGCGACCTGTTTCCGATGAACGCATACCGGAAGAACTCCGCAAAGGTTTGCAAGGAGCTTTACCGGCAATATCTTTACCAAGCCAGATATCCGTGCTCTCCGCTTATGTTAATGATGCAGATCCTGAGATGATGTATGCACAGCTTGTATATGGATACGCATGCAAAAATGATCTTGTTATAGGTATTTCAACTTCAGGGAATTCTGCAAATATAATCAATGCCTTGACCGTTGCAAAATCACTTGGCGTAAAGACCGTTGCTTTGACAGGTGAAAAGCCAAGCAAATTGATGGAGCTGTGCGATGTTACAATAAATGTTCCGAGCTGCGAAACTTATGAAGTGCAGGAATATCACTTGCCTGTTTATCACTATCTGTGTGCATCTCTTGAAAAACATTTTTTCTCAAAATAAAAATGAATTCATAAAAAGGAGATTGAAAGATGAAGAAAAAGTTCCACCTCATTGCAAACGCTCACCTTGACCCCGTCTGGCAATGGCGTGTCCCTGAAGGACTGTCGCTTGTTAAATCCACTTTTCGCTCCGCACTTGACAGAATGAACGAATTTCCCGATTACACATTCACAAGTGCATGTGCAAGCTACTATAAATGGATAAAACTCAACGAGCCTGAAATGTTCGAAGAAATAAAGCAAAGAGTAAAAGAAGGCAGATGGGCAATTGTTGGCGGTATGTGGGTGCAACCCGATTGCAACATTCCGTCGGGTGAGGCATTCTGCCGTCACATGCTCTATTCACAAAAGTTTTTCAAAGAGAATTTCGGATTCATCGTAAAAACGGGATACAATGTTGACTCATTCGGACATAACGGTATGTTGCCTCAGCTGCTGAAAAAATCAGGAATAGACAATTACATTTATCAGCGACCTGACAACCGTACAGAAAAACCTAATCTTCCGTTTGATGATCTGCATTATTGGCAAAGCCCTGACGGAAGTGTTATCAATGCTTTCCGTGTTCCTGACGGATACGGCGGAGATGTTCACGAGCAGCGCCTTGTTGACCACTATTACAACAAAAATCAGCCGATGATGGTGCTTTTCGGTGTCGGTAATCACGGTGGCGGACCTTCAAAGGAGCACCTTAAAAACGCTGAAAAGCTTATCTGTAACGGTGATTTCAAATATTCCACCCCCGATACTTATTTTGAAGAAGCACAGGGCACTGAAATGCCGCTTGTAAACGAGGATTTGCAGCACCACGCAAGCGGTTGCTACAGCGCAAACAGCAGAATTAAAAACATCAACCGCAGGGCAGAAACAGAGCTTGTAACGGCTGAAAAACTGGATGTTCTTGCTAATATAATGACGGGTTCTGCTTTGCATAACAAGCAGATTGAAGCCGCATGGGAACGGGTTATGTTCAATCAGTTCCACGATATCCTTGCTGGCTGTTCAGTAAAAGAAGCATATTTTGATGCAGAAAATTCTTACGGTTACGCTCGTGAAACAGCTCTTGATGTAAACACCTTTGCTGCACAGCGTATAACTTGGAGAATCAAGACTACCGATTTTCTTGACGCTGACGATTCTGAAATGAGAGGCAGAATGTGGTATAAAGAGGGCGAAGGCTCACCAATGGTTGTGTTTAACCCTCATTCTTTTGCTGTTAAATCTATTGCGCAGTTCGGTTCGCAGTACATTTCAAAGGTTCTTGATTCAAAGGGTAATGAAGTCCCGTTCCAGCTTGTGCGTGCTTCATATACCGACGGTGAGCATCTTTACAAGTGCATTTTTGAAGCAGATGTTCCTGCTTACGGTTACGCTGTATATTATCTTTATCACAAAGAAAACAACGATGAAAAATCCTTCGAGTCACATCTTACTGCAACAGAAAACAGCCTTGAAAACAGTAAGGTCAGATTTGTTTTTGATAAAGAAACAGGTGCAGTTTCTTCTTGTATATTAAAAGAAAGCAACACCGAATTTGCCGAAGGTCTGCTTGGCAGAGCAGTTGTTTGCGACGATTTTGCCAACGATACATGGGGACACAGAGTTTTTGATTATAATATTGATATAGGTCAGTTTGGCGAAGGTACTCTTGAGATTGTTGAAAACGGTCCTGTCAGGGTAACCGTCAAATCCGTTGTAAAATACGGCAATTCCGTACTGACAAGATACTACTCGCTTTATGACGATAGCGATAAGCTTACAGTCAGAACAGTTCTTGAGCTTGATGAGCAGTATAAATCCGTCAAGCTTTCGTTCAAAGCGGATGTAAACAATTCAACCGTCACATATTCCATGCCTTATGGCTTTATTGAAAAGGATGCAAACGGTCAGGAAGAGCCTTCACACGCATGGTGCGATATATGCGATGAAACTGGTAAGGGTCTCGGACTTCTGAACACAGGCAAATACAGTTTCTGTTCAATCGGTAATGATCTGCGTATGATGATTGCACGAAGCTGTGCATACCTTGACCACTTCGGTCAGCATATGCGTGACGGTGAAATGGAATTTCTTGATAAGGGCGAGCAGGAATTTACCTATGAAATCGTTCCTCATATTCAGAAGGTCAATTCCGAACTATTCAAAGCATCGGAAGTTCTTAACAATCCGCTTCAGACACATCAGGAAACACACCACGGCGGAAATCTACCTCAGATTTATTCTGCACTTGACGTTGATAAAGAAAATATTGTTGTCACTTCAATCAAGTCTGCAGAAAACGGCAACGGTATCATCATGCGTATTGTTGAAACAAACGGCACCGCAACCGATGCTACGGTTGATTTCACCGCTCTTAACACAAAATTCTCAATGAGCTGGAAACCGCAGGAAATCAAAACTGTCAGAATTATGCCTGACGGAAAAGTTACCGAATGTATGATAACCGAATAAAAGCAAACAAGCCCACTGACAATGAGTCAACGGGCTTGTTTGCTTTTATTTTGATTTTTATTTGTTACAGCATAATTACAACAGAATCAGCTGAGAACCGTCTTTTGCAACATAATTCTTTTGAACACCGAGTTCGTCCATCCATGCACGAACCTCCAATGTTTGAAGGTTACCGTTTCTGTTGTCCCATACCCATGAAGGCGTTTGCCATAGGTTGTCCAACCCGGTGCAAAAATAAAATCACCGATTCTTTTTCCGTTGATATATGCTTCATAAGAGCCGAGCGCAGAACAGAAAAGTGTTGCCTTACCGATTGCTTTTTCGGGCTTTATAGCCTTGATGAAAACGGGAACGACTGTACCGAAATCTGCATTTTCTTTAATGAATTTTGCGTTTTTAATCGTATCCATTTAATCACCTGTATTTTTAAACTGATGTTGATTTTTATTGATATTGATAATATAATTATTTGTGTTGAGTTTTATTTTACTACGCTTGATTCTTTATTGCGATAAAAAACAATGGCATAGCAAAAAAAGACAATAATAAAACAAAAAGAAACAATGAAATGTTTTGTTCCAAAAGCTACAATAAAACAAAAAACCTATGCAAAAAACAAGGAGTGATACCTATGGTAGAACAAATGATTGACAAAAATTTATGGCTGTACCGTAACAGAGCGATTATGGAAACGTTCCCCATTGATGCATGGCAGTACAGAATTTTTGATTATGCGGACAGAGAAACATATATTCCTCTTACAGATTGGGCAGATTATACTGATACCATTACATTCTGCGACCATAAAACATGTATGATGAAAACTGTATTCACACCTAAAAAGCCGCAGGAACACCAGTCAGCTTATCTTGAACTGAGATTGCCCTGCAACTGCGAAGCATTTGTTTCAATTGACGGAAAACGCTTTGCAGGTGTTGACAACGGTGAACAACGCTGCAGGGTTTACCTTGAAGACTCAATGTACGACAGAGAAATTGCCATTGAGCTTGAAATATATGCCTGTACCTTCTGCAATGATGAAAGAATGGTAAGACCTGTTGAAAATCCTCAGTATGTTATTGCAGATAAAGCAATTGCAGATTTTTCATATACTATGGATTTTGTCCGTGACCTTATAAAGTACATCAAGAATGATTACACGAAAGCCAAGGTCAACACTTTGTTTGAAAATACAATCCGTAAAAGCGACAATTCCCTTGACTACACCCAATTTCTTGAAAATATTATCGCAATTCACAAGGAATTGCTTGACGGATTAAAAGAATTGAAGCTGTCAAACGATGACTGTATCGTTGACTGCGTTGCTTCTACTCATATTGACGTTGCGTGGCTGTGGCGTTTCAAGGATACAATCCGCAAATCAGGCCGTTCTGCACTTAATCAGCTCCGACTTATGGACAGATACGATGAATTTGAGTTTTCGCTTTCACAGCCCTCGGTCTATAACTATATCAAGGAAGTTTATCCTGATGTTTTTGAGCAGATCCGTCAGCGTGTGAAGGAAGATAAATGGCGTCTTGTAGGCCCTATGTGGGTTGAATCAGACCTTAATATTTCAGGTGCAGAATCACTTGTAAGAGAGTTTCTTTACGGACATCAGTTCTTCAAAGAAGAATTCGGCAAAACAAGTGATGTCTGCTGGATTCCCGATTCTTTCGGTTTTCCCGCATCACTTCCGCAGATTTTCACAAAATGCGGAATGAAAAGCTTCTACACAACCAAGGTGCGTTGGCAGAATGCCAATGAATTTCCCTATAATGCTTTTATCTGGGAAGGTATTGATGGAAGTAATCTTTACGCAACAGTACCTATCACAAAAGATTGCTACAACAACTCAATTGACTGTGAAAATATCAGCCTTGTTTCAGATAAGCTTCAGCAAAAAGAAACATGGGACCACGTTCTTCTGTCCTATGGCTACGGTGACGGCGGTGGCGGTGTAACCGATGAAATGCTTAAGAATTACCGTCTGCTTCAGACAGTTCCCGGTATGCCTGAGGTAAAAATCAGAAAAGCAGAGGACTATTTCACTGAACTTGACAAAAAGCGTGAAAATCTTCCTGTGTGGAAAGGAGAGCTCTCGGTCGAAACACATCAGGGCACATATACAACTATTGCCGATGTAAAACGCAACAACCGTTACATTGAAATGGCATTTCGCAGACTTGACTTGCTTTCAGTTCTTGCAAAGCTCAAGGGTAAGGATGCAGGATATGATGAAATTGTAAAGCATTGGAAGGATCTGCTTCTTTGCCAGTTCCACGATGTTCTTCCCGGCAGCTCTATAGATACAGTTTATGATGATGCAGAAAAAATCTACAAAGAGCTTTTTGTATTCGCAGAGAAAAAAGAAAAAGAGCTTGTCACTGATACTCTTTGCGATGATGCACAGGACAAGGTTACAGTTTATAACCCAAACTCATTTGTCGGCAGTGCATACGTAAAGGTTGACAAAAAGTATGAAAGCTGTGCACTTACGGACGGAGAAAACACATCAAATGTTATTACAGATGCAGACGGTAACTGTATTTTATATGTAAAAAATCTTGCAGGCTTCAGTGCAAGAACATATCACAAAACTTCAGTTGTACATACTGAAAAAGCAATTACAGCAAACAAGGAAAACGGAAAAATCAGCATTGAAACGCCCTTCTTTACATTCATTATCCGTGAGGACGGTACTCTCGGCGATTTCTATGACAAGCGTGCAGATAGGTTTGTCGGTGACAACCTTAACAACCTTGTTACATATAAGGACGGTCCCGAGCATGAGGATGCATGGAATATTGATGACGGATACAAAATGCGTCCTGTTGATATGAATTGGCAGAATGAAATTACGCTTGTTGATATAAATGACGAGCGTGTGACGGTAAGGGTTACTAAAAAGCATAACAACACCGTTCTTACTCAGGATATTATTGCGTATGCAAACATTACAAGGGTTGACGTAGTTTCTCACGTTGATTGGCAGGAAAAATATAAAATTCTTCAGGCATCTTTCCCTGTAAATGTGGTTTCTGCTCATGCAAGCTACGAAATTGCTTACGGCATTACAAAACGTAACACCCATCCGAACACACCTGCCGAAAAATGGAAGCACGAATTTGCTGCTCACCGTTTCACAGATTTGTCAGATGATGTTTACGGTGTTGCAATTATCAACGACTGCAAATACGGTCACAATGTTATTGACAACGATATGACTATAACTCTTATGCGCAACGTTGACAATCCTACACGCTTCCGTGATACAGGTGAACACGATTTTGCATATTCAATCTATCCTCATATGGGTGGTTTATCGGCAGGTAAGGTTGCTCAGGAAGCATATCTTTTCAATTCTCCTTTTGTTGTGTTTGAAGGCGAAAGTAATGAAAAGCCTGTTGTTACTCTTTCAAATGAAGGTCTTATCGTTGATTGTATCAAGCCTGCTGAAGACGGCAACGGATATATCGTGCGTGTTTATGAGCCTTACGGTATTCCCGGAAAAACTGTTATGAATGTTACACACGACGCAAAAATCACTGAGGTTTCACCCCTTGAAGAGTATATCGGAGAATGTTCCGGAGAAATCACATATAAGCCATTTGAATTCAGGACATTCCGCATAATCTGCTCAACATAATGATTTCAAGAACTGTCTGCACCAATATTTCCTGCAGCACTTAATTCCGCCTTCTGTTTTTACAAATGCAGAAGACGGAATTGTACTTTTTATTTGGTTTTTCTTTAGTTATAAAATTTGGAGTCCGATTCAAACTTTAACCATATCGAAATATTTTTATTTAAATATAATTTCGTTATTAATAATTTTTCTAACCCTTGCATTAATGTTCTGCATACGGCACAACCATTCCAACTGATTTTCTTCTTTCAGTTGCTCGGTTACACCTTCTGCGTTTTTCATCTGGTCAACAAGAGTGTCAAACATATCTCTTGCCTGAGTTTCGACTTCAGCACAGTGCTGATAGAGTTTGCCTTGGGTAAGCAGTGTTGTAAATAACACCTTTTTATTTTTTAGCAAATAATCCTTATGTAACATTCCCCATTTACCAAGACTGACACTTGCTTCTTCGGGCGGCAAGATAAAGTTAGGAATGTTGAAATCTCCAACTTGTCTATATTGAATATTTGTATTGCTTTTCATAGGGCATTCATCCTTTCGTATTCTTAACAAATGTATCGTATATAAATTTTGCACCAAGTCTAAAGCCTGATATAAAGCTGTC
>JAFZEI010000065.1 GCA_017560765.1 Clostridia bacterium | reverse complement strand
TCATAAATGTTTAACAAAACATCCTTTTCTTTTGTCACAAGTCTTTTATATTCACTGATAATTCTATTAACCGCTTTTTCTCTTTTGGGCGGTCTATAAAAACCTTTTTTATTTGATTCTATCAATGCTTGCATCATGTAATAATTTTTTATTTTTTCATAATCATTTACCACCTGCAAAAACTCACACGTCTTTTCGTCCAACTTATTATCGTTAATATTGTACTTATTGATTACATAAATAAGACTATTGTACAACACCCTCTTATGCTCTGTAATCAAATGAATCATACGATAATCGAAATGATGATTGTGTTTATTACCCAAGAACAAATCAATAATATTTCGAGTAACATCAAGACCAAATAAAAGTTCATGTTCCTTTGAAGTCTGTATTTCTGCTCTTGTATACTGTTCGACTTTCTCTCCAGAAGAAAAAATATAATTTCCTAATTCTCTTAAAAATCTGCTCTCATTAAATAAATCTTTTTCGTGTATTTTTTTCAATCTAAAAATAACCAAATGTGAATCATCAACATGATCTCCTATCTCAACTCTTGCACTATCAATAGACTTATGTACCATATCAATATCATACTCACACAAAAAAACACCTTTCATAGGAGAAAATCTATAACAATAATATATATTGCGTTTCAAATCGACTCCATAAATCAGTATCGGATGAGCCTCGTGGCGGCTGTTTGTTCCATCCCAATCTCCGGAATAGCAGCTATCTATCCACGTATAGATATAACAATCGTCCTTAATTGCTTCTACAAACATGTCTTTTTTTATTGATATATATTTGTCATATCGTATATCGTTTTTAACAATAACGTCATTCATAAAATTTCTGTCATCCGTATATGTGTAAAAATCTCTGTCATTGATACAGATTAAATTTAAAAAGTGACAGTAATACCACGACTGAAACTGTGCGTCTTTCAATAAAACCGGCAAAAACATAGAAATGTACGGAAATGCTGTTATTGGAACAGACGGGTTTATATCATGTTTAATTATTGATTCATTATCCTTTTTAAATAAATGTAGGTCACATTCATGTATCGTATAATTATCATTAAAATAACGATTTAAATTATTAATTACACGAAGATTTTCCTCTGTTTCCTCATAAGAAACATATACTGTTTTATTTATCAGTTCAGAATCTATACCTACACAATATTTTGTCATCTTTTCAAAATACTCATATTGGTGTATCTCTGTACAGTTTGATGTATCAAGTTCTATATAAATATACCGTTTCATTCTTTATTCCCCCTTAGTAATGATATATTCGATCACTTCGTCGTATTTCTTTCTGAAATTCATATCTACTGTCATCATCCGATTAATGTACTCATTTGTTTTTTCATAATAATCATCAGTCAAAACTGAAATAGCTCCCCAATGATTCATCACGCAAACAATATCAC
Source organism: Clostridia bacterium (assembly GCA_017560765.1). Taxonomy (GTDB): domain Bacteria; phylum Bacillota; class Clostridia; order UBA1212; family UBA1255; genus Egerieisoma. Next base: position 12,052 of record JAFZEI010000065.1, on the reverse strand, counting down.
TATTATTGACATTATCATCAAAAGCAAGTGCAATCAATTCTTCAAAAGAAAGCAGAGGTAATTTACAAAAACCTTTTTCTCTGCCATATCCCAAATCATATAAGGACTTTGATATCCAATAAGACTGATCCTCCTCACGATAATATGTGCCATCGTCACATTTTTTTAAACCAAAATCCGAAATCGAGCATGGATAATGACGTAGCGTTTGCATAAAATAGCTCTTTGAAGAAAGGTTATTTCTTAGAATTATATCCTTTTCATCCGTCTTTAATGTATTAACAATTTTCTTTTTTGCTTTAATAAAAAAACACAAAAAAACTGTCACGAGTAAAATAATTAAAATCATTAATATAATTAGTATCTTCATGATTCTCTCCTTTTAAATAAATTCATATTTACAGCTGCAAATTAAGTATAAAAAATAACCCCGACAAAATATGTCAGGGTTAAAAAAGATTTTTTGAAAGTTTTAAATTATTATGGTTAGAAATGTTTGGTTTGATAATAACTTCGTACTTAAAATTCCACTTATACTAATCCATTTACCCAACCGGGATAATAAATACCATATCGCAAACCACAATCTGTATATTTTCCGCTGTTTTCAAAATTTTGTTTTTCCACTAATTTAATTTTTCTGATTTTATATGGTTCTTCCGGATTTTCAGACTTATATTTTGTATAAAACTCCACACACGCCATATATTCATTTTCACTTGTAATTATATCGAAATATACAGACTGATACCAATAATGTTCCCCAGGCTCAATACTTTCTCCAGACGGCCCGACTGAATGTTCGATATCAATTAACTCTCCTTTATATGTTTCAAAAAGATAATTTCTACCTATTTCAAAGTCAGGTAATGTTAAAACATGATTAGCAAAATAAGTGTCAAACACCTCAGTTTGATTCTCGTTTACTGCATCCAATAAATCCACAAAAAGCTTTTCCATCTGCGCCGCAGCATCTTCTTCGTCAATCGGATCAAAAATGTATACAATTTTATTAAGACACCCACAAAGTCCGATTGAAACAGTAAAAACCAATATTGTAACAAAAATCCTTTTTAGCATAATTGAATCTCCTTTAATAAAGATAATTATTTTCTCCAAATATACATTGCCTGCATTCCATTAAAAATCCATTTTTTTGAATCATCAGCTTGTTTAAATGCATAAAACAAGTCTTGATTTTTAGAAAAATCAATGGTTACAGTAAGCTGTAAATTTTTCTTCAAAACTCTTTGAGTTGAGGGATCAAATCCATTTATCCACCACTGCTTTTCCGTAGGATGATAGTCAAACAAAACTTTTCCTGTGTCTATTTGTTGTAATTTCAAAGACATTGGCATAGAATTTTCGTCACTAGTTAAATAATGTTCCGGGACTATACTCTCCTTATATATTCCTACCTCTGCTCCCGCACCCAAGTTTATATAATCCCCTTTCCACATCCAAATAATATATTCTTTTCCATCATATGTAAAAGAAAATTTTTCATTACCAACAGTATATCCCGTTAACCCTACACCAAAATCAAAAGCTTTGTCGTACAAATCATTATATCCAACAAAATGTATACTCTGCCAATAACTTTGATCAATATGATAAATACCATCTTGATCTTTCGTAGCACCCAAAAAGAGAGCAATAGAATCATCAAGCTTTCCTTCACGAGTCTGACTCTTAAATTCATTAATAAAAAAATGTACAAAATATCCTTCTTTTAATGCTTTTTTAGCACCATCGAAATTGTCATATATAGCCGACGCAATTTCTTGTGCAGAACGTACTGTTCTATCTAAAACTAATTCTGCAGCATCTTTGATACTCAACCCAAACGGGTCCACAAAAGAAACCGGGTTTCCGTTTGCGTACGCAAAGCGGTTAAGTGTTACAGCATTAGTGATAGAACCTGCGACAATGTCTGCGTTAATAAACCTCTTCATTTCGGGCGAGTAGTATCTCGCTCTCATATAAATAAGTCCGTTACTGTCAGTTACAACACCATCTCTGCCGTTGTAGCCAAAGATTACATCACTTGTACCGGTTCTGCTTATACATTTGCCATAAGTATCATATGCAAAAGTATCCATAATAGCTCCACTTGCATCTGTAATGGCAATTGTACTTCCTCTGAAATCAAAATGATAAGTTTTAAAAGCATTATCTACTTCTTCGCCTATCAAACCCTTGCCGTATACATACTTTGTAACTACTCCGTCAGTTGTCTTCATGAGAAGCCGGCTTAACTTGCAGTTAGTATTGTACGTATATGTCGTTTCTTCTCCGCACTCGCAAAGATTACGGATTCGTACTCCCTCTGCGTTATAAGTGTAAGTATGTCCGTCTGCCGCAACAAGTTTATTGGTAGAGTCATAAGTAAAACATTTGACTCCGTCACTTAACATATTACCATCAAGGTCATAACTTACCGCATTTCCATTAAACACCACGAGTCTGTTATTGGTATCGTATTGGAAGCAACTGTCAGGTGCATCTGTAATGTTACCTGCTGCATCGTAAGCAAATGTTTCTGTTGACACAACCAAACCATCACTCAAATTCTTGACTACCTTTTCAATTACTCTTCCAAGACTGTCATAAGTGTAGCATTTTTTAATCGAATCCGCAAGAACTTTTTCTTCGACAATTCTCGACAAATCATCATAAATATACTCAAATCCGACAATAATCGTGCCACTTGAGGTTCTCTCCACAGTAGATGTCACTCTCTGCATATTATCGTAAGTGGTATTAGTTACGCTACCGTCAGGTTTTGTAACACCAATTACGCGATTGTTCTCATCATAAGTGTAGGCTGTTACTCTGTTTGCCCAATCAGTCACAGACAAAAGGTTTCTATTGGCATCGTATGCATAGTTAACAACTGTGTTATCCGGATAGATAAGTCTTACAAGATTGCCTACGGAGTCATATTCATAACTGATAGATTTTCCATAAGTGTCTGTATACTTTGTTACTCTGTTAAGTGCATCATATTCACGTTTTACTATACCCTTACTATCGGTTACCGCAAGAACATTGCCGTTTGCATCATAAGTATAACTTACAGAATCTTCTTCTCCAACACAACCTGTTATTCTACCCATAGCATCATAGAATATTTTTCTCTTTTGACCTCTTGCATTTGTAACAAACTCTTTTACATTAAGTTCGTTATAACCGTATGATATACTACCGCCTGACGAAGTGCTTTCTGCAATAAGTCTGCCCATATCGTCATAAGTGTAATGCGTTATACCACCCAAAGGTCCTGAAAGTTTTGTGACATTACCAAGAACATCGTATTCTACACTGCTTATGTCGTTATTTGCATCACGAACTGAGGTGTTTTGTCCTCGTGAATTGTATGAATATTCCTGACGGTTATTCATAGCATCAGTTATGCTTTCTACCTTGCCGAGGGCGTTATACGTATAAGTTGTTGTCTTGCCCAAAGCATCTTTTACAGCGAGTGGTTGATTAAGACTGTTGTATACTGTTTCGCTGATAGTATTACCTTTAGCATCAATAGTTTTGATAACGTTACCATTGGCATCATATACACTGGTAAATACATTATTATTTGCATCCGTAATAGTAGTTCTTCTGCCCAATGCATCGTAGCCATAGCGTATAATATTATTCAGCGCATCCTTAACAGACACAACTTGATTCAAACTGTTGTACGTATATGTGGTAGTATTACCCAAAGCATCACGAACAGAAAGCATATTGTTATTCGCATCATAAGTGTATACCGTAGTATTACCTTTAGCATCAGACGATGTAAGCATATTTCCAAATTCATCATAAGTGTATGTTTTTTTATTACCCAACGCATCAGTTTCACTTAACAATTCGCCTGATTTGGAATATTGATAAATAACAGTTCCGGATGTAGCATTTACTTCTCTTACCTTCTTGCCTATCGAGTTATACTGACAACGAGTTATGTTGCCTTCGTTATCTTTAATTGAAATAACATTACCGTTTGCATCATATGTTTTGGTAACCACCGCACCTTTAGGATTAATTTCCTTGACCACATTTCCGGCAGCATCATATTCATATCGAACAATAGCACCATCAGAAAGCTTCTTAGAAACTACCCTACCTGCATCATCGTAAGTAATATTTGTTACATTATTTCCTTGGTCTGTAACCTTTATTACCCTGTCCTCACCATCAAACTCATATCGAATGCTATGACCATCAGGAAGAATAACAACATCATTTTTCATATTACCGTTGTATGAATACTCTGTCTTGTTTCCGTTTGCATCAGTTACAGAAGTCTTTTGGTAATTGCCATCGTAAGTAACAAAAGTTGAATTACCATTAGCATCAATAGTCTGAATCAAATTTCCACTATTGTCATAGATAAAACCGGTAACCTTATTATCTGCATCAGTCACAGAACTTACCTGTCCAATAGCGTTGTGAGCATATCTTGTTGTATTGCCCATAGCATCAGTTTGAGCTTTAAGCAAACCGCCTTGATACGAAAATACTATCGCATTCTTACTTCCCACTTTTTTTGTTTCAGGCATACCGTTTGCATCATAAGTATATGTTGTTACGGTTCCTCTAATATCTGTGTGCTGTGTTATCTGATTTCGGCTGTTGTAAGTAAATGTTTCTTCCGGAGCTATACCATCGATTTCAGGCAAACGTACTTTTATCACATTTCCTGATGAATCATAAGTAAAGTAAGTTTTGTTACCGTTACGGTCAGTAGTTTCCGCAGGCTTATTAAAGCTGTTGTAAACTCTTGTAATAGAATTACCCAACGCATCTGTTTCTTTGATAATGTTGTCCTGTCCATCATATTCATAAGCAGTTGTATTACCGTTTTCATCTGTATACTTTATCAAAAGACCATTGCAGTCATATTCACGAATGCTCTTTTTGCCGTTTCTGTTTGTTGTAATTCTTATGTCATCATCATATTCAAAAACAGATTTCACAGAGCCCGGAATGGCGTCCTTTTGCTGTGCAACGCGACCAAACTCATCGTAAGTATTTTCAAAGTAACAAGTACCTTTGGAATCTGTACCGGTTTTTATTCTGCCCTCTTCATCATACGTATATGTAAGAGTATTACCATTTACATCACATATTGATACGAGATAATTGCCGTCATAAGTGAGTTTTGCCTCTCTGCCTGCCTCATCATACACACGAGTAATTTTTTGTGTTGAATCTTTTTCAAGGAACATTTTTTTACCTGATACACCATCTGTGATAGTAATCAAATTATCCGAATATGAAATATGCGTTTCAAAACCCTGATGGTCAACTATCTTTGCAAGCATTCCCTCTGCGTTATAGCATTCAATTCCCATTGAATTGCAATCAATGATAAACGGATACTCGCGAGCAGGGTCTACTGTTAATACATAACCTTTTTTATTTGAACTACTGCAAACAAATTTGTTACCTTGTTCATTCTGTGCTACATATCGAGAAAAGACAGAAGGACTCTTGTATACAAATGTCTCACAACAATCAAAGTCAATACGTTTTTCAAAGTTATGATACCAACCCGAGCCAAGTGTTCCAACAGCCAACTGTGTTGAATCATAGTTAGCAAATAATTTAATGCTTTGACCTCCAAACAACGGCATTAACATATTGTTGATAAGATGAGCTCCTGTATATGCATCAATCGGATCAGCAACTAAATTATTAGCTAATGAGTTAACACAAGTTTCTTCATCACAACAAAGTACTGTTTGTTTTACAACAATTTCGCAGCAAGATCTAACTCCGCTACCATCTTGAGCTATTGCGTATATATATGCACTACCTGCTGCTTTGGCTGTTACTTGTCCTGTGTATTCATTTACTGTCACAACTGATTTTTTACTACTGCTCCAACGAACAGTTTTTGTTGTAGCATCTACCGGGCAAACAGTCGCTTTCAAACGGAAACAGTCTCCTTTATAAAGTGTTTTGGACGTATGACTAAGTGTAATATCTTCTACACATATAGGATTCATTACTGTAAGGTCCGAAATTCCCACAACACCGCTTCCATCCTGAGCTGTTGCTTGAATGATAGCTGAGCCTGCTTTTTGTGCACATACAAGACCACTCGTAGCATTTACAGTTGCAATTGACGGATCAGAGCTACTCCATATAACACATTTATTCGTCGCATCTTGAGGACATACTGTTGCGTGAAAATACTCCGATTTCCCTACAAGCAAGCTTCTTTTTCCCGGTGAAACAGTAATTGTTGATACTAATGTATCTGCAGTAACAACAACTGTACAAGAATCGCTCTTTCCACTACCGTCTTGAGCTGTTGCAGTAATAACTGCCGAACCTTTAGAAACAGCAGTAACTACTCCATCACATACCGTCGCTATGTTATTGTTCGAACTAGCCCAAACCAAATTTTTGTTGTTTGCATTTTCCGGACAAACAGTTGCCTTAAGTGTTGCTTTTTGACCTTCCTCAAGAGAAAGTTTTGAGCGGTTTAATGTCACCGATCCAACGGAAATAGTACTGCTTATCGTGACTGTAAGGAAATCAGTGCATTTACTTCCGTCTGTTGCAGTAGCATAGATTCTTGTAGTGCCCTCACCATTGGCACAAATATATCCGTTTGAAGCATTTACACTTGCTATTGATGAATTTTCACTATGCCAAACAACTTCTTTACAATCTGCTTCTGTGGGACAAATATCTACACGAGCATTGTAAAACCACTCACCCAATTTCAAGGCTACGGATTTAGGAGATACATTAACTGAATTAACATAAATCATAACAATCCTCCTAATCAGAACATTTTTTCTACAATAACCTGCTCATTTCGAACAAGGTCAAGATTAAATGTAGTTACCTTGCCCATATCATCCTCAATCGGGTGACACTCTCTGCCATATTGCCAAATGGCAACCTCGTTGCGTGTAATACCGGAAGGTGCATAAGGAATCCAATTATCAGGGTGGATAAGATGAGATGTTGTCATACCATTGTACTCTTTCACAGTAGGTGCAATCGCCCAAATGAGACACATCTTAAAAATATCTTTATCTGTTTGCATTCCTCTGCTAAACTCTCGGTCAAATCCAAATTTAGCGTCAGTATTTGCTTTAAATCCCGGAGTATAACCCTCTACCATAAGAGCTTTTGCAAAGCCTTTCATGAAATCACGAGTCACGCCTTCACTTTCGCTGATTTCAAGGAAAATTACTGTTCCTTCGGGAATACCAAGTTCAAGAGCTCTGACATCAATCTTCTTTGCAAGTATTACGCCCTGCTCCTCAGTTCTCTTTTCTCCTTCATCTACATAGATCGCTGCAATCTTACAACCTTTGCTATGCAAGAATTTAATCTCGTCCTTAGTAAGGCAGTTTTCGCCTGTAAGATATCTACCATAGAAATTGGGATAGATTTTATTGCGAGCAATCCACTCAAACTCTTCAATGTTGTTCTGCAATAAATCATTAGCTTGAATTTTAGAATCAACACCAAAAAGAAGTCTATTCACGGACTTAGCCACTACGGGTTCTGTAACAGAAGTCTGAATTTTATCAGTTTCTTCAATAATTGTTTTGTAAGCATTTCTACATGCCATAATTTTAAATCTCCTTTTTTATTTATATATTTTGCAGCTGCAGCATAAGTATATAAATTAACCCTGACAAAAACTGTCAGGGTTAAAAATTTTTTTAGAAATTGTTTTGGATTGGATTTCGATTTTCAACGAGAAGAAAAATTTCACCTTCTGACAATCTTTCCTGACCCGCTTTTCGGGAGTTCATCCAAAATATTAATTATTGCAGGCATTTGATAAGCTGGCAAAAGTTCACGACAAAGGGCTTTGACCTCTGAAACATCCACAAATTCTCCTACAATATTCAAAACTATTTGTACTCCATTTTTTTCATCATTATGTCCATAAACAAAAAGTTCGCGTACTCTTGAATCAGATTTCAAAGCACCTTCAATCTCTTGCGGATAAATGTTCATTCCCGCTTTTATGATTAAGTCATCAGCCCTACCCTTAATTTTCAAAAAGCCTTTTTCATTCATTAAAGCCAAATCGCCGGTACATAGCCATCCGTCTTTCATGACTTCTGCTGTCTTTCTCGGATCATTATAATATCCCGCCATCACGTTATCACCCTTTATCCAGAGCATACCAATCTCATTTTCTTTTACTGGCATACCCTCACCAGACAAAATCTGCAACGAAACAGAATCAAGCGGTATTCCAACACAGTCAGCATAATCCTTAAACATTTCGGGCGGCAAATACGATACTCTCGGGCAAGCCTCCGTAAGTCCATACACATGATAAATATCCGTTTCAGGAAAAGCATTTGCAATATATGTTCCTATTTCAAAACTCATACACTCGCCACTAATACAAATATATTTCAAAGAATCATTATCCTTTGTTCTTTTAAACCGTGCCATCATAGAAAGCAATGTCGGCGTTCCACAAAAAGTTGTTATATTGTAATCCTTCACCATCCTAAGCATCAATGCAGGGTTAAACTTCCCTGAATAAAATCTAATCTTCACACCTTTTACCAATGCTGTCAAAAATTCACCGGTTAATACCGCACAATGATACAAAGGTCTGGCAATAAGAATTGTATCAGAACAATCCATTCTAAAATACCGAGCAATATCCAATACATTTGTAAGCACATTAGTTTCCGTCAACATAACCCCTTTAGGCATACCGCTTGTCCCCGAAGTGCACATAATCAAAGCCGGACTTTCTTTTTGTTCTATGTACGAAGAATCTTCAATATGCAAAACTTGAAGAATACCCTCGATATCGGTTATCAGTGCATCCGGATTTATGCTATTAAGAATCTTCTTGCAGTGTAACTCTCCATAACGTTCAGACAACGGCACGGCTGTTACACCTGCAGCCAAGCATCCCAAAAGAGCTATACCTGTAGCCATCTCCGAATTACATAGAATAGCACAGCATTTTATATCCTTTAGTTTTTTAGAAAACTCTTCAACAAATACGATTACCTCTTCATATGTCATTGTGGCATTACTTTCGCTAATATCCTGTTTTAGATTTAACAGCATTTTATTTTTAAGATACTTCCAAAGTTTCATTTGACAGTTTCCTTTCCATTTCATTCACTAGTATTATAAGAAGTCTGCGTTCATCTTCCATAAGCTTCAGAAGCTCTTTTTGAATAATCGGCAAGACCGAATCTCTGCGTTTCATGTGGTGAGAAGCATACAACATTCTCATAACATCTGCATTCTCAACCAGTTCTGCATACTTTTGGCTTATGTCTGAACTCATACCAAGACCATTTTCTGCAAGCTTTATTCTTTCAAACATTGCCCTTTTGTGTTCCCAAACAAGTCGCAAAACACGGCGGTCCATTCGTTCGTATGGAATAATACCTTTATAAAGTCTTGAAATATATTCTGCAATATATTCATGAACTATAATTCCATAAACATCACCTTCTCCTTCAAAAGGATATTTTTCGAGATCCGAATTTAAATATTCTTTAATCTTGGCGCACACAATCCGAGGAGAAAAATCTACAATCTCGTTTCTAACCTTAAGCCCATAAATATTGGCATAAACTCCTTGTTTCTCCATAGCCTTGCGGCCTGCATCGAACGCTTTTTGCGGAGTCCAGAATTTTTTATAACGCCATTTACTGTCATAAGCATATATACAATAGGTTTTTTCATTCTGATCATAGCCGCAAATCAATCCATCATGATTGAAATGGCGCTCTTTGTACCAACTTTTACCCTTCAAGTAGTAATCATCAATATTGTTAAAAGCCACATAATATCCAGCATCTATCATTCTTCGAATAATTGAATTAATGTATCCTTTTATAAATCTTGAAGAAATTTGTATTTTTTCAAAATATGGACATACAACCCAGGACGATCCCGGTATGGATATTTCCGGCGAGGTAAACCCTTTTAAAAACTTTCGGTTACAAGACAAATTCATTATTTGATTCAGGCTCCAATTCCTAATAGTTGGATTGCTCGTTATTATCGCCGTACAAGCACCCTGATTATGGTACGTGCTGTACAATGGTTCTACCAATGGTAATTCGACACGCTTATTCATTTTCATCGCCGCCACAATACTTACTAACCATATTTATAACACTTTGAACCGTTGTCAATTCAAAAGGATTCATATCCGTTTCATCAAGTTCAATGCCGAAAGTTTCCTCAATTTCAACAAGTAGAGTTACCATTAATAGACTGTCGAGTGCAAGTTTCCCTTGTAAAGTTGCATCATTTTCAATGATTTCTTCCCCACTAATTTCAGATAAGACGCTTTTTACTTTTTCTTCAATGTTCATTTATTTATCACCCTTTCTACTTCTTTTTTTATGATTGCATAACAATCTTCTATTGGATTTTCTGTCGAAATCAACACACCATTGTTAGCCTTGCATATTTCAATATATTCATCACGAAGCTTATATTGAAGCTCCATATCAATGTACCTATCTTTCTCCGCCCGACGGCTTCTAACGCGCCTTACTGCAACATCTACCGGAACATCAAAAAAGAATGCCACATCAGGTTTTATCACCGAACCTGCAATCTCATATATCCATTTATCCTTTTCAAACCCTCGTGCCCGAAGATTAGCAAGACATGAATAAAAATATCTGTCACTAACTACTATCATTCCATCAGACATTTTAGGTTTTATTTCCTTATTGATATGCTGAAGTCTATCACTGGCCGCAAAGAGCGAAAGACTTCGGTAATCGTACGCATCGTGGTTAGGTTTATCCATATATGTTCTGAAAATTTCTGATTCTCTAACAGCGTTTGTTGGTTGTTTCGTAAGAAACACTTTATGCTCCTTCTCTAAATCTTTTGTTAATAGTGTAAGCATAGTGGTTTTACCACACCCATCAAGACCGCAAAATGTAAACAAAAAGCCCTTTGTGTTATTTGGTCTCATTTTTAATTTTTTCACTTTGTTATCACCTCCTGCAAAAGTGTTTTTCTGCAGTCTGCAAAGAACCTCTTTTCAATATTCTTTTCTGCATACATATATTTTTTCTTTTCATTTGGAGATATGACCATATGAATAAAATCGGGGGTATCTTTTAAAACTCCCTGTGCAATCTCTGCTGCATATGTATTTTTAACATCGAAAAGTTCTGACATCTGAAGCACAGCAAATGCACAAATTTTTTCCATTCCCAAATCCGTAGCACGTTTAAAGAAAAAGTCAACATATTCCGCTGGCGCATCATCAATTATCATATAAATATCGCAATATTTATAAAGTGTCATATCTCGCATCATCTCTACCCAAGGTAGCGTTGTCGCTTCTTTGTATAGATGAGCGCACAAGTGCACAAAGAAATCATCTTTTCTCAAAGTTTTAACGCGATAACTCGACAGTTCTTCAACACAACTATGTTCCATCATCTCTCCAAGGACATCTACTTTTCCCGGTTTGTAATCTAGCGAGAAGTTTATATCCACTTCGAGAAATTGCAACCACGGCATATTAATTTCCTTGATGTATGGAATGGTTTCTCCCCTCATAATTTTTGATTCAATAATTTCTTTACGAGTAGCAGGTTCAAACTTACCGTTGCGAATATTTCCTTGCTTAAACCCCGCACCCAGAAGTACATTGCCAATTTCAGTAACATTATTTGGGTGAACAAGTAAGTCTATATCGTTTGACGTTCTGTATGCCAATGGATAGTATCTGCAAAGGTATGCTCCTTTCAACATCGCATAAGAGCAATCAACTTGTGTCAAAACTTTTTCAAGATACTCAACACAATAAAAAAAACTCTCGTTTTTTTCTTTGTTTTGCATATATGCGTTTTTTAATGAATTACGAAATTCTCGATTTACTTTCCCTAAAACCTCGTGTTTTTTTAATGTGCCATAAGCAACTGCCTGCATGCCGGCGGGCGCCGGAGTATTGGCTTGCAGCGGTTCTGTAAAGACTTGCGAATGGCTGCATGCTGAAAGCATGACAGCGGCAGCTCCGGCTGAAAGCAGGGCGGCAATTTGTCGT
>JAFZEI010000064.1 GCA_017560765.1 Clostridia bacterium | reverse complement strand
TATCCTTTTACTATTGTGAATAAGTTTGTACGCTGTTTACTTTTCTAAGTTCATCTGCTGTCTCGCGGTTTTTATCTCCGCTGTTTCCCTGACAGCTCGGCTATTATAGCGCTTTAGCTTTCACTTGTCAACACTTTTTTTTGAATTTTTTTATATTTTTTTATTTTTATTTTTTTCTACTATATGTTGTTATTTTACTTTATTTTATACACTATATATTCCGTTTTTTCTCTCGTTTCAGGCTCCTTTTTTTGTTTTTCTGAAAAAAATTTTTTGTTTTTTGCAAAAATTTTTTTCTTTTTATTTTTTAAAAAGTAATGCTGACCAAAAGCAAATCTTGACATTTTGGAAGAAATAATAAATACAAGATTAAATGTTTCTCTTGCAAAATACTCATATTTGCAATATACTAATTAATGATGAATACTACTAAAGAAAAAACACTATAATAACAAGATATTATATGGTGTTTAAGATGCAAAGGAGAAAAACATATGAAGCTTCAAAAAATCATCTCTATTACAACTATTGTAATTTCCCTTTCATTAATAATATATATGTGTGTTATTATGAGTTTGGATTCAAAAAATTCAAATCCTGAATCCTCTCCCAATAATATTGTTATATTTACACCTTCTCCATCGATAAATAATAATTCCGATGCAACTGCTACCGCACCAACAGGAAATACGTCATCTTCTCAGATTACTTCTTCTCCTACAAAGACTCCGGTACCAACTCAAAGCACAGTTACCGCAGTTCCCGGGGGTAAGACTTCTACAAATCCTAATTATGCAGGCAAAAAGATTATTTCTATCACATTCGACGATGGTCCGCATCCTTCCAATACAACAAAGGTACTTGATATGCTTAAGAGCAAAGGTGTTAAGGCTACATTCTTTATATTAGGAGAGAATTTATATTCAGAAAGTCAAAAGGCGTTGGTTAAACGTGCACATGACGAAGGACATGAAATTGCAAATCACTCGTACTCTCACCCTTTGCCTTTTACAAATTTGTCTATTAATGAAGTTAAAGAACAGCTAAACAGAACTGATGACGCAATAAAAAGCATAATCGGAGAAGTACCTGTGCTTTTCCGTCCACCCGGAGGTGGGTACAATCAATCCATTTCCGAAAATTGTGGCAAAGCCATTATTCTCTGGAGTATTGACTCACGAGATTGGGAACACATTAGTGCAAAAAAAGTAAAAAGTTACGCGGCTGATAACGGCATTTCCGAAGAAGAGGCAAAAAACAAACTTATTGATGATATTTTATTTAATGGGTTTACTTATACTGCAAATGGCAAACAGTATACTAATCCGCCTATGATTTCACAACTTCGCCACGGAAGCATATTGCTGTTCCACGATATTCATCCGTATTCAGGCGAGGCCGCTGCCAAATTGATAGATTATATTCAAAATTCAGGCGAGTTTGAGATTTTACCTGTCTCTGAACTGATTAAAACTGAACAGCGCGCACCTCAAGCCGGAGACGTATATTCATATATGTGGGAGACATACGCAACAAAGAAACAAAATTGGTAAACTTTTAACGGGGGATTATTTTATGAGAATAGTTGTCTGTGCTGATGCACATTTGGATTCTGTTCACCCTACTTTCAAAAGTAGTGCAGTAAAGACAAAACTAAGACAAGAGGAACAACGCCTGGCTTTTTCTAAGGCTATTAATGAAGTTAAGCGTATTGATGCTCATATACTCTTGCTTCCCGGTGATTTATTTAACGAGGGTTCTGTTTCGCAAGATACAATTGCTTTTTTAATTAATTCTTTTAAATCGATTCCTGATACTTTTGTTGTTATCTCTCCGGGAAATAACGATCCCGCCTCTTATGGTTCGGCTTATCTTACCACGGAATGGCCGGAAAATGTTTACATCTTTAGGCGTGGTTTAGAGGCACTTGAACTTTCATATGATGATTTTGGTGAAAAAGTTCGTGTATATGGGGCGGCTTTTCAAGGACACTCCTGCAGAAATTCGCTTTTGAGACAAAATAATACGCTTCCAATTTTGGATAAAAATTTTATTAATATACTTGTTATGCATGGCAATGTTTTGTCTGAGGGAGAAAAGAATGACTGTAATCCTATTTTTGTCAAAGACTTGGATACTTGCGGTTTTGATTTCTGTGCTTTCGGTCATGTTCATAAATTCAGCGATATAGTTGTAACGGATAACACAGTTTATGCCTATCCCGGAGTTTGCGAGGGGCGAAGTTTTTCTGAAACCGGCTCTTGCGGCATATTGAGCGGCACCGTGACGAAGGATTCCGTAGATTTAGGTTTTGTAAAAACCTCCGTACGCGAATACTGTGTTGTAAATATAGATATAACAGGTCTTGATTCTTATGATACTGTTTTAGATAGAATTCACTCTTGCTGTACGAATTCCGAGTACATATACAAAATAACTCTTGTAGGCAAGAAGAAATATGATTTAAAATTATCAATCGCAAGATTAAATGAGGAGCTGTCCACAGAATACTTTTACGCTAAGGTTTACGCTGCATACAGCGAAGACATTAATATTGAGTTGTTAAAATACGAAAACAGTCTAAAAGGCTGCTTTGTTCGTTGTATGTTAGAAAAAGCTGAGACCTCTCAAGATCCGGAATTAATTTATCAAGCTATGGCTTACGGTTTACAATCTTTTGATGGGGAGGTGCTTTTTGATGACAATCCATGAGTTAAAAATTTACGGTTTTGGCAAACATTGTAATCTTGAAATATCTTTTTATGACGGTACTAATATTATATTAGGTAGAAATGAAAGTGGTAAGTCCACTGTAGCTTCCTTTATTCGCGCCCTACTTTACGGAATGCCGGAGAACAATACAAGTAGGGAGAGAAAAAAATTCCATCCCGGAAACCGTGATGTAAAGTACGGCGGAGAGATGACTTTTGAACACATGGGAGTGTTATATAAAGTGACATCTGAATTTGGCGAAAGTAAAATTAATGATGTTACTATATTATATAATGTAACCGCTAATGAAAAAATATCTTTAGGAGAAGGTATGACAGTGGGCGAAACAGTTTTAAAAATCACTGCCGATACTTATGATATGGTTTCTTATGCTGCTCAACTTTCTTCTAAACCTAATACTGATAATGCTGAGGCTGATTATTTGTTTGATCGTTTGATGAAAAACACTGTTGACAGCAAAAATTCCGCAACAGACATCCTTGCTTGCAAAAGACTTAAAGCGGCAAAAAATTTTGTACGCTCTTCGCAAGCGGAAAATGGAATTCTTGATCTTTTACAGAAGAAAAAGGAAAAAACCGAAGCGGCAATTTTGAAAGTAGATTCGGTAATACAAGAAGCGGAACAAAAAAGAAACGAGTGCAGTAAAATGCAACAGGCGCTTAATGAGGAAAAAGACAAGCATATATCTATCCAATCTGACATGAATGAAGTTGCTAAGGCGGTGGAAATTGTTTCCTTGCATGCCGATGTCAAAAAATATGTTAAGGAAATAAATCTTTTGGATGACGAGCTTGCTAATGCTGCAAAAAGAACCAAACGTATACGCACCCCTGTAAATATTATATTTGGAGTGCTTATATCCATCATTGCAATTTGTGTTTTGGTTTTGATATTTACACCGCAAATAAACAAGTTATCTTTCATGGCAAACTTGTGTAAATACCTTAATATATGGTCTCAAAATCAATATATTTATATGCTTTTAGGTGCCGGAGCAATACTGTTAATTCTTTTTAAAATTATTTTTTCTACAATATACAACAGAAAAGTGCGTCTTCTTAGGGATGAGCTTTTTACTATAGAGGAGGCTTTGTCAGAGCTTCTGAAAATTGAATACATCTATAGTGCAAAAAAACATTCTACTAACAGAGAAAATATTAATATTGCTTTAGATAACCATAAAAGTGAATATAAAAGAGCTCGTATGGTGCTTGAAAATGAAGATAATAAAACGAAAACATATAATGAGCACCTTGCTGTAGTTGAGAATTACACAGAAAAAATGGCCTACACTAAAGCTTCCGCCGATGCTCTAACTAAATCTGTGAGTGAGATGGAGGACAGCTATTTCCTGAAAGAGGAGCTTTCCGAAATTAATACACAGATAGAGTTGTTTGAAAGACGTTACGAAGCTCTTTCATTGGCGGAGGAAATAATGGAAGAGGCATATCAGCGCTGGCAGTCGGAAACAGGACCCGAATTCAGTAAGGATGCTGCAGATATTTTGGAAAAAATGACAAATGGCCGATATAAAGAAATGAAAATCTCACGCAATTTTGACATATCTTTAAAAAATGATGCGGGTGCTATGCAACGTGCATATAACTACAGCGGCGCAACAGTGGATCAGATGTATTTAGCTCTCAGGCTTGCTTTGGTAAAAAGTTTATCCTCTAAAGACGAAAGATTGCCTGTTATACTGGATGATCCTTTTGTTCAGTATGACAGTGAAAGAAAACAATTGGCTTACCGTGCAGTAGATGAATTTTCTAAAGAAAATAATATTCAAATTATTTTAACTGCTTGTCTAAAAGAGCCTTTTTATAATGGTGCTTCGATAATAGAACTGTAATGGCCATACTTTAATTTTTAGTTGAATTTTACCGCATTTCGTAGTAATATAAAAGGCGGTATATTTTGCCATATTTTAAAATATAACAAAATACAAATTATGAGGAGTGTTTAAACATGAGTTCTTATAACAAGAAGTGCGTTGAGGACATCGACGTTAAGGGTAAAAAGGTTATAGTAAGAGTAGATTTTAACGTGCCGCTTAAAGAGGGCGTTATCACTGACGATAAGAGAATCGTTGCTGCTCTTCCTACAATAAAATATCTTGTTGATAACAAAGCAAAAGTAATTTTAGTTTCACATATGGGTAAGCCCAAGGGACAAGTTAATCCTAAATATTCTTTGGCTCCTGCTTCTAAGAGATTAGGCGAGCTTTTAGGAATAGATGTTATTCAAGCTACAGATGTAGTTGGCGAAGATGCAAAAGCTAAGGCTGCTGCTTTAGAAGAAGGACAAGTAATGATGCTTGAAAATGCTCGTTTTCATGCAGAAGAAGAAAAGAACGATCCTACTTTTGCAAAAGAGCTTGCTGATATGGCTGAAATTTTTGTTAACGATGCCTTTGGTACAGCTCACAGAGCTCATGCTACTACAGCCGGCATTGCTGATTATCTCCCTGCTGTTTCCGGTTATCTTATTCAGAAAGAAATCAGTATTATGGGTAAAGCACTCGCTAATCCCGAGAGACCTTTTGTTGGTATCCTCGGTGGTGCTAAAGTTGCCGACAAGCTTAACGTTATTTCAAACTTACTTGAGAAATGCGACACTCTCATCATAGGCGGCGGAATGGCTTATACTTTCCTTAAAGCTATGGGTAAAGAAATCGGTGAATCTCTCCTTGATGATTCTAAGCTTGATTACTGCAAGGAAATGATTTCTAAGGCTGAAAAGCTTGGCAAAAAGCTCCTTCTTCCTATTGATACAAAAATTGCTGCTTCCTTCCCTGATCCTATTGATGCTCCCATAGAAGTTAAGTGTGTTTCTGTAGATGAGATTCCTGCTGATATGCAAGGTCTTGATATTGGATGTAAGACAGCTGAATTATTTGCTGATGCTGTTAAATCTGCTAAAACAGTTGTTTGGAATGGTCCTATGGGCGTATTTGAGAATCCTACTCTTGCTGAGGGAACAATTGCTATCGCGAAGGCTATGGCTGAGACAGATGCTATCACTATCGTAGGCGGCGGAGACTCTGCTGCTGCTGTTAAGAAAATGGGCTTTGCTGATAAAATTACTCATGTTTCAACAGGCGGCGGTGCTTCACTTGAATTCCTTGAAGGTCTTGTTCTTCCCGGAATTGCTTGCCTTGAAGATAAATAATTATAAAAATTACAAGTTTAAATAAGGAGCAAAAAATTATGAGAACTAAAGTTATTGCAGGTAACTGGAAAATGAATAAAACTCCGGCAGAAGCTGCTGAGTTTATTATGGAATTGAAAGAATCTGTTAAAGGCATAGAGAACGAAATTATTGCTGCTGTTCCTTTTGTTTGCATTCCCGCAGCTTTGACTGCTTCTGAAGGCAGCAATATTAAGATTGCTGCTCAGAATATGCATTGGGAAGAAAAAGGCGCTTACACGGGCGAAATTTCCGGAGCTATGCTTAAAGATTTAGGCATTGAATACGTTATCATCGGACATTCAGAGAGAAGAGAATATTTTGCTGAGACAGATGAGACTGTTAATCTTAAGGCACATGCTGCTTTCAAGAACGGTCTTAAACCTATCATTTGTGTTGGTGAATCTTTACTCCAAAGAGATGAAGGTGTTATGCCTGAGCATATCAGATATCAAGTTAAGGTTGCTCTTCTTAATTTAAGCGCTGAGCAAGTTGCCGACTTGATTATTGCTTATGAGCCTATTTGGGCTATCGGTACAGGTAGAACTGCTTCTGCTGAACAAGCTCAAGAAGTTTGTAAAATCATTCGTGACGTTGTTGCAGAGCTTTACGGCAAGGAAACAGCCGATAAAGTACGCATTCAGTACGGCGGTAGCGTAAATGCACAGACAGCTGATTCTCTCTTTAGCATGCCTGACATCGACGGCGGTCTCGTTGGCGGTGCAAGCCTTAAGGTTAAAGATTTTACTGTAATTGCAGGCTATAAAGCTTAAAATTTTTATCGTTGATCATGGCTATATTTAAAAAGAGCTACAAAGATTATGACAAAGAAAACAAGGGCATTTGGCAGAAAGTAAAAAAACCTCTGCTGATTGCCCTTGCAATCATTTTGTTTATAATTATTTTGTCTTTGAGTTTAACAGATGCCGGCTTTTTCCCTGGAAATGTCATTCATAGGTTTGCTGTTTCTTCTTTTTTAGAGGATACTTATTCAGACTTGGGATATGAGATTGTTGGATATAAAGGATATGACCCCAACACTGACTATTTTGTATACAGTTGCAAAGTAAACGGTCTTGAATGTGAAATGAAAGCGAAGAATTTCAGTGTGCAATTTGACGGATATTATGATTCGTACTGCAGAAATGTATATTTTCAGGATTACACAGAAAGTTATATGGATAATTTCTTAAATACTAAGTGGAGTCAGCAATATTCCGATTACACAGCGAGCTGGAAAAGTGAAATTGATATTCCGTCAAGCGATAAAAAATATCCGATTGCGCCTCCGCAGTCCGCAGCTCCCGATGAAGCATTATGTTTAGAGGCTTGCAAGTCTTACGGCGGCAGTTTTGAGTTTACTTTAGATATTCATGGTCAAAATATTTCTTTTGAGGATTATAAGGCTGTAGTATACAGAGCTGTACGTATTTTGCAGCAGGAAATGGATAACAGGCCTTTAAGTTTGCAGGTTTTCTATTACCGCAATGATATTAGCGGTGAAGATATAATGCAATATGAGTCATATTTATGGACTTATCAGTTTGACTTTACAGAACAAGGTGTACTTACTGCAGAGAATGTCCACAAATATGTTGAAGTTCCTGCTGATATTCAACAGAAAGCAGACATATATTATACTATTAAGAATATTGTTATAATAGTAATAGGTATAACTGTTATTGCACTTTCTGCTTTGTGGTGCATTCGTAAATTTCGCAAGCACAAACGATATAAAAAAGGTGCGGCTGTATTAGAAGAAGACAACAAACAATTTTTGGAGTGATTTTTTTGCAAAAAGTTTCTATAGTTTTTACAGGCGGCGGCACAGCCGGACACGTTACGCCTAATTTGGCAATTATACCGTTAATTCGTGAGAGAATTAAAAATCTTGAGCTTGATGTTCATTATATAGGCTCTGAGACGGGTATCGAAAAAGAAATGATAGAGAAATATCCTGATATTACGTATCATTCTGTGCGTACCGGCAAATTGAGAAGATATTTTTCTTGGCAAAATTTTACAGATCCTTTTCGTGTAATAGGCGGTTATTTTGATGCCAAAAAATTAATGAAAAAGATTCGTCCTGCTGTCGTTTTTTCAAAAGGCGGTTTTGTTTCTGTGCCTGTGGCCGCTGCAGCACATGCCTATAAAATACCTGTAATCGCTCATGAGTCAGATTTAACACCGGGACTTGCAAATAAATTATCTGCAAGATATGCCACGAAAATCTGCACCACTTTCCCGGATACTTTGGATTATTTGCCTAAAGGAGTTGGTGTATGCACAGGTTCTCCTATAAGACCTGAACTTTTTGACGGAAATGCAAGTCGTGCTCGTTCACTTTACGGTTTTGACAGCAAACCTGTAATTTTAAGCATGGGCGGTAGCTTAGGATCTGCCGTTTTGAATAAGGCTTTGCGTGAAAATTTACCTGAATTGGTAAAAAAATACAATATTATACATCTGTGCGGTAAGGGCAATATAGATGAAGCGTGCGAGAAGTTTTCGTCTTCATATAAACAGTTTGAGTTTATTTCTGAGGAATTGCCTGATGCGTTGGCTTTAGCTGATTTTATTTTATCACGTGCCGGTTCTAATGCCATACATGAATTTTTGGCGCTTCATAAGCCTATGCTTTTAATTCCCCTTTCCGCTGCAGCAAGTCGCGGAGACCAGATTTTAAATGCTGAATCTTTTGAAAAGCGTGGTTTTGCTATAGTCTTGAAAGAAGAAAATATAACGCCGTCAACTTTCATGCATGCAATCTCTTATGTTGAAAAAGACAAGGAAAAAATGACGGCGGCTATGGTTAATTGTGAAAATGCCAATGGTGTAAATAACATTGCAGAGATGATTATTGAAGCAATTCCTCATTGCCAATAAATCCCACCATATCAAAATCTTTTATATTATGGCGAATTATGTAATCAATATATGTCATAACCATTTTGGCTGTGAGAATGTAGCCTGCCGGAGTAAGGTGTCCGTTTAGATAGAATTTTTCACGGAAAATCCCACTATCTAATGGACCATACTTGCTAAAGTCAATCACATAACAATTATTGAATGCAGAGGCCACATCATAAAGCGTCTGAGTGTGCGCTTCAATAATTTTATCGTATTCCTCATCACCGTTTTTTAACATTGTCATGAGAAAAAACTTTGCATTTGGTTGTATTTCTTTTTGTATTCTTTGTATAATAGACGAATAATAACCGACAAAAGTGTCTTCCGGATTATTATAGTCTTTTTGAATATTTTCTACTGTGCCAATCGGCTTTTTCTGAGATAATAAATCATTAACGCCAAGTGCTATAATATATGCATCGCCTGCTTTTTCTTTATCCCAAAAACCTTTTGCTTCTGCAAAAGTCTTGACATATTCTTCTGCAGTCATGCCTCCTCGAGAAAAATTATAGACCTTACTGCCTATTGTACGCGCAATATGCTGTCCCCATGAATGCTCAAACATGTCTGCATATACTTTGCTGCCATCCTCTTTTACATATTCAAATTCTCCTGAGGAAAGACTATCTCCTATACACACAATAGAGCGAAAAATTCCGCAAAAGCCACCATCGTGTAAGAGAGTATCAAGGGGCTTTTCTTTTTCGTTGAAAAAATATGATAAATCCATTTCGGGAACCTACCTTCTTGAGGATAATTTTAGTTATTTAATGGTTTTATATGATTTTGGAGAATTGTTTAACTCTTGGTTAATAATTCCAAATGTCATTATTAATTATTTCCAATGATGATATTACCATAATTAACAAATTTTTCAAGCAACTTTTTATTAGCTGAAGTAGGAGCAACTTGTGATAGTTTTCATTCATGGTATATGTTATAATGGAAATACATTTAAATAAAAAAGTGAGTTATAATTATGGATTTACAAAAATTACTTAGAGAAATGACTGTAGACGAAAAATTGGCTCAGATGACACAGCTTGTACCTCAAATAATAACCGACAAAGGAGAGGGAGCTGTAACAGGGCCTATGAGAAATTTTGGTATAACAAAAAAAGTTACTTCAAGAATAGGCTCTGTGCTTGGTATAAGCGGAGCTAAAAAACTTAAAGATTTGCAGGATTTCCATTTGGCAGAAGACCCTCATAAAATTCCGCTTCTTTTTATGGCTGATGTTATTCACGGATATCGTACAATATATCCTGTTCCTTTAGGAATTGGCGCATCATTTGATGAAGAATTAGCAGAAAAATGCAGTGCTATGGCGGCAAAGGAAGCTTCCGTAGGAGGCATACATGTAACTTTCGCTCCTATGACAGATCTCGTTCGCGATGCACGTTGGGGACGATGTATGGAAACAACAGGAGAAGATCCTTATCTTAATTCGAAAATGGCACAAGCAATGGTAAGGGGTTTTCAAGGTGATTTGGGAAAAGACAATATTGCAGCCTGTGTGAAACATTTTGCCGCCTATGGCGCTTGTGACGGAGGACGAGATTATGACGCAGTTGAAATGGGAGACCATACTCTTCGTGAATACTACCTTCCTGCTTACAAAGCTGCTGTTGATGCAGGTGTTGAGCTTCTAATGACATCCTTCAATACCTTAAACGGCATTCCTTCATCGGCAAATAAATATCTTGTCAATGACATTTTGCGTAAAGAATGGGGATTCGACGGAATAGTTATTTCTGACTTTAATGCATTTTATGAAATGATTTCTCACGGAATTTGTGAGAACGAGAAAGAATGTGCAGAAAAAGCTCTTAATGCTACGAGTGATATAGAAATGATGTCTACATGCTTTGTAAAATTCGGCAAAGCACTTCTCGAAGAAGGAAAAATTAGTGAAGAACAAATAGACAATGCTGTTATGCGCATATTAAAGCTCAAGGAAAAACTTGGTCTTTTTGATAATGCTTACAGAGCTGCCAGTGAAGAAGATGAACAAAAAATTCATCTTTGCCCTGAATATAGAGAATTAGCAAGAATTGCTGCAGAGAAAAGCGCTGTTTTATTGGAAAATAACGGCGTGCTGCCTTTCCGTAAAGACGTTAAAAAGATTGCAATTATCGGCCCCGTTGCCGACCATGGTATGACCGGCGGCTGGTACTGTTGCGGTAAATCTTCCGAAGCAATCAGCGTTATACAAGGAATTAAAAATGCAATACCGAATGCGGAAATTGCTTTCGCGCGAGGTTGCTCGGCTGAGCCAAATGAAAAGGCCGAAGATGTAATCGAGCAAATTTTTGAGGCAAAAAGGATTGCCCAAGATTCAGATATCGTTATTCTCTGTCTTGGTGAAGAAATAGATATGAGCGGTGAAGCACACTCTCGCGCAAGAATTTCCGTAAGCGATTCACAAACACGCCTTATAAAAGAAGTTTGCGAAGTCAACAAAAACACAGCCGTTGTATTTTATTGCGGACGGCCTCTCGCTTTAGAGAAAATAAAAGATGTCGCACCTGCTACAATTATTTTTTGGCATCCGGGAACAGAAGGCGGAAATGCGCTGGCCAACCTGCTCTTTGGCAATGTAAATTTCCAAGCTAAACTTCCTATGTCATTCCCTTATGAGGGGCAATCTCCATATTGTTATAATCATTTGCGTACAGGTCGCCCGAGTACAAATGGAGGATATTGCTTGGGATACAGAGATAACCCTTATGAACCTGTATACCCCTTTGGTTTTGGGCTGTCATATACTACTTTTGATATATCTTCACCTACCTTATCAAGCGAGGAATTGACGGAGGAGGGAGAAATCGTTGTATCTGTTACAGTTAAAAACACCGGTAAATGCGAAGGTATTGAGACTGTGCAACTTTATATACAGGATGTGACCGCTTCTATTGCAAGACCTGTAAAAGAACTTAAAGGATACCAGAAAGTCACTCTTGCTCCCGGAGAGGAAAAAGTTGTTACTTTTAAAATCACTGTGGAGAAATTGAAATTCCATACGTTTGAAGGTAAATTTGAAGCTGAAAAAGGTAAATTTAAAGTTTTTGTAGGCAATCGCTCAGATATAGAGAGTTTTGAAGTTTTCAGATTAATATGATAAAATAAAAAACCCGCTTCAAACATAATGAAGCGGGTTTTAAATAAATGGGGTGGCTGATGGGATTCGAACCCACGACCCCCAGGGCCACAACCTGATACTCTAACCAACTGAGCTACAGCCACCATGTGCAAGTCACCCATGAAACTAATTACTTTCACAAGCAACGAGCAATGGTGATTATACGATATTTATATGATGCTTGTCAACTGTTTTTTTAAAAAATATAGTGAATGATATTGAATGTTGAAATACTCAGATGCTACTGATATACTATGTATATTATCAGATTAATGTTTTTGGGAGCTGTTGCCTGTGGAATATAAAATTATTTTTTCATCTCGTAAAACACTCTGTGCTGAGGTGAAAATTGGCGGTGAGGTATTAATTCGCGCTCCGTTTGGCACATCAAAAAGTCAAATTGAAAATTTCATTAAAAATAACTCCGCATGGCTTAGTTCTGCACAATCAAAACAAATTGCACGGGCTAAAAATAAATATCATAAGAGTCTTTCTGAAGATGAAATTCAAAAACTCAAAGCAGCGGCGAAAGAACACATTCCGTACCGCGTAAAATATTTTTCGGAAAAGATGTGCTTAATTCCTACTGCAGTGAAAATTTCATCCGCGACAAAAAAATTTGGCAGTTGCAGCGGAAAGAACAGCTTGAATTTTTCGTATCGACTTATGATGTATCCGCCTGAAGCAATAGATTATGTTGTGGTACATGAGCTTGCACATATAAAATTTCATAATCATAGCAAAGATTTTTATAATTTAATAGCGCAATTTTTGCCGGATTTCAGGGAGCGAGAGGCTTTGCTTAGGCAGTAAAAGGAGGTTTATATGTTAGCCGATAAAATAAAAGAACCATATAAAATTATTTTGAGTTCGGGACCACGGGGAGGTAAATCCGTAATTTCAAAAAAAATTGCGGAATGGTTTTCTGAGGAATACAAAGTACATATTATTTCTGAAACAGCAAGAGAACTTTTTGATGCCGGGATTGTATTTGAAGACAACCCTTACGAAGCACAGAAAGCAATTATTCGTCAACAACTTATAAAAGAAAAAGAGCTTTTTGATATGCTTTATCAAAACGATAATAATATAGATAAAACTATTGTTGTTTTTGACAGGACATGCATAGATGCAGGCACTTTTTTAACTCATGATGAGTTTATTTGCCTTCTTGAGGAAGAAAATTTATCAGAGGACGATATTGCTGCTTATTTGCATGGTGCAATTGTGCTGCACATGCAAAGTATGGCTGTTACACAGCCGGATTTCTATGAAAAACGCAATCAAGCCAGCAGCGTTGTGCGCAGAGAATCTGCAGCAGAGGCCGCAGCTTCTGATGAAAAGATTTTTAAGGCATATGAAAACTATAAAAATATATTTAAAAAACATATCCTTGTACAAGCCACAGAGAAAATTGAAGAAAAATCTGAAATTGTAAGAAAGACAATAATAGATTTTATTAAGTAAATAAAATAACCCGACAAATAAATAATCTGTCGGGTTGTCTTAACTGATTTTATATCAGCATTTTACTCAATATCTAATTTTTCCAATATTTCTCTTCCTGCTTCATAATCCGGGCCATCTTCGCTGCCACTTACTGAAACAGCACTTCCTTCAAATTCGCTTGTTTCAGTAATTGTTTCTTCTGTTGCATCCGGAATATCTTCTTCTTTTTCTGTTTTTGCACAGCTTACAATAAGATTTGTGTCAGTTGTTCTCATTAGACGTACACCACTTGTATTTCTGCCGATAATATTAATATCTGACGCATGTATTCTGATAATGACACCCTCCGTTGTAATCATCATAATATCATTGTCGTCATTGACCATCATCATGCCAACAAGTTCTCCCGTCTTCTCAGAGATCTTATATGTTAAAAGGCCCTTACCGCCTCTTGTTTGAGGACGATATTCTTCAACATCAGTTCTCTTGCCAAAACCTTTTTCTGTTACAATTAAAATTGAGTCGCCCGGCTTACATATATCCATACTGATAACATAATCGTCCTCACGCAGTGTAATTCCTTTAACACCGATAGAGTCTCTGCCTGTAGCACGAACATCCTTTTCATTGAAACGAATTGACATACCTTTTCTTGTAACCATCATTATGTCTTGATCTTCATCTACGAGATGAGCATTGATAAGCTCGTCTTCATCACGAAGCTCAACAGCAATTAAACCGCCTTTACGCATATTGCTGTATGCTTTAAGCTCAGTTTTCTTAATAATACCTGACTTGGTAGCAATAACAAGATATTTGCCATCATCAAAGCCCGTTATCGGAATCATTGTTGCAACTTTTTCCTCAGGTTGAAGCTGCAACAGATTTACAATAGCAATACCCTTAGCCGTTCTGCCTGCATCCGGAATCTCGTATCCTTTTAGAGAATATACACGTCCAAACGTAGTAATAAATAAAATCATATCATGGGAAGATGTTATAAGAAGCTTCTCAACAAAATCTTCCTCTCTTGTTGTCAATCCCATAATACCTTTGCCACCTCTGCGTTGTGCTTTATATGTATCGGCAGAGGTACGTTTAATATATCCTACATTTGTAAGTGTAATGGCAACTTCTTGCTCATGGATAAGATCTTCCAAATCAATCTCACCCTCATATGGAACTATTCTTGTTCTTCTTTCATCACTATATTTATTTTTGATAACAGTAAGCTCGTCCTTGATAACTCCCATCAAAATAGCTTCATCTCCAAGAATGCTCCTGTAATACTCAATTTCTTTAAGCTTCTCTGCGTATTCTGTCTGTACCTTTTCTCTCTCGATACCGGTCAAGCGGCCTAAACGCATGTCTATAATGTATTGAGCTTGACGTTCCGTAAAGCCGAAACGATTCATCATGCCTTCTTTAGCAATAGGCTCTGTCTTTGAAGAACGTATAATATTGATAATTTCATCAATATTATCAAGGGCAATCAGCATACCCTCTAAAATATGTGCCCTGTCTAAAGCTTTATCAAGATCAAATTGAGTTCTTCTGCTAACAACTTCTTTTTGATGTTCAATATAGTAAACAAGAGCTTCTTTAAGATTAATAAGCTTAGGCTGTGACTTACCATCCGGCGTAGGAATTAAAGCAAGCATGTTTACATTGAAAGCCTCTTGCAAAGAAGTAAATTTGTAAAGTTGATTAAGAACAACATTAGGATTAGCATCTCGCTTAAGTTCAATAACAATTCTGATACCTTTTTTAGAGTATTCGTCTCTAAGGCCACTGATTGTATCTATACGCTTGTCTTTTACGAGCTCAGCAATTTTCTCAACCAAACGTGCATTGTTAACCTGATACGGTAGCTCAGTAACCACTATTCTTTGACGACCATTAGCCATTTCTTCAATAGTAGCTTCTGCACGAACCATAATTTTACCGCGACCTGTTCTAAATGCCTCGCGTATTCCCTGCTTGCCCAAAATATTTGCACCGGTAGGAAAATCAGGTCCTTTTATATATTGCATTAACTCGTCTATAGAAATCTCAGGATTATCAATTACTTGTATAACACCATCAATTACTTCTCCTAAATTATGAGGAGGAATATTTGTAGCCATACCAACGGCAATACCGGAAGAACCATTCACCAACATATTTGGAAAACGTGAAGGCAAAACAACAGGTTCAATCTCATGTTCATCGTAGTTGGGTCTGAAATCAACAGTGTTTTTATTGATGTCTGCAACCATTTCCATGGATATTTTTGACATTTTTGCCTCGGTATAACGTTGAGCAGCCGGTGGGTCACCGTCTCGCGAACCGAAGTTACCCTGTCCGTCAACCAAAACATATCTCATTGAAAAATCCTGCGCAAGTCTTACCAAACTGTCATATATAGCAGCATCGCCGTGAGGGTGATATTTACCCATTACGTGACCTACCGTTGTAGCAGATTTTCTTGTAGCTTTATCAGGAGTATAACCTAATTCAAACATAGAATAAACTATTCTTCTGTGAACAGGTTTTAAACCATCCCTTACATCAGGAAGCGCTCTGTCTACGATAACACTCATTGAATAATCAATAAAAGATGTTTTCATTTCATGAACGATATCTACAGGAATCACTCTGTTGTAGTCTGTATTTTGATCATCCATAGTATCTTTGTTGAACTCATCACTCATTATAAAAATAACTCCTTTTTGGAATTCTGTTATTTGCTGTTATACCTTCTACATTTTATCACTTTTTCATAAAAAAGTCTACAAAATTCAACTTTGTGGATAGCGTTTAACTTAGCATTAACTTGGCTTTGCTACGGGCAATACATTCTCACCGCTATTGCGAACGACTAAACCGTTAGATTCTTTAGGTATTCTTACAATAAACTCTATATATTCTCCCCTGTCAAACTGCGCCGCCTTTGCTTCTACTCCCGAACGTTTTAAAATTGATATTGTTTCTTTTATGGTATTTACAAAAATCTTAATGTCTCTTACTACGAACTTAACACTGCCCTTTGGGCTTGAAAGGTGTTTTTGTACCGGAATCATATAACCTTTTTCCAACATTTCCTCATTATGTTTTTCAAGCATTTTTTCAACTATATCTTCGGCTTCTTTTACACTGCAATGCTTTTCGCTTATTATCTTTAAAGCCTTAAGCTGTAATTGTTCATCAGGCATTCTTAAGAGAGCTCTGGCGTGTCTTTCCGTCAACTTATTGTCACAAAGAATCTTTTTTACCATTGGAGGTAATTTAAGTAATCGCACTTTATTGGCAATAGATGATTGACTTTTGCCGACCTTTTTAGCTAACTCTTCTTGCGTCATTCCGTGGTCAATCAGAAGGCAATAATAACCTTCTGCCTCCTCCATAAAATTAAGATTTTCTCTTTGCAAATTTTCAATTAACGCTAATACGGCAGAATCATTATCCCCGGCACTGTACACTATAGCCGGAACACTGGTGAGACCTGCTATTTTTGCGGCTCTCAAACGTCTTTCACCGGCAATTAATTCATAAGACTGTTCTCCTCTTATCGGTCTGACAGTAATAGGCTGCAATATTCCGTATTCTTTAATTGAATTTGCCAAATCATACAATGCGCTTCTGGAAAATTCCTTTCTTGGCTGATACGGATTTGCCTTTATTTTATTCGTTGGTATCTCTGTAATATAATCTCGTGGTGTATCGTTTGCCAATTCCTCATGCTTAAGTACACAATTCATTTTAAAACCTCCTCTGTACATATGTGACTATTATCGTCACACAACGTGTTATACCTCATTTAAAACAAAAAATAAAGGTTTTCGACGCTTATAAAAAGGAGTTTTGTTCGACTATTACACCGCATTCCAACAATGTTTTGACACTTTTCGACTTTTTACAACGGATTTTTCTTCGGAATACCGGCTTTTCGCGGATAACGAGTCGACAAAAAGTCTGTCTTCTTCACGCATACTATTCGTCTTGTAATGTCACTTTCCGGCAAAGTAAAAACATCCTCCGATTCCACTTTTCCCGACAGTTCTCTTAAAGCCTTTTCATAAGAAACCTCTTCAGAAGATCCTTTCATGGCAATAAAATAACCGCCTTTTTTTACAAATGGCATACAATATTCAAGTAAAATGTTCATAGGAGCTACAGCTCTGGCAGTAACGTAATCGAATTTTTCTCTTAATAATTTATCTCTGCCACCATCTTCTGCTCTGGCGTGAATTGCACTTATGCCTTCTAATTTTAATTTCTTTATAACAGTATTTAAAAAATTCACACGCTTTCCTAAAGAATCTAATAAAACCACTTCAATTTCCGGCCTTATTATTTTAAGGGGAATTCCGGGAAAACCTGCTCCTGTTCCTATATCTGCTATCTTTTTACATTTTTGGACATCAATATACGGAACAATTGTTATGCTATCCACAAAATGTTTTATCACTACCTCGCGTTCTTCACAAACGGCTGTTAGATTCATAACTTTATTCCATTCAAGCAATAAATCTCCGTATTTTGAAAATTTATTGATTTGTTCATCACTAATCTCTATTCCCAATTTAGCAGTTGTTGTTTTAAAAAATTCAATAAGCTCAAGACTTAACATTATTCTGCCCCCTCCGGATTGTTCTCCTGTGAGCTTAAGAAAATCATAAGAGCTGTTATATCTGCAGGCGATACTCCTGTTATTCTGCTGGCTTGTCCCACTGACTCAGGTTGTATTTTAGTAAGCTTTTCTCTTGCTTCCAGACATATATTTGTTACCTTTTTATAGTCAAAAGGTACAGGTAAACGTTTTTTCTCCAATTTTCTAAATTGATTTATCTGCATTTCCTGTCTTTTTATATATCCTTCATACTTAACAGAAATTTCAACTTGTTCAGCCTCTCTGAAAGACAATTCTTTGGGAATGCTATCAGAGTTTTGCTCTGCCTCGTATTTACGAAGCATATTGTAGCTGATTTCAGGTCTTCTTAATAAATCCGCTAAAGAACAGCTTCCTTTCAATGATGCTGATCCTACACTCTCAAGAAGCTCATTGATTTTTGCTCCCGGCGCAACAAAAGTCGAATTAAGTCTTTCTATTTCCAAGCGTATGTTTTCCATTTTTTCTTTAAATTTACCATATCGCTCTTCTGAAATAAGCCCTGCTTCATATCCTTTCGGCGTTAATCTGCTATCTGCATTATCCTGACGTAAAACGAGACGGTATTCCGCACGCGATGTCATCATTCTATAAGGTTCGCGTGTACCGCGCGTTACCAAATCGTCAATAAGCACTCCTATGTAACCTTCTGAACGATCAATTACAATAGGCTCTTTTCCTTGAAGTTTTCGTGCGGCATTTATGCCTGCCATTAATCCTTGTGCTGCTGCTTCCTCATAACCCGAAGAACCATTTATTTGTCCTGCACAAAAAAGTCCATCTACAATTCTGCTTTCCAATGAAAGCTTAAGTTGACGGGCATCAATAGCATCGTATTCTATAGCATAAGCAGGTCTCATTATAGAAGCCTTTTCTAAACCTTCTATTGAATGTATAAAATCACATTGTACATCTTCAGGCAAGCTGGAAGACATTCCTTGTACATACATTTCCTCCGTATCGCTGCCCATTGGCTCAATAAAGAGCTGATGACGCTCCTTATCCGCAAATCGCATAATTTTATCCTCTATCGAAGGGCAGTAACGCGGACCGACACCCTCAATCATTCCGTTGTAAAGTGGTGATCTATGCAAATTTGCTTTTATTATATCGTGAGTACGCTGATTAGTATGTGTAAGATAGCATGGAAGTTGTTCATTTTGAGGTGCATCTTCATCAAAAGAGAATGAGAACGGCATATCATCTCCCATTTGCGGTTCAGTTTTTGAAAGATCAACACTTTGCCTGTTAACTCTTGGCGGCGTACCTGTTTTAAGACGTATAATTGTAAATCCCAAATCTGCCAAGCAGCCTGATAAAGCATTAGCCGGAAAATGTCCGTCAGGACCGCTGCTATAACTATATTCTCCTATTATTACCTTTCCCTTAAGATATGTTCCGGTGCACGCTATTGCACATTTACAACCATATTCCGCACCTAAATGGGTAACTACACCTGTTACTTTAGGTATACCGTCTTCACCCATTTCTGTAAGAATCTTCACAATCTCAGCTTGTTTTAAGTCAATATTCTTTTCAAGTTCAAGTACATGTTTCATTTCAGACTGATAGCGGCGTCTGTCAATTTGAGCTCTCGGAGAATAAACTGCCGGACCTTTTGCTTTATTGAGAAGTTTTGTCTGAATTGCTGTTTTATCAGCAACCTTTCCCATTGCTCCACCCATTGCATCTATTTCTCTTACAAGCTGGCCTTTTGCAGTGCCGCCAATACTTGGATTACATGCCATATTTGCAACACTGTCTATATTTACACCGAATATTACAGTTTTAAAACCTAATCCGGCGGCTGCTAAAGCTGCTTCACAGCCCGCATGGCCTGCACCTATTACCGCAACATCATAATCTTCAAAATGTACACCCATAATACTGACTCCTATTTTCCAAGACAGAATTTACTGAAAATTGTTTCCATAACATCATCTTCTATAGATTCACCTGTTATTTCACCTAAAAATTTACCGCATTCCCAAATATCATAAGAAATACAATCAAGTGGTAAATTGTTACTGTAACTCTCTTGAGCTTTTTTTAGAGCATTAGACGCTCTATCTAACAAAAGTTTATGCCTTTCACTTGTAATTACAGTTTGATTTCCCTCTATAGATTCTATTTTCAAAAGCTCTTTTATTTTTTCCAACAGTAATTTTATACCTGTTTCCTCTTTTACTGAAATTTTTACGGAATCCTTGCTAAATATTTCTGCTGTATCCGCTGCTTCTATATCACATTTATTTAAAACTGTAATAATAATTTTATTTTCAAATTTATCTTTTATTTCTTCAAGAAGCTTCTGTGATTGGATAGCTCGTGTTTTTTCTGAAATGTCAGCCATAAAAATAACAATGTCGCTATTTTTAATAGCATCGTACGACCTGTCTACACCAATTTTCTCTACTAAATCAGCCGTTTTTCTTAAACCTGCTGTATCTGTCAATATAATCGGTATACCATCATATTCAATACTTTCCTCGATTGTATCTCGCGTTGTTCCTTCTATATCCGTAACAATTGCCCTATCGTAGCCTGAAAGTAAGTTTAAAAGTGAAGATTTTCCAACGTTTGGTATGCCTGCAATAGAAATTTTTACCCCATCTTTCAAAATACGTCCCTGATAAAATGTATCAGAAAGATCAGCAAGTATTTTTTGTATTTCAGTCAGTAATTTCATAGCAGAACTTCCTGTATCTTCTTCCATTTCGTACTCAGGATAATCTAATGCTACTTCAATTTCAGCAAGACATAGCCTTAATTTTTCTCTAATATTAGAAATTTCCTTTGTCAACCTACCTGAAAGTTGCATAACTGCTGTTTTTCTGCTTGCTTCTGTCTTTGCGTTAATTATATCCATAACGGCTTCTGCCTTTGAAAGATCTATTCTGCCGTTCAAGAAAGCCCTTTTAGTAAATTCTCCGGGTTCTGCCGGTCTAATATCCATTTTGAAAAGAATAGATAAAATTTTACGCATAACCGCATAACCGCCGTGACAATTAATTTCTACTATATCTTCTTTTGTATAGGAATGAGGACCTTTCATAACGCTCAGAAGGCACTCATCAATATATTCTCCTGTATTAGGATCAATAATATTACCATACTTTATAGTATGAGAAGACATACGGGCAACCGTATCTTTCTCAGTTGCCCGCTTATTTATTACTCTGAATATTTTATTTGCTTTCTCAATCGCCAAATCACCACTGATACGTATTATACCTATTCCACCGGCTCCTACAGGAGTGGATATTGCTGCGATTGTATCTTCACAGTGATATTTCATAAATCATCAAAATTTCTTTACATAAGGTCTTGTTTTTACTACGACACAACGATTAGGTTCTACACCTTGACTTTCAGTAACAACATTTCTGTTACTTTGAAGAGCTGAGTGAATAATTCTTCTCTCATTTGCAGGCATAGGATCCAAAGAAACAGGTCTTTTATATTTTGTAACCCTTGATGCAGCTCTGTTAGCTATTGATACGAGTGTTTCTTCTCTGTGTTTTCTGTAATTTTCAACATCTATATAAACACGTTTGTACTCATCTTTTCCTTTATTAACCAATATACTTGCAAGATAGTTAATAGCATATAAAGAGTCGCCATGTCTTCCTATAAGATGAGAAACATCATTTCCGGAAATGCTAACTTTAATAACTTGCATACCTTCATCATTTTCTTCGGTAATGACATACTTAGGATAATCATCCTCGCCTCTTGATCTATTTATAATCTCGTCCAAAAAATTAGCTATAATTTTTGTATCCGGAATATTAACCGTAACTCTTACCTTAGCTCCTTTGCCACCAAAAATGCCAAGTTTAGCTTTGCTTCCCTCTTCTAAAATATCAACTTGTGCATCTTCAAGATCTATATTTAACTCCTCTAATGCAAGTTGAATAGCCTCATCAATTGTTTTAGCTTCCTTTTCTACAAATTTAGGCATTTTTTACACTTCCTTCTTTTTTCTTTGTAAACACGTTTTTAATCAAATATGTTTGTAATATACTCAATATATTTCCCACTGCCCAATAAAGTGCAAGTCCCGCAGGAACCATAAATCCAAAAATTAATGTCATAAAAGGCATAATCTTCATCATACCGTTCATTGGATTAGGGGTTTCATCTTTTTTATCATCTTTTTTCTTGTTGTTTTTTTTCATTGAAAGCATTTGAGAAATATATGTTGTTACAAAAGCAACTATAGGGAATAACAACAAAGGTAAATAAATTTTATAATCCGCCTTATTCAATGTCCATATTTTCCACTCAGGAGTAATACTCAAATCAAATATTCCCAAAAAAACTTTATTAACACTTTCACCTATATATACTTCAGCATTTCTTATAATCTCATATAAAGCCATTAAAAGAGGAAATTGAAGTAACAAAGGCAAACATCCTGCCATAGGATTAATATTATATTTTGAATATAACATTTGTTGTTCTTGTTGCAACCTATTTTTATCGTTACCGTATTTTTTCTTTAAAGCCTCAATCTCAGGCATAATAGCCTGTTGCTTATCCATACTTCTTTGCTGACTTAAATTTAACGGAAACAAAAGCAATCTTGCAAAAATAGTAAACAGTATAATGGCTAATCCATAACTGTCGAATGCAAGATAATTATAAATATATTTAATTAAAATACCAAATGGTTTTGCTATAAAGCCCACTCAATAACAATCCCTTCTCATTTTACAGGATCATATCCGCCTTTACAAAACGGATTACATCTTAATATCCTCCACAATGCTAAAAAGAAACCCTTAAATGCTCCATATTTTTGGATAGCTTCTAATGCATACTGCGAACAAGTAGGATAAAATCTGCAACATGGCTTCTTCATTGGAGAAATATTCTTTTGATAAAATTTTATTAAAAATAAAAACAATTTTTTCAAATTAACATCCCCAATGCAGAAGACAGCCATTTCATTTCCTTCTCAACTTCGTAATATGAAGGAACGGAAACAGCTTTTAATTTTTTGTTAGGAGAATTAGATTTCCTTTCAGATGCTCTGGCCATATAAATTATATCATAACCTTTTTTCATCTGATCACGGGAAAGACGATAGGCTTCTCTTATAAGTCGTTTCATTCTGTTTCTCTGAACACTATTACCGAATTTTTTGCCTGTCGTTATCCCGATTCTGTTAAATTCCTTTTTATTGGGCATAACATACATGACTATAAAACGTCCTGCTTTAAAACGCCCTTTTTTGTATACTGTCCTAAACTCGTTATTTTTTTTGAGGGTAAATTTCATTACAAATCCTCCAAAAAATTAATTATGCAGACAATACTTTTCTTCCCTTCTGGCGTCTTCTTCTTAAAACTTTTCTGCCATTTGCAGTCTTCATTCTTGCACGGAATCCATGTACTTTGCTTCTTTGTTTTTTCTTAGGCTGATACGGTCTTATCATATCGGCACCTCCTTTATCCTTTATGACTTTAAAAACATATCTTTAAAACCCATTTTTTTTGGGCAAAAAGCACGCTATATTATATATGTACAAGTAAAGAAAGTCAATAAAAATAAATTTTTTAGGCCAAAAAAATTTTTTTATTTTATTTATCACAACATGTTGTAGATATTTAAAAATAAAGCACAAACAGTAGTAAATTAC
Source organism: Clostridia bacterium (assembly GCA_017560765.1). Classification (GTDB taxonomy): domain Bacteria; phylum Bacillota; class Clostridia; order UBA1212; family UBA1255; genus Egerieisoma. Next base: position 25,104 of record JAFZEI010000064.1, on the reverse strand, counting down.
TAAAAAATAGGTTATTTTATTGCAAAAAAAGCCTATTGCAATCTTATAATGTTTTCTGTTATATTAATAAAGCACGAAAAAAAGTATACTGCTTTTTAGGTGAATTTTCTGCTTTTTGATTTTTTCTTAAGCGGCTTACATAGGATGACTTTTAAAATTAACAAAAGCTTTAACAGTAGTACGGATAAAATCTTGGAGGAACCCTATGGAAAGGCTAAACTATACAATTGATGATATAAAAAAAAGTTGGTTAAAATGCAAAGAAGATCTTAAATCTATTATTTCTCCTTTACATTATGAATCTTATATAGTTGCTTTAGAGCTTGTTGATGTAATAGGAGATACCTTACATTTCATTTCTCCATACGAATTTTGCGTAGAATTTATAGAGAGTAAATATTATAATGAAATAAAAAATGTTCTTATTAAGGAAACAAATCAACAATTTACACTTGCTTTTCATGTTGAGGGTAAATATACGCCTGCAAATAATAAAAATTCAACACAAAATGAAATTTTAAATAGTAATACAGATATAAATACATATAAATCAAATTTGAATCCTAAATATACGTTTGATTCATTTATAATAGGAAACAGTAACAGAATGGCATACGCAGCAGCTGTAGCAATTTCTGATTCTCCCGGGACTGCATATAATCCTTTATTTATATACGGTAACTCTGGTCTTGGAAAAACTCATCTTATGCATGCTATAGGAAATCAAATTTTAAAAAATGACCCGTCAAAGAAAGTTTTATATGTTACATCCGAAGTATTCACTACAGAATTTATAGATGCAATTGCAAATAAAAAGAATAACGAATTCCGTAACAAATATAGAAAAATTGATGTTCTTTTGATAGACGATATTCAATTCATTTCACGCATGGAAAGAACTCAAGAGGAATTCTTTTATACTTTCAGCTCTTTGTATGAAGATAAAAAACAAATTGTTATTTCTTGTGACAGCCCTTTAAATAAAATTGAAATTCTTGAAGATAGGCTTCGTACAAGATTTGGATGGGGATTAATTGTTGATATTCAGGTACCCGATTTTGAGACAAAAGTTGCTATTCTCAACAGAAAAGCTTCAGAAAATTCAATCGATGTTGATAACGAAATTCTTGACTATATTGCAAACTATACAAGTGATAATATACGTGAACTTGAAGGTGTAATTAATCATCTTTCTATTTCACTTATGCAAGGTAAAGAAATAACTCTTAATTTAGCAAAAGAAGCCTTAAAACATTATCAAAAGAATGATATAAGGGAAGTTGATGCAAGCATTATTATAGATAGTGTTTCCAGATATTTTAATTTAAGTGTTGAGGATATTCTTTCTAAAAAGAGAACTAAAGAATTAGTTTTTCCAAGACAAATATCAATGTTTCTATGCAGAAATCTCACAAACATGTCATATCCGGATATAGGAAAGGCCTTTAACGGAAGAGATCATACAACCGTAATGTATGCTTGTGAACAAATTTCCAAGCAAGTTAATACGAATCAGGAGCTTAAACATATTATGGAAGAGCTTAAGAAAAATATTATAATTTAATTTTTTCCACAAAAAAAAGTGGATATGTGGAAAAATCCCTGTGGACAAAATGTGGAAAAAATTTTAAAATGAATAGGCTGTGGAAACTGTGGATAATTTTTCGTAGTTATTAACAAGGTTATCAACAATCTTTTTTAGCTATATATAGCTAAAAATTTAACTTTTCCACAATATCCACAGACACTACTACTACTACTACTAAGAATATTATAATATAATATATAAAGCGATATGCAACCGGAGGTTATTTTTTATGAAACTGACTTGTAACAGAGAAAATTTAGTGAGCGGTATTAATATTGTTCAAAAAGCAGTTCCTTCAAAGAGTACTGCTGATATTTTACAAGGAATATTAATTGAAGTTGGTGAGGAACTTCGTTTTACAGGAAATGATAATGAATTTGGTATTGTTTATGAAATACCTGCTATTATAGAAGAAATAGGAAGTGTAGTTGTAAATTCTAAAACTTTTGGTGATATTGTAAGAAAACTTCCTGACATATATGTTACTCTTGAAACAATAAATGATGGTTCTATGCTTTCTATAACAAGTGGACATGCTAATTATAAAATAAAAGTATATCCAACAGAAAGTTATCCACCGGTTGCTTTCCTTGATACTTCAGTTTCTTTTGATATAAAAGAAAGTGTTCTTGTTGAATTAATAAAACAAACTTCTTTTGCTGCTGCTATGCAAGAAGAAAAAAGAGTTATTTTAAAAGGTGTGTTTATTGAGCAAAAGGAAGGAAAATTAAATTTTGTAGCAATAGATGGTTTTAGATTAGCTAAAAAATCTATTGATGTTAATGATACAAGGGAATTTTCTATAATTGTTCCAACAAAGATTTTAAATGAACTTTCTAAATCTTTAAATGGAGATGAAGAAATTATTCATTTCTGCTGTAATGATAATCAAATAATGTTTTTCTGTGATACATTTCGTATGGTTTCAAAACTTTATAAAGGCGATTATATTGATTATAGAAAAATGTTTCCTCGAGAATATAAAACAACTTGTGTCATAAATAATAAGGCCTTTTTAAATGCATTTGAAAGATCTTCACTCGTTATTCAGGACGAAAAGAAATATCCTCTTGCAGTTAAATTTAATAATTCTGACGAAGTTATAATGTACGTTAATGCGGAAAATGGTATTTTAAGGGAAGTTATTTCTGCTGAAGTTACAGGTGAGGATATAGAAATAGGTATGTGTATAAGAAATATTTTAGAATGTCTTAAAGCTACGAATGAAGAAAATATTATTATTTCTCTTACACATGCACTTGGTCCTTGCGTTATTACCGGTGTAGATGATAAAAGCTTTCAGTATCTTGTAATGCCTGTTAAAATTACTTCTAAAACAGTTTAATTAAAAATTAGTATGTTTATTAACCATATTCTATTAGAAAATTACAGAAATTATACATCATTGGATATTAATTTATCCAATGATGTTAATATTTTTTATGGTAATAACGGTCAAGGAAAAACAAACTTGTTAGAAGCTATTTTTTTTACTGTAATAGGGAAATCTTTTAGGGGAACAAAGGATATTGATATTATATTATCAGGTAAAGAAAAATTTAGTATTGATATTAGTGTTTCTGATGATATAACAGAGAGTGTTTATATAAAATATAATAAAAATAAAGAAAAATATATAAAAGTAAATAGTTTATATCTTAGAAAAACAGGCCAGTTAATGGGAAGTATTCTTGCTGTTATTTTTTCACCTGAAGATATGCAATTAATATCAGAAGGACCATCTGTAAGAAGAAAATTTATTGATATTGCTATAAGTCAAATTAAACCGACTTATTATTTTGATTTATTACAATATAACAAAATATTATTACAAAAAAACACTTTGTTAAAAAACATAAAATATGGTAAAAGTAAAAATTATGATGGTATGTTGAATGTTTGGAACGAACAGTTATCAGAAGTTGGTGCTAAGATTATTTTTGAAAGAAGTAAAATTATAAATCATCTTTCTTTAGTTGCAAAAGAGAAACATTTAAAAATTGCCGAAAAAAGTGCTGAAAGAGAAGAAAATTTAAAAATTTTATATAATAGTGATATTTCCCGGGAAATAATGGAAGAATATGAACCTGAAAAAATAAAAAATGAACTTTTTTATTTATTTGAAAGTAAATCTGAGAGAGAAATAGAACGAGAAATGACTCTTTATGGTCCACATAGGGATGATATAGATTTTAGATTAGATGATAAAGATATGAAAAAATTTAGTTCTCAGGGACAAAAAAGAACTGCTGTTTTATCTCTTAAGCTTGCTGAGCTTGAAATATTAAAAGAAATAACAGGAAGAAAACCTATTTTTTTATTAGATGATGTTTTTTCTGAATTAGATGACAAAAGACAGGAAGCTTTTTTAAGTGAAATAATAGATGTACAAACATTTATATCATGTGTTGATATTGATACATTTAAGTATAATAAAAATAATGCTTCTTTATTCAAAATTAAAAATGGTAGCATAGTGTTGTAGAAAAAACGTTTTTATGATACAATGTAGCAGATTGTAAATGGTTTTAGTAGGTGTTATTTATGTATTTACACATAGGTGAAAATGTTTCAATAATAAGTAGTGATATTATAGGAATTTTTGATATAGATAAAACTACTACTACTGGGGAAACAAGAAATTTTTTGAGCCATTCAGAGCAGAATGGAACAAGTGTTACCATTTCAGAGGATATGCCTAAATCATTTATAGTAGTTTCAGACGGGAAAAATATAATTAATCACCAAATTTATATTTCTCCTATATCTGCTTCTACGTTGAAACAAAGAGTCCAAAAAGGATTTTAATTAGAGAAAAGGAGTAATTCTTGTGGAAAACGTCAACAATTATAATGAAAATGACATACAAGTCCTAGAAGGTCTTGAAGCAGTAAGAAAACGTCCGGGTATGTATATTGGAAGTACATCAGCAAGAGGACTTCATCATCTTGTTTATGAAATAGTTGATAACAGTATAGATGAAGCTTTAGCCGGAAGATGTGATACTATTAAAGTCATTATAAACAGTGATAACTCTGTTACTATTGAAGATAATGGAGCAGGTATTCCTGTAGGTATTCATAAGCAAATGGGTATTCCTACTGTTGAAGTTGTACATACGGTTTTGCATGCAGGTGGTAAGTTTGGTGGAGGAGGATACCAAGTTTCCGGTGGTTTACATGGTGTTGGTGCATCTGTTGTTAACGCTTTGTCCGAATATTTAGAGGTTGAGGTAAGTAGAGAAGGTAAAGTTCATTATCAAAGATATGAAAGAGGAAAAACAGCAACAGAATTAAAAATTATTGGCACAGCTGATAAAACGGGAACTAAAACTACTTTTAAACCTGATGGTCAAATTTTTGAAGAATTAAATTTTGACTATAATACACTTTTAAATCGATTTAGAGAAATGGCTTTTCTTAATCGTGGAGTAAAGATAATTTTAATTGATAACAGATTAGAAGAATCAAATGAGGTAGTACTTCATTATGAAGGTGGTATTATCTCTTATGTTGAATATTTAAATAGAAAAGAAACAGTTTTACATGAAGTTCCTATATATATTACAGGAGAGAAAGATAGTTCAAGTGTAGAAGTTTCAATGCAATATAATGATTCCTACGTTGAAAATATATATTGTTATGCTAATAATATTATTAATAGAGATGGTGGTACTCATTTAACAGGTTTTAGGACGGCTTTAACAAAGGTTTTTAATGATTATGCTAAAAAATATAATCATATAAAAGAAAATGATAAAAGTCTTGCCGGAGAAGATGTAAGAGAAGGTTTAACAGCTATTGTTTCTGTAAAACTTGAAAATCCACAGTTTGAAGGTCAAACAAAGGAAAAATTAGGTAATAGCGATATAAGAACACTTGTTGAAAATGTTGTAGGTAATAAATTATCAGATTTTCTTGAGGAAAATCCGGCTATTGCTAAATTAATAATTGAAAAATGTCTTACAGCAGCAAGGGCAAGAGAAGCAGCAAAAAAAGCAAGAGAATTAACAAGAAGAAAAAATCCGATGGAAGGAACATCGCTTCCGGGAAAACTTTCAGATTGTTCAGAAAAGGATCCAGCTCTTTGTGAAATATATATTGTAGAGGGTGATTCTGCCGGTGGTTCTGCAAAAATGGGAAGACAAAGAGAAACACAAGCTATCCTTCCATTATGGGGAAAAATGTTAAATGTAGAAAAATCAAGAATTGATAAAGTTTACAGCAATGAAAAACTTTTACCTGTAATCATGGCGTTGGGAGCTAATGTAGGTCCTGATTTTGATGTTACTAAACTTAGATATCATAAAGTTATTATTATGGCCGATGCCGATGTTGATGGTTCTCATATTAGAATGCTTTTAATGACATTCTTTTATAGATATATGCGTCCGCTTATAGAACATGGGTATTTATATTTAGCTCAACCACCACTATATAAAATTTTAAAAGGTAAAGAATTTTTCTATGCATTTGATGATAATGAATTAATTAAAAAAATTGAGGAAAAAGGTTGGTCAAAACAAGATAAAAATATTTCAATACAAAGATTTAAAGGTCTTGGTGAAATGCAACCGGAAGAACTTTGGGAAACAACTATGAATCCGGAAACAAGAGTTATGTTACGAGTGAGATTGGAAGATGCAGTTGAAGCAAATGAAATTTTCTCTGATTTAATGGGAGAAAAGGTTGAGCCGAGAAAAGAGTTTATACAGGAAAATGCTCAGTTTGTAAAAAATCTCGATATCTAATAACAAAAATATTGTTTCACGTGAAACACTTAAAATTTTTAATTAATATTTGTTTCACGTGAAACATTTTTGAAAAGGAGTATTTTATGGCTAAAGTTATTGCCGTAGCAAATCAAAAAGGTGGAGTAGGAAAAACTACAACATCAATTAACTTAAGTTCATGTACTGCATATAGAGATAAACGTGTTCTTTTGATAGATTTAGATCCACAAGGAAATGCTACTACAGGTTTAGGTGTTGATAAAAGGGAAATGAAATCATCTATCTATGATGTTATTATTAACGAAGTACCAATTAAAGAGGTTAGCATTAATACTATGCAAGATACACTTTATCTTTGTCCGTCGAGTATAAGTCTTGCAGGGGCAGAAATAGAATTGGTGAGTTTACTTTCAAGAGAAAATAGATTGAAATATGCAATTTCAGAAGTGCAGGATGATTATGATTATATTTTTATAGATTGTCCTCCTTCTTTAGGATTATTAACACTGAATGCTTTAACAGCCGCAGATACTGTTTTAGTTCCGATACAATGTGAATATTTTGCATTAGAGGGTCTTTCCCAATTAATGGATACAGTTAGACTTGTACAAAAACATTTAAATAAATCGCTTAGGGTAGAAGGTGTTGTACTTACAATGTTTGATGCAAGAACAAATTTATCTATTGAAGTAGCTGAAGAAGTAAGGAAGCATTTTACAAATAAAGTTTATCAAACACTTATACCAAGAAATGTACGACTCAGTGAAGCGCCAAGCTATGGTCTTCCTATAATAATGTATGATAAGAATTCTAAGGGAGCAGAAGCATACTTGCAGTTGGCAGACGAGTTAATAAATAATCGATAATTTTATGTTCTTATAATGGAGGTTAAATGTAATGGCTATAAAAAGATCCGCACTTGGTAAAGGATTAGGTGCTTTAATTACAGAAAATACAACTTTAGATACAAAAAATAGTGTTATAGAGGTTGATATTAATAAAATAGAGCCTGGTATAGGACAACCTCGTAAAAATTTTGATAAAGAAAAAATAGAAGCACTTGCTCAATCAATTAAAGAACATGGCATAATACAACCATTAATTGTAACAAAGGAAAAGGAAACATATTATATTATTGCAGGAGAAAGAAGATGGAGAGCGGCAAGGGTTGCAGGAATAAAGAAAGTTCCTGTTATTGAACGGAATGCCACTACAAAAGAAATAATGGAACTTGCTTTAATAGAAAATATTCAAAGGGAAGATTTAAATCCTGTTGAAGAAGCAGAGGCATACCAAAAGTTAATAGATGAATTTGAAATGACACAAGATCAAGTTGCAGGTATTGTTGGTAAAAGCAGACCGGCAATAGCAAATACATTAAGGTTATTAAAACTTTCAAAAGAAGTAAGAAATTTTTTGATTAGTGGGGAGCTTACAGTTGGTCAGGCAAGACCATTATTAGCCATTGAAAAAATAATTGAACAAAAATCAGCAGCCGACTACATTATTAAAGAAGGATTAAACGCTAGACAAGTAGAACAATATATTAAAAAATTAGTTTCAAAGAAAGAAAATAGTAAAAAGGAAAAAAATATAGAGAAAGATATTATTAATAAGCAGGAAATAAAATTTGTTCAAGATAAATTAAGAACATCATTGGGAACTAAAGTTATTTTGAGTGATAATAATGGAAAAGGAAAAATTACAATAGAATATTACTCTGCAGATGAACGAGAACGAATTATTGAATTTTTAACAAGTAAATAAGGGTGTTATTATGGAAAAGTATTTTTTATTTGGGTTAATCTTTTTAGGAGTTTTACTTATTATTTGTTTTGTTGTAATTTATAAGTTATATAAAAAAGTAAATCTTTTACAGAAAAAACAGTTAATACTTAATGATAAGCTTTCCGGACAATCGGCAGAAGATCTTCTTTATGATGTTTTAAGAAATGAAATTGAAATAAAAAGTGATTTAAAAGACGTTCATAAGGAAATTTCTGTTATACAAGAAAAGCAAAATAAATGTTTTGATAAAGTAAAAATTGTTAGATACCATACAACTGCTGATAATGAGGCGAAATTAAGCTATTCTGTAGGAATTTCAAATGAAAATGGTGATGGCTTAGTAATTACAGGGTTACAGTACAGACAGGGATGTAATATGTATTACAAACAGGTGAAAGAAGGAATACCTGACATAGAGTTGTCACAAGAAGAGAAGAATTCAATTGATCGTACAAGTGCCGGAGATGTTATAAGAAGAAAAAAATAAATTTATTTAACTATGGTGTTAGTTGAGAAATGAGCGTAATATATTATGTTTAATTTTTTAAATAAAAAAGATAATAAATCTAATAAAAAAGTATGGATTATAGCAGGTTTAGGTAATCCGGGCCCCGAATATGAAGATACAAGGCACAATTGTGGTTTTTTGACTATTGATAAATTAATAAAAAAAATAGGTGAGAACTGTAAGGAAAATATAAAGTTTAAAGGCAAATATGTGATTTGTGAATATAAGGGAAATAAAATTATCCTTTTAAAGCCTCAAACATATATGAATAACAGTGGTGAGTCTATAGATGGTATTATGAACTGGTTTAAAACAGATGAGAAACATCTAATTGTGATATATGATGATTATGCTATAGATTTAGAACAAATTAGAATAAAATCTAAAGGAAGTGCCGGAAGTCATAATGGGATGAAATCTGTTATTCAATATGTAGGAACTGATGTTTTTGCAAGAATAAAAATCGGAATAGGTCCTAAAAATCCCAATATGGACACATCTAAGTTTGTGTTAGGACATTTTTCTTCAGAGGAAAAAATTAAATTAGATGATTCTTTTAACAAAGCTGCCGAAGCTGCTTTGGTTATAGTGGATAAAAATATTGATGAAGCAATGAATCGTTTTAATAGTAAAGGATCAAAATAAGTAAATTATTGCAGTTTAATAATATGGGTATTTTTGATTTTATAAAAGAAAGTAAAAGTTATGAAAAGCTTTGTGAAATTCTTTCCTGTACGAATAAAAAAATTAGTCTTACAGGGATTACTTCGTCATGTGCTGCCGGCATAGTATCTGCTATTTCAAATGAAAATAATTTGACTTATAATGGGAAATGTGTGTATATTGCCGGAAATGCCTTATTTGCGACAAAAATAGCAGATGATTTAAAGTTTTTTATGCAAAATACAGAAGACATATTAATATTATCGCCCTATGAATATATGCTTTATGATGTTGAAACTAAAAGCTCTGAATTAAGCGCACAAAGAGTAGATGTATTATATAAACTTTTAAAAGGTAATTGGAAAATACTTGTGACTACTCCGGCGGCCGTTGCACAATGGTTTCCTAATCCGGAGTATATAAGAACATCAGCAATACAGCTAAAAACAGGAGATATTACAGAAATAGAAGATTTAGCTAAAAAACTTGCTTCGATAAGGTATATCAGACTATCTGAAATTGATGGAAAAGGACAATTTGCTGTTAGAGGCGATATTGTAGATATTTTTCCGTATGGGGCAGAAAACCCGGTAAGAGTAGAATTTTTTGACAATGAGATAGATTCTATTCGTATTTTTGATATTATTTCTCAAAGGACAGTAGAAAAAACAGAAGATGTTTTAATTTTGCCTGATAATGAAACTTATATATGGAATTGGGAACATGCGGACAGAGTAAGACATGACATTTTGCGTGAGTTAGAGCTGTTAAATCTAAAAGAAAACTCGTCTTTGTTTAAGAGAGTTAATAGTGATGTTGATAAAATGCTACCGAGAAATATTTTTCAAGGATATGACAGATATTTACCGTATATTTTAAATAATGAATATACTTTATTTGATTATACGGGAAAGTGTAATGTCTTTTTAGAGGACCTAAATGAATTTAGAGATACAATTAATTCTACAAAGGATGATTATGTAAGAATTTGTGAGACAATTCAAGAAACAATAGGTATTTTAGGCAAAACGTATGATATTGTAATGAGTTCAGAGCAAGCGGAAGATTTATGTGAAAAAGCATCCTGTAATATTATATATGTTGATAAATTTTTATCGGACAGGAAAAATTGTGAAATATTACAATTTCCTTGCAGAAGTACAGACCCGTTTGGCGGAAATTTACAAATGCTGCTGGATTCCGTACAAGAGCTCGCCGCAAGCAATTACACAACACTGCTTGTAACTGATAGTGATGGAAAGAAAAACAGATTTTTAAGCTTGCAGGAAGAAAATGTAATACCTAAAACAGTAAGAATATTGGTTTCAAAGCATGGTCTTTCTTCAGGTTTTATATGTGATGATATAAAATTTGCAGTTTTTTCGGATGATTCTTTGTTTAAAAGGGAACGTATTGCTTCCAGAAAAAAATTAAAAGGTAAACCTATATCTAATTTTACGGAAATTGAACCGGGAGACTTAGTAGTGCACGAGGTTCACGGAGTAGGACGTTTTGAAAAAATCGAAACAGTGGAAGTAGATGGCATTCGTAAGGATTATATAAAAATAAATTATCGTGATGACGGTGTATTATATGTACCCACACCACAATTGGATAGTATTCAAAAATATATAGGACCGGAAGGAATTAATCCAAAACTAAATAAACTTGGCTCTGCAGAATGGAATCGCACAACAGCTAAGGTAAAAGAATCTTTGCGAACGTATGCAAAAGAACTTGTTGAATTGTATGCAAGACGCTCAAAAATTAAAGGATATGCGTATTCACGTGATACGGTGTGGCAAAATGAATTTGAAGAATATTTCCCTTATGAGGAAACGGATGACCAATTAAGATGTACTGAGGAAATTAAAGCAGATCTTGAAAAAGACCATCCGATGGAACGTTTGTTATGTGGAGATGTGGGCTACGGAAAAACGGAGGTTGCTCTCAGAGCAGCGTTTAAAGTAGTATGTGAGGGAAAACAAGTTGCATTTTTAGTACCTACAACAGTTTTAGCACAGCAACATTATAAGAATTTTGTAGAAAGATTTAGTAAATTTCCCGTTAAAATAGACTATTTGTGCAGATTTCGCACAAATGCAGAGAAGAAAAGAATCTCGAGCGAGCTTGAATCAGGTAAAATAGACATTCTTGTGGGAACTCACAGTATTATTAAAGGTAATGTCAAATTCAAAGATTTAGGGCTTGTTATTATTGACGAAGAGCAGAGATTTGGTGTAATGCATAAAGAAAAGTTAAAAAAAGATAGACCGGAGGTAGATATTCTTACTCTTTCGGCAACACCGATACCAAGAACATTACACATGTCCCTTTCCGGCATAAGAGATATAAGCTTATTGGAGGATCCCCCACAGAACAGACATCCTGTTCAAACGTATGTGGCTGAATGGGAGCCGGGTATGATAAAAAATGCCATTTACAGAGAAATGGGCAGAAAAGGTCAGGTATTTTATTTATACAATAAAGTTAAGTCTATAGAGGAAAAAAGAAGACAGCTGCAGGAAATTATTCCGGAGGCAAGAATTGCAGTAGGACACGGACAAATGGGAGAAAGAGAACTGGAAGCTGTAATGGAAGCATTTTACAGGGGAGAATATGATGTTCTTTTGTGTACCACAATAATTGAATCAGGTCTGGATATGCCAAATGTAAACACTATTATAGTAGAAGAAAGTGACCATATGGGATTGGCACAGCTTTATCAGATAAGAGGCCGTGTCGGACGTTCAGGTAAGACAGCGTATGCGTATATAACGTATAAAAAGGATAAAACTCTCAATGAAAATGCAGAAAAAAGATTGCGCACTATCAGGGATTTTACGGAATTTGGCTCAGGCTTTAAAATTGCCTTGCGCGATTTGGAAATACGCGGCGCAGGAAGTGTTTTGGGAGAAAGACAACACGGCCAGCTTGCCATTGTGGGATATGACACATATTGTAGGCTTTTAAGCGAGGTTGTAGAAGAAGAAGCAGGCAATATTCCGGAGGAAAAGATACAAGTAAGTGTTTATTTTTGTGTTGATGGATATATAAGCCCTGAATATATAGCAGATGAAGAGGCACGGCTTGAAATTTATCAAAAAATTTCACGTGTTGAAACTGAAAATGATGCGTATGAAATTACAGACGAGTTGATTGACAGGTATGGAGATGTGCCTCAAAATGTTGAAAATCTTATTAAAATATCAAGAATAAGGTACGTTTGTGCAAAATGCGGTATAAGTTCTGTGATAGAAAAAAAGGATTCAGTCCAATTTATGGTAACATCAGATAGTAAAGCATTTTATGCAATAATCAAGAGCATGGCAGGCGGAACAGATTTTATGGCAAAATATGGTTCTCGAATTAAATTTATTTCAAGCGACGAGCCGTATTTGTCATATAAACTTAAAGGAAAGGAAAGTTTAGACGAAATTTTATGTTTTGTAAGTGACATTTTTAAATTTTACCATTGCAAAAAATAGAAAACGAATATATAATGTTATAAGCGATTTTTCACTGTATAAACAGATGAGTGTTTATTTATTTAAATTATATACGAGGAGCGGTATAAAATGGCCGATAAGAAAATTAACAAAAAAAACAAAAAGAACAAAAAGAGTTATGACAATAAGTTAATAACTTGGATTTCAGTAGGTCTCGGAGCTTTTGTAGCAGTAGTTTTAGCAATTGTACTTATTATTACATTAACTACAGGCTATATTGCTAAAGTGGACGGGCTTAAAATTTATGAGTATGAATACCTCTATTTCTTGCAACAAGCTATGTATGATATGCAAGAAGAGGATTTTGAAAAGCCCGAAGAGTTCGATGAAATGACTACCGAAGAACAAGAAAAATTGTACAAAGATTTCTGGACAAATGAGCGAAAAGTAGCTGCAGCTGATGATGCATTGGATGCTGCAAGACAGTTTAAGGCACAGTACAGACTTGCAAGAGCAAAGGGATATAAGTTATCTTCAGAAGAAAAGAATAATCTCAAGACAAATATTACGCAGTATTATAACCAATATATCAGTTATGGTTATTCAGAAGAACTCGTTGAGTCATATTTCTTAGGTGGTATGAATCTTTCTGAATATAAAGATTTTGCTATAATTCAAAGTACAATAGAAAAATATAAAACAGATTTAAAAAATGAAATGAATCCTTCTGACGCAGAGCTTCGTGCAATATATGACGAGAATCCTGATGACTATAGAAAAATAGGTGTTCGTAGTTTCCAAATTGATGTTGGAGTAGAAAAACCGACTGATGACAAGGCACAAGATTATCAGACAAAGCTTGATAAATATAACAAGGCATACGAAGAAGCAAAGAAATATGCACAGGAAATTGTAGATACTTATAATTCCGGCAAAACGATGAGCACATATAAAAAGGATGATAAAGGCGAGTTCATTCTTGATAAAGATGGCAATAAAACAGTAGACCAAGAAAACCTTTCATTTATAGATTATATAAAGGCAGAGTCTGACGATTCTTCATCAAGTACTTCAGGTGGTTTAAGTGAGATTAATAATGCACAACCCAGTACAATCGAAGAAATAACAGATTACGCACTTTCTATGATTTGGAATGCAGATCGTACAAAGATTATAAAGAAAGCAGCAGAAGACTCAGCTAAACCTGAGGCAAAGGCCGGAGAAGAAAAAGAGGAAACAAAAGAAGAGAATACTGTTATGACTGAGCTTGAAATTGTTGAAACTCAGACAGCGATTTTTGTTGTACGTGCAGAATCTATCACAGACTACGAGAATTCCAAAGAATCAAAGGAAGGTGCTGCAGACAGTATTAAAGACCAGATTGAGGCAAAATGGAAAGAGGACAAGGCTGTAGAAAAATTAGAAGCTCTTGTTAATGAAAAAGGTGACAAATATAAAGTTACAAGTAAAAAAGAAGATGTAATTAAAGAGCTCAACGACAGTGTATTCTCTACAATGTGAGTAAATATTTAATTCGAAATGATAAAACGGACTCTTTTTGGGTCCGTTTTTGTTTAAAGGACAGAAAGGGAAAAAATGAAAACTTTTCGTAAGTCTTTATTTGTTTTATTAATAATATTGGTGTTCAATTTAGCGGTAGGTACAATTTATGTTTGTGCTGAAACTGCTGTACCTACTGAAAATTCCAACGCTTCACCAACTCCTGTTCTAAATATTATTAATTCTTTCGGAGATTTTGCTTTAACGGCTAATTATTCAGATAACAGAGTTGCAAATGAAAATTTGGCTATCAGTGCAACCAATAAAAACATTAACGAGTTGTCGGTAAAAGCAATACAGGCTATAAGGGCACAAGAAGGAGATAAAGATATTTTTGCATATTTTAGTTTAGTGCTCAGGATGAATGGCAGGGAGATTGATTCTAAAGATTCAATGGATATAAAAATTGAAAAAAAGAGTATTTTTGAAAAGTATCAGAATATCACAATTTTTAAAGTAACAGAAGAAGGTGTATATAAAATTGCAACTGATTCTGATACTGACATGATTATTTTTAATATAACTGAAATGGGAGAATATGTTGCAACAGGTGTTTTAAATCCTGATGCTTCAGAGCAAACAGAAAAACCGGGAAATAGTTCACCGACTTTACAAAACAGTGAAAATACGGGTATAATACCTACATCTAAGCCTATATCATCAAATAAAAATAACAATGAGAGTGTTATTACTCCCGGAGCTTTTATTTTTTGGTTGCTTACAGCATTGGTTATAGGTTTGTGGGTAGGAATATTGGTGGGATATGTTCTTTGGGGCAGATATAAAACAAAGAAAATGCAAAGAGGCCCATACGTTATTGGGGAATAATTTTATTGGTGAAAAAAATGTTTAAAAATGTTATCAAAAAAACGAATAATTATAAGGGCTTTGCATCGGTAGTTTTATTTGTGCTTTGTACTTTATTTTTATCTTTTAATATTACTGTTTTTTCGGAAACACCATCGCCTGATGGTACCGCGGAGATTCCGTCTGTGACACAAACGGGTGAAGAAGCTTCAGAACAACCTGATGTGCAAAATACTCCCACAATAATACCTACAATTGAAGCCACAGCAGAAAATACACCGACACCTGAGGTTGATGAAACTGTAACACCGGAAGTTACTCCTATGCCAACAGCGACTCCTACGATTATACCTACACTTACACCTACACCTACATCATCGCAGGTAATTGATTATTTGTATGATTTTACCATACCACCGTTATACACAGAAGGAAATGCTGTTATTACTCCTGCACCGAATAAAACTGCAACGGCCGACGTAGGAAATGCTACTATAGGTATAGTAGAAATAGATAATATAGAAAAGAAAAGAGAATTTCGCTGGTCAGATCTTATAAAATATTTAGCATATACCTTTTTTGCTTTATCATGTATTGCAATAGTATATGGTCTTGTTAGTATGGCAGTTTTGATATTCTTTAAAAAAGATATTACAATTGCAGGATTGCGACAAAACAAAAAGAAAAAGAAACAAAAATGATATTATTATTTCTCTTAGCTTGTTTTTTCATGTATAAGCAAGCAAAAAAACTGGTTATAAAAAAAGTTAGTGTTAATCTTGGAGTAAAAATTGTTTTACTTTCTGATTTGCATTTTGATACTGTTTTAGTAAATCACCGCGAAATTATAGAAAAAATATGTGAGGTAAAACCTGAAGTAATTGTAATTACAGGTGACTTATGCAGTAAAATGAAGTATTTTTACAGAGTTGAGGCGTTTTTGACAAATTTGTCAAACAGAATAAGTTGTCCTATTTTAATTACATTAGGTAATCACGATAACATGATTTTTGAGAATCAAAAGTATAAAAAGGAAGAATATATAAAAAAACTCCAAAATTTGGCAAGCACAATCAGTGTCTTGGAAAACTCTGTATTTATATACAAAAATTGGTTATTCGGCGGGCTGGAGGATTTTCGAAGCAATAAGTCAGATTGCGGATATTTGACAAAAAAATGGAAAGAAGAATCAGAAAAAAGTAATAAAAAGCTCATTATCTTGACTCATAATCCTGATATGGTACTTAATCTTAATAAAAATAATGCACCGGAGATATTATTGGCAGGACATACACACGGAGGGCAAATGAGAGTGCCTTTTAATATAGAATTTGCTTTATTAAAAAAAGATATTTTACCTAAGAAAAAAATATTTTATGGTTTGCAAGAATATAACGATATAAGAATGTATATTACATCAGGAATTGGTTGTTCAGCTTTGCCGTTTAGATTTAGGTCTGTTGCAGAAATTGCAGTAATTCAATAGTTTGACAGTAAAATAGCCTTTTGTTATACTGTTTGCAAGGAGGAAAATTATGATAAAGAAGTTGTTATGTTTATTAGTTACTTTTTCTATGATGGTTGGTTTTGTTTCATGCGGCAATACAACTTCAGATAATGTAACACCTCAAAAAGTTTATAAAAGATACGAGGGCCCTTTTGTTGAGTTAAACGGTGCATACGGCGGTATAGATGATTTGGGCCGTGTAGTTGAAGGCAATACGGTTGTCGGAGATGAAAAAGACCGTAAAGTTGGCATTTTCTATTTTTTGTGGATGGGAGAGCATGGAAAAGGCGGACCTTACGATAATAGTGTTATTGCAGAGAATAATCCAAATGCGATTAAAACAGAAAAAGATTGGATACAATCCGGCGGTGGCCCTCAAGGCGCACATCATTTTTGGGGAGAGCCTCTTTTCGGATATTATCTTACTAAGGATAAATGGGTAATGAGAAAGCATTTGCAAATGCTTACAGATGCAGGTGTGGACTTTATTGTTTTTGATACAACAAATGGTGTTGTATATGAATCAAGAGTTAAAGATCTTATTTCAGTATGGTATGAGTATTTGGAAATGGGAGTAGATGTTCCTAAAATAGCTTTTTATACAAATTCTTCTTCAGGAAGAACCATGCAAACCATTTATGCAGGTATATATAAAAATAAACAATTGAATAAAAAATATCCAAGATTATCAGAATTATGGTATCAATGGGATAATAAGCCTATGATTGTGGGCAATGTTTCAGAAGCTTCAAATGAATTAAAGGAGTACTTTACAATTAAATCGTCACAATGGCCTACAAAATCAAAAATAGATAATGGTTTTCCTTGGATGGAATTCAGTAGGTCACTTACGGAAAAAGCAGTATATGGCAGAGATGGACGAAAAGAGGTTGTCAATGTTTCTGTTGCACAGCATTCCGCCACAGTATGCTTTAGTAAGACAGCTTGGTATGGAGCAAACGACAGGACAAGATGTTGGCATGACGGAGCAAATGATACATCGAAAGATGCCATTTTATACGGATATAATTTTGCGGAACAATGGGAGTTCGCTATTGCACAGGATCCAGAAATGATATTTATAACAGGTTGGAATGAATGGGTAGCACAAAGACAGGAACCGGGCGGAAGCAGCCCAATTGTTTTTGTAGATTGTGCAGACTATAACACCAGCCGAGATATTGAGCCTGCGGCGAGTGTCTTTGGCGATAATTACTATATGCAAATGGTAGAGTACATAAGGAAATACAAAGGTGCAGAAGGCAGAGTTTATGTAGGTGATGATATATCGATTGATATTAATGGTGATTTTAGTCAATGGGATACAAAAACGATTTCTGCAAAATATCAGGATTATAAAAATGATATAATTGACCGTCAAGAAAAAGGTTTCGGATCTTTGGAGTATACAAATACAACAGGTCGTAATGATATTGTTAATATGAAAGTAGCACATGACAGCAACTATATTTATTTTTATGTTGATACGGCAGAAGTTTTAACAGAAATGACAGACGAAAATTGGATGACATTATTTATAGACTCAGGTGCGGAAAATAAAAAAAGTTGGTACGGCTATGATTATGCTGTAAATATAGTTTCTCCTGACGGAAAAAACGGTACATTATCCAAGGCAACCGGTGATGGTTGGGGATGGGAAAAAGCAGGAAATGTACAAATTAAAGTTGAAGGTAATAAAATGATGTTAGCCATAGAAAGAAAAGATATGGGTATACCGGATAATAATGGGAAGACGCTTATTGATATTCAGTTTAAGTGGGTTGACAATTACCAAAAAGACGAACAAGGTAATTTTGATATTTGGACTTTTTATATTGATGGCGATGCTGCACCATATGGTAGATTGAATTATATTTATTCAGAAAAAGCATAAAAACAGATGATTTATATTGACGTAGCCAACAAAAACAGTTTGCTACGTCATTTTTTTGTGTTATAATAAAGTTTGGGTAAATTTAATGAAATGATAGGGGTGCTAATTATGTTTTATAGAGCGGTAGCGGCAACATGCCCTGGCAATAGTAAAGAATATAACAGCAACAATATATACCTTAATTCAAAATACATAACAGAAGAATATAAATCTTCTGAGATTCTTTTGAGGCAAAAAAAAGAACAGGAAGGATTGCAGTTTTATGCAATAGCAGAAGGCTTTGGTGCTGAAAGATATGAAGATGAAGCATCTTTAATAGCAGTAAAAAAGCTTGAAGCACTTCACAAAACTGTTTCAGAAGAAAAAATTAGTGATGAGTATGATAAAGCAGCAGATACTCTGTATTCATATATCGAGGAATTTATTCATAGTGCAAATGAGGCAGTAACTGTAAAGGCAACAGAATTACCTGATAATGATATCCATGCTTCAATTGCAGTAGTTGGAATATATGAAAATGCATTAATTACGTGTAATTTGGGAAACACAAGGATTTTTCTTTTTAGAAAAGGCAGGCTCAGCAAACTTTCAGAAGAACATAATTATGCTTATTTGATGTTTAAAAACGGCGTTATTGATAGGGAAAGATTAGAACATCACTCTAAGAGAAATAAGCTGATACAATATCTTGGAATACTGCCGGAAGAAAAACAGCCGGAGCCGTATTATTCCGAAGCAGAAATAAAACATGGAGACATTTTCTTAATTTGTAACAGCACTTTCTGTGAAAATGTTTCAGAGGAAAATATTTGTGAAATGGTAAAAAACTCAAAAAGTTTGAGCCAGATTGTCGATAAAATGATGACTGCAGCAGCAGAAAAAGGTTTCGAAGACGATACTTCAATCATGGTTATAAGAGCAGATTCCCATGAAAAAGCTGCAGCACCGATTGCCGGCGGTGCAGTCGGAAGTGCAGCAGTTGCAGAAGGCGCTTCAAAAGCTGCAGAAAATATGGGAAAAAACGGCACAAAAGCTACCGAAAAGAGCAATACGGCCTTTTTAGACAAAATAAAGAAATTCCTCGGTCTTAGTTCAGACTCGGAGAATGAAAAAATCTGGCCGGCTCTTATTACTTTTGGTTGTTGTATTTTGGTAGTAATTGTTTTGGCATTTTTAGGTGTAAAGATTTATAATGCATCTAAGGACCCGGGAGATGGCGCAACAAAAGCCCCGAACAGCTCGGCAAGCATGATGCCTACACCATCTGCGGATTCCACACAGGCACCTACGGAAACTCCTGAGGAAACACCTACGCAGAATACGGAAACACAGGCACCTACTGCAAAGCCTACAGAAAAACCTACTGAGAAGCCAACTGAGAAGCCTACAGAAGGGCCAACCGAGGAACCTACAGGAGAGCCAACTGAGGAGCCTACAGGTGAGCCAACCGAGGAGCCTACAGGAGAGCCTACTGAGGAGCCTACAGGAGAGCCAACTGAGGAGCCTACAGGCGAACCAACCGAGGAGCCTACAGGAGAGCCTACTGAGGAGCCAACGGGAGAGCCTACCGAGGAACCAACTGAGGAGCCTACAGAAGTTCCTACTGAGGGACCTGCTGAAGGAACTCCAAGTAGCGAAGAAATAACAGCGTAATTTAATTTTTATATTATTGGCAGAAAGGACAGTAAGAGCGAAAATGGAACATTGTGAGAACTGTAAATGTAAAGAAAAGCATGATTATGCCTTGTTGGCACCTGTACTTGAAGAATATGCAAAAGTACCGGGAAGTCTTATAACAATACTTCAACATGCACAGGAAATATATGGCTATTTGCCTACAGACGTGTTATGGCACATAGCTGAAGAGACAGGTATTAAGCCTGCAAAGGTGTTGGGAGTTGCAACATTTTATACTCAATTCCGTTTTAAGCCTGTTGGTAAGTATTTGATTCTTTTATGTTGCGGTACTGCTTGTCATGTAAACGGAGCAAAGAAAATTGAAGAAACTATTTGTGAAGAATTGGGAATTAAAGACGGAGATACAACAGATGACGGATTGTTTTCACTCAAAGTTGTTGCTTGTCTTGGTTGCTGCAGTCTTTCACCTGTAATGATGATAAATGACGAAACATACGGTTCCCTTACTCCTGATAAAGTAAAGAAAATTTTAAAAGAGTTAAGAGAGAAAAGTGAGGCGTGAAATATATGAAGATAGTAGTTGGTCAAGGCAGTTGCGGTATTGCTGCAGGTGCAGGAAAAATTTATGACTATTTCAAAGAAAATACAAGCTTTGCAGAAATTTCCATAACAGGATGTATAGGAATGTGTTACTTAGAACCTATTGTGGATGTAATTCATGACGGAATAAAAAGAACATATTGCAAAGTTAGTGCAGACATTTTACCGGAGTTCTCAAAAGCTCTTGAAGAAAAAGATTTTGAAAACGAATTGCTTAAAAAATATGAGCTTAAAGATGAAGACAAGGCCTTTTTAGAAAAGCAAACGAGAATTGCTTTGAGAAATTGCGGAATTATCAATCCGGAGAGCATAGATGATTATATTCAAGCCGGCGGATATAAAGCTCTTACAAAAGTTTTAGAAGAAATGACTCCTGAGCAGGTAATTGAAGTAATTAAAACATCAGGCCTGGCAGGTAGAGGAGGAGCAGGCTTCCCAACATGGTTTAAATGGAATGCAGCCAGACAGTCTCAAAGTGAGCAAAAGTATTTGATCTGTAATGCAGATGAGGGAGATCCCGGTGCGTTTATGGATCGTGCGGTTATTGAAAGTGATCCTCATAATTTGATAGAAGGTATGCTGATTGGTGCATACGCAATCGGAGCAAGCGAAGCAGTTGTTTATGTACGTGCGGAATACCCGTTGGCTATTGTCCGTCTTACAAATGCTATTAAGCAGGCAGAAGAAAGAGGATTTTTAGGTAATAATATTGCGGGCAGTGGTTTTTCTTGCAAAATGAGAATCAAAGCAGGTGCAGGAGCATTTGTTTGCGGAGAGGAAACGGCTCTTATTGAATCTCTTGAAGGACAAAGGGGAATGCCGAGACTCAAACCTCCTTTCCCGGCACAAAAGGGATATTGGCAGCAACCATCAAATATTAATAACGTAGAAACATTTGCCAATGTAGCATGGATTTTGTCTAATGGCGGTGAGGCGTTTGCCGCAATGGGAACGGAAGACAGCAAGGGAACTAAAGTTTTTGCCTTAACAGGTAAAATAAAAAGAGGCGGTCTTGTTGAGATTCCTATGGGAAAAACACTTCGTGACGTTATTTTCGATATAGGCGGAGGCATCAGAAATAATAAAGAATTTAAAGCAGTACAGATGGGAGGCCCATCCGGAGGATGTATTCCTACTGAGCTTTTAGATACAGTTATCGACTACAAAAAATTATCGGCTACAGGAGCTATCATGGGTTCCGGTGGTATGGTTGTTATGGATGAGACAACATGTATGGTGGATATGGCAAGATTTTTCCTCGACTTTACAGCAAAGGAATCTTGCGGAAAATGTATTCATTGCCGTATAGGAACAAAGCGCATGCTGGAAATACTTAACAGAATTGTAAACGGTGAAGGACGTGACGGCGATATTGAACTTCTCGAAGAGCTTTGTATGACAATTAAAGATGGCGCACTTTGCGGTCTTGGTCAAACTGCTCCCAATCCGGTGTTGACAACAATTAAATATTTCCGTAACGAATATGAAGCGCATATTTATGATAAAAAATGCCCTGCAGGACATTGTGCAAGCTTAATTACATATCAGATTGATGCTGATAAATGTCGCGGATGTACACTTTGTGCCAGACAGTGCCCTGTAGGAGCTATTTCAGGTAAAGTAAAAGAGCCACATGTTATTGATACAGAAAAATGTATTAAGTGCGGTAAATGTAGAGAATCCTGTAAATTCGGCGCAATTCACGTTTGATTGTGTAAGAGAAGAAAGGAAGAATTGAAATGAGTATACATTTTAAAATTAACAATATAGAAGTTGAAGCAGAAGCAGGTGAGCTCCTTTTAAATGTAGCAAAGAGATACGACATAGATATTCCGTCGCTTTGTCACAATGATAAGGTTAAGTGCTATGGTGCATGCGGTGTATGTGTGGTAGAAAATGCTAAA
Organism: Clostridia bacterium; assembly: GCA_017560765.1. GTDB lineage: Bacteria > Bacillota > Clostridia > UBA1212 > UBA1255 > Egerieisoma. Next base: position 2,466 of record JAFZEI010000064.1, on the reverse strand, counting down.
GGCGGCAAATTGATGCGTTCTTGTTCTACCGAAGTAGGCCCGCAATTTGAAGGAATGGAAATTTGCACGGAGTCTGCAAGAGTAGTTCAGGCAAGGAAAATCGCTCTTGAATTACTTATGACAGACCACACAGGTGATTGTCGTCCTCCTTGTATGTTGGAATGTCCCGCACACACAGATTGCCAAGGATATGTAGGTTTGATTGCAAACGGATATGCGGAAGAAGCTATTAAATTGATAATGGAGAAAATTCCTCTGCCTGCATCAATCGGACGTGTATGTCCTCATCCTTGCGAAAAGGCATGCCGCAGAGCAGCTTTAGAAGAGCCCGTTTCAATAGCAAACCTCAAGAGATTTGCTGCAGAAGTTAACCTTGAAAAAGGAAAAGACGCCTATAAACCTGCTGTTGCAGCAGAAACAGGAAAAAAGGTTGCTGTGATAGGTGGCGGACCGGCAGGACTTACGGCGGCTTCTTCTTTGAGAAGCAAAGGTCACACAGTGGATGTATTTGACATGATGCCTGAAATGGGTGGTATGCTCCGCTACGGAATCCCTGAATACAGACTGCCTCAAGCTGTAATTGCTGAAGAAGTTGCGCTTTTGGCTTCTATGGGAATTTCAATGCATAACAATGTAAAAATCGGTGAGGGAGAATATACCCTTGAGAATTTATCAGCTAAATACGATGCTGTTGTTGTTGCAATCGGTGCTTGGATAAGCAGTAAAATGCGAATTCCCGGAGAGGATCTTGACGGCGTAATGGGCGGTATAGATTTCCTTCGTGAAGTTAATATGGGAAATATTCCCAATATTGGCAAGAAAGTTGTAATAGTAGGCGGCGGTAATACTGCAATGGATGCTTGCAGAAGTGCAGTTCGTGCCGGAGCAGAAGAAGTTTACACCTTATATAGAAGAACACGCGCTGAAATGCCTGCTGAACAAATAGAGATTGAAGAAGCAGAGGAAGAGGGCGTAATCTTTAAATTCCTTTGCAACCCTGTTGAAATTATTGGTGAAAATGGCAAGGCAACAAAAGTTAAAGCTCAAAAAATGATGCTTGGAGAGCCTGATGCCAGCGGCAGACGCGCACCTGTGCCAATAGAGGGAGAATTTGACATTATCGATATTGATACAGTTATCATGGCAATCGGTCAAAGTTGTAATGTTAAGGGCTTTGAAAGTCTTGAGCTTACAAGAAAAAATACTATTGTTGCTGATGATAATACATTTGCTACATCAATTAAGGGAGTATTTGCTTGTGGTGACGTTACAAACAGAGGTCCCGGAATTGCCATTGCAGCGATAGCTGAGGCGCAAAAAGCAGCTGTTGCCGTGGATTCATATTTGGCGAGCGGAGATATTCCGACCGCAGTAAAAAATGAAGATAATTCATTCTATTCAAAGAGAACACTGACAAAAGATGATATTAAAGAAGAGTATGCTTTCCGCGGAAGTGATGCAAGAGTTCAGATGAAACATCGTTCTGCTGAGGAAAGAAAAAATGACTTTAATGATTTTATGTTAGGATTCTCAAGAGAAGAGGCTGAGAAAGAAGCAGCAAGATGCTTGGAATGCGGTTGTTTGGATTACTATGAATGCCGCTTAATTAATTATGCCAACAGATATGATGTTAAGCCTGAAAGAATTGGCGGATATAAGCATAAAAGAGCAGATATGAAGGTTCGTTCCGAGTACTTTACAAGAGATACAGATAAATGTATTCTTTGCGGTTTGTGTGTTCGTGCTTGTGAAGAAGTAACGGGAAGAGGCGTTTTGGGATTGGTTGACAGAGGTTTTGATACAACTGTACAACCTGCTATGGGGCTTCCTCTTAATCAAGCAGATTGTATGTCTTGCGGTTTGTGTGTTTCTGTATGTCCCACAGGTGCTTTGACAGAGAATATGAACGGAATGAAGGCTGTTCCTCTCCCGGAGAATATGTTTGTTCATAAATGTAATATGTGTTCTGCAGGATGTGATATGATGATTTCACATTACGGTAATGCAATAACGAAAGCTGTTCCTATGGCAGGCAAGAACGCTGATGTTCTTTGTGAGAGAGGCCGTTTTGTGCTTCCTGAGAGATTTACACTGGGCAATGCAATGGAAGGTGTACAAAAGGCCTTCGGAAAGATTCTCAAGAGCGGAGCTATTTCTGCCGGAAAGATTGGCGTGCTGATTTCGGCATCTTGTTCAGAAAAGCAAGTTGAGGATATTTTGGCATTTACAGTGGCTATTATGCCTGCGTTTGTAGCATCGAATTCAGTCGGAAAGCCTATTCCGGAGAAATACAGAGCTTCTGTAGAGTTTGCGGCAGTTAAAAACGGTAAGGTAAGTGATGTAAGCGAGCTCACAATCGGTGTTAATGACAAGGCATTGGCAAAATTAGGAGTAAAGGCTTTAGATGCCAAACAAAAGGCAAAAATTGAGTCCGGAGAAATTGAAACATTGTTTGTTTTCGGCGAT
>JAFZEI010000063.1 GCA_017560765.1 Clostridia bacterium | reverse complement strand
CATAAGTATTATATTTAATACTTTAGCCGTCTTTTTGATTGGTATAGATATGTCAGAAAAAATATCGCCTAAGTCTAAGTTGAATGTAACTTTTGAATGTTTCATGCTGTGCTGCCTCCTTCTTTTTGAGCATAATAGCATAGGGAGAGAGCTATGCTCTCCCCCCCTAAATGATTATTTTTTCCTTGATTCTTTTACCCAATTGTTGCAAGTGCTTATGATGTCATTTGCAGTTCCATAAAGTCCTGTGTCCTTTAGCACAAATCTAATTCGCCTCATTTCATCGGTATCTTTAGCGTTATAAGCCTCGATATATAACTTTTTCCAATATTCACTCAACGAACTTTTAACAGAAGTCTTTGCTTTTTTCTCCGCTTCTTTTTGCTTCAAATCCTCGTCTTTTGCCATATAATTTTCAACTTTAACTGACACTATATCAGCGATGATTTCTTTAGCAAGAGCAGCATCACCATCCTCAAGAGCAATAGAGATATCTTTTGTGCTATAAACAGACTTTTTCTCTTCGGCATCTTCTGTTTCGTCTTCTTCCGGGTCCAGTTTTTTCTTGATAGCGTTAACTTCAGCATTGATAGCCTCAACAACTATATCTTGAGAGAAGTTACCTTCGGCTATGATTTCTTTAGCAATACGGACTCTTTCAGCCACATCACCATCGTATCCTGCCTGTGCTGCTTGCTTAATTCTCGGATCATTCTCACGAAGAGCTTTCTTAACCGCAGTCTCGTAGGCAGAATCATCATCGTAACCTTCTCTAAGTATCTTCAGCATTTTTTCGTCTCCGTTAACGATGGCATCATAGAGCTTATTAGGTTTGGATTTCTTCTCACCTGTCATACCTCTGACAAAAGCCTCTCCAAAGCTCCCACCTTCAACATCACTGAATATTGCATTAACTGCATTGTACATCTCTCGACCTGTACGAAGAATGTTTTTAACCGGTAATCCGAACAGGGATGCTATTGCTCCTGAGAAGTCCTCTATCTTTCTCCATGTGGATTTGTTGTCACTAAAGAGTCCGTCAAAGGCATCCTTGATATCTTTAATAACTGCTATGTCAGTTCTCTCAACATCCCAACCTTCAAAAATAGAAATAATATCTTTGACAGCCGGAAGCTGTGTAAGAGGATTTAATTCTCCTGTAAGTGCGTATTTACCAAGCATCTTATCAGACCAAGCTTCGGCAAACTTCTCCATATAAGTTTCTTCTTCGTCATCATCACGAAGAGCGTAAATCGCAGAGGCAGCAGCCGATGCGGCTATTTGGGCAAGGTATACTGCTCCGATAGTCCTTACCGCTTTCGCTTTCATACCCTTACCGCCTCTCTTGGCTTGAAGCACTGCGTTGTACATCATATTGACGGAAACTGTAGGCTCGCCCATAAATGCTGTAAGCATCTTCACAGAATCGTGTTTACTCCTCATATAGCCACTTCGTGACAAGGTAGAATCATAAACCTGAGTGTAAACGATAACCTCTGTAAATCGTTTACCGGCAAGGTTCAAAAACTCTTCTGAGTTAACATCCATCCCCTTGTTGTTGGCTTTAACTTCTCTCTTAACAGCATCCCAAATAGTACACCATCCAAGAATATCTCCCCAAGCAGCTCCCAACATTGATATATCATCAATCTTTTGTAAAGCTTTATCAATACCTTGCTTTGTGTCATCGTTCAGCCAGTTTGTTGCCTGTCTTCCCGCTCCGGCATCAAAGCCACCGATTTCTTTGATGATTGCAATAGGAGCGTATTTCTTTAATTGCTCGTAATTCTTAATCATATGAACATTAGGCTTGCCGGCAAAATACTTAGGATCAATCATAGCTGTTGCTCTGAGAACCGCAGTAGGCTGTTGGACAACAACAGAAGTAGAAGCAGCAACTGCTGTTTTTTTGAATTTACCAAACATATTCATAAGCGGATTAGAAGCTCCTTTTACAGAAATGCCTCCATTTAAATCTTGAATAAATTGTGTTAAGTATTCATTTGCCGCCTTTCCGTGCCTACTTCCAATTATTGTCGATACAGATTTAGAGCTATCTCCCAACCAAGTGCCGTAGTTGTACACCTTATTAAGGTTATCAATCGGAATTACAAATGCATGATATTGACTCATTCTGTTAACATGTGATGCCCATATATCATCAAAGCTATCCAACACTATAGGATTGCTTGCGTTAGGTTTAGTTTCTTTTGTCATTCCGTCATTTTTAAGAGATGTTTCTTGAGTTGGTTGATTTGTTTGAAATACGAAGTCTTTTACAGATTTTAAAGGGAAGTACACCTTTTCTTTGAAGATGTCTATTCCCCATATAACTCTTGATACCTCGTTACCCTTCTCTCCCATATCAGTGAGATAAGATTGCATTTCGTCAACATACTCAATACTTCCCTTTGCAACTTCGGACATCTTGTCTTTTATCTTTGCTAAAGTTTCAGCACTAACCTTGTAACCTTCTTCTTGAGAGCTGATTAAAGATATCACTCCTCCTTTTTTACGAAAAGTTGCATCATCATTAAAGAAGAAGCCTCCGGTTGTCATATGCGATATTGCTTGTTTTCGTTTAGAGTAAGCATATACCGACATCATGTGTTCTAAATTCATTCGCAGTACTTTTCCGTCTTCAAGCGTGAATTCGTAAATCTTACTACGATCCCAAGTTTTATATCCGTATTTTTTTCTTGCGTTCTTAGCAACGGTATTTGCCTCATCAACATCCCTTGCAAATACATTTTGAGCCTCAACCGTATCCCAAAAGAATTTTTTTAGTGTGTTAGAACCTAATGTTTCAAAAGCATAAACAGGAATCATCTCATTCCACATATACTTCCTAACAGTTTCTATTGCTTTTAAGCGTTCTTCTTTCAGTTTCGGCAACTTACTCTCTTCAACCATTACAGCCTCAGCATTAACTCTAAGGTCTTCCAATTTGTTTTCTCTAAAAACCTTATTGACGTTCCGAACTGTAGTCAAAACCATTCTGTACATATTGTATACAGAATTAAGCTGTTCAAGGCTCATTTTGCTCATTGGTGTGTCACCAACTAAATCGATAACTTCATCAATTTTTTGCTCAATTTGAGCCGCTTCTTCCATATAATAAGCAGGAACATTTTCGCTCTTTCCGTAGCGAATGTCAGCATAAGCTTTTCTCAAAGCTTCAAGTTTAACCGTGTCTGCGTTGATAGCTTGAACAGCATCAGCCACGACCTTTTGCAAGCCGACCTTTACATTCTTTTCTTTTGTGCCATGACGGAGCATACCGTCAAGCTCCATTATAACCCTTTGAATCTTATGTCGCATTGCAGTCTTTTCTCTGCCTTCAATAGACTTCTGCCTTGCCTCTTGGTATTTAGTCCTGATGTCTTGCTCTTTTTGAAGAGCTTTTTCCCTTAAGGCAGTTTTTATCTCTTTTATTTCTTGCTTGTGTTTATTCTTCAGCTCAATAATCTTTTTATTATGCGAAGATCTAACTTTTGACAATTTTTCTTTGTGTTTAGCCTTAAGTTCGTTTATCTTCTTTTGATTTTGGTCCGCAACAGTATGTAATGTAGACACATCCCAATAACCATCATAGATTTCGGTAAGTACATCCTGTTTTGTCATTTCAGATTGATAATTATAAACTTCCTCATAAAGACTATTAGATAGGTTGTCAAGAATTCCAATCAAAGCAGTAGGCATATCATTTGAAGAAATGTCGCTATCAAATATATTAGGATATTTTTCGTTCATTTCACCCCACCAAGAATCCATAGAAAGTCCGTCTTTCGCTATAATAATTCTGCCAAGAGTATACCTTTGAAAATCTTTATAACTTCCTAACACAGCGTTTATTTCTGCTTTTTGAGTTTCATCAAGAGATACCCTTGACTTTCTTATCTCTCTAAGTACGCCAAGTGTATATTCATCGGCAACTTTTTCCGTTTGCATATTTTCATAAATCCAATTAATTGCCGGTTGTGCTTTTGCAGTTATATCTTCCCAAGTCACTTCTGTTCCACGAAGAATATATGAATATACATCAGAAAGAAGTTTTGATAATTCTTGAGTATTACCTTTAACATTAAGCTGTTTCATTATCTTTTTAGAGACAGCATCCACAGAAGATTTTTTCAAAATCGTTCCGTTTGTAACTTTTCTTTGCAACGCTACTAATTCTTTAAGAAGTATATTATCTTCTTTAAGAATAGCATTCTCTTTAATAAGTTGCTTTTGAATTTCTTGTCTCGCTTCAAAAGAGTCAGGATCACGGTCAGAATAACGGATGTCAGGATCAGATGTAGGAGCTTTGTTGTCTATGTTTTTGAATTGTTTAGAGCCAAAAGTTATATAATCATTCGCTATAATATTGTTTTTAGATTTATAATAACTTCCTGTATCATCAACATTTCTAACAATTATGCCGTCATAATCGAACTCGCCATCGTCAATACCCTCTTCTATTGCCGATGCAATGTCCGCAGGTGTAGTTCTCCATTTTCCCCCTTCTTTAAAAGTTGATGCACCATACTTATCAAGCATATTCTTTGTTTCGCTATCAATAGGTATGCGTGACCATTTTTCTCCTTTTGCATCAATAACATACGGATTTACAATATTCAAATAGCCTGTATACATTTTGCTATCAGGAGCATAGCTTTCTGCCATTTCTTTATTGTTGGTAAAAAAGTTAATGTTTCGTTTGAATACAGTAAAATCAGCTTTTCGTGTCCCATGATAGACAACGAGAAGATTTCCGTTTTTGTCTCTGACTTTAGAATCTCTAAAATACTCCTGTTGCTCTTTTGAAAGTGTGTTGCCATCTGAGTCTCTGTCGGAGAACTTAACATCTTCAATAGAGTTGAGAACAGCAGCTCTGTCCTGTTCGTTGCCGGATTGATATTCTAACACATTGAAAGATTTTAATGCAGACTTCAATTCGGCAGAAGAATTGTCAGGTATTACAACTGCTTTAACTTCGTCAAAACCAACAGCTCTTTGTGGCTTTGCTTCAAAATATTTAGTAGGCATTTGCTGTATGTCTGAAACAAGTTCTATTAAATCGTCTACAACATAATCAGAATACGTTGCCCAACCTTGACACTCTCTTCGAATATAATTTGCAATGCCACTCTTTGTCTTATATTTTGATATCGCTTCAACAAGAACATTTGCAGCATCATCAGTAGCTGTAAAACTATCCTTGTTGTTAGGAAGGCTACTTGCTAACTCAAAGAATCTATCAGCAAAACCTTTTTTTATTTCAGAAAACTCTTCTTCAGATAAACTCCGGAATCGCTTTTCAGCACTATTTTTAATATCAGCTATAGAGGAAATTTCTGTAGTTGATGCCCCAAAAATGTTTCCACCGCCAAAAGCTCCTACTCCTTTTGTGCCTTCTTCCTTCATTGCTTTTATGACATTTTCAAGATTATGTTCATAATGAAGAGCTTCAAAACTTCTTCTATTGCCGGACGGAGTAAACAAATCCTTGTTGTTGCGAATTCCTTCTTTTGCAACAAACCCATCAAAAAGATTATTTACCCATTTTTTGTAATCAGTTTTATCTATCAAAGCCGCTATCTCGTTCTTTGTTTCCCATTCGTCAATTTTTGTCCGAGAACCACTGTTAAAGTATTTATATGCACCTTCTGCAATCTCGTGAGCTTGGGAAAAACCAAAATTATTCTCTCCGTAAAAAGGATTTTTTGAAAGTTCAGCAAACAATTTTTCGTTATCTTTATATTTATTTGCTTTATATTTATTTGCAAGGTTTCGTATTTCTTCAACAGCAGATTTAACACCTTTGGAATTATTATGAAGTTCTACGATTCTTTCTTTTCCAAGAGCTTCTGCAATATGTTTTACAACAAAATTGTCAAATCTACCAAAATCAGAAAGTTGCCCTTCTTTGTATACAGGTTTAAAATCAATACCTTTATCAATTAAATACGCAACTTGCAACGCAGTTTTGTTGGCAACTTCGTCAGTATTTCCATATTTAAAGCTGTCTTCACTTATAGAGGAAAGATAACCAAAATCATCTTTACCAAAGCCTCTGCTTTTTATTAAGCGTTCAACTTCATCAACACCTTTTTCTACAACATTTTCATCAATCTTATATTCAATACGAGGATACGTCGGAGTCCATGCATCTCCGGAATAGACTTTATTGCTGCGGAAAAACTGAGGATCTATTGTTTCTTTGCCAAAAACAAGAGAAATTGTTCCAAAATTTTCATGACCTTCTTTTGCTCTAATAATAGCAATACTCGGCATTGGCAAACCTCCGAGCTGAAGACTCTTCAAAAGCTTTTCTTCAGAAAGATTATGTACAGCAACCAAATCTTTTGTTTCTTCAACACTTTCACGAAGAGAGAATTTTTCTTGACTGCTTTCGGAGTTTTGTGGTATAGTATCTTTCGTGACAGAGCTATCGTGCCTACGTGGGGATTTTTTCCCCTTGTAACTCGATGGCTCTGTTATTTTTGTCGGAACAATATCTACAAGTTCATATAGAACTGCACTTCCATCCTTTTTTATCGCAACTAAGACATCAGCAATATATCCATTGTTAGCAACTTTATATCTAACATTGCCACGAGCAAACTCAACAATATCGTCTTTTCTTGTGTGTTTCACCTTTTCTCCAACCCATTTATTAGCAGCTTTTAATATATCGTCAGCATTTGCAATTGCTTTAATTTTATCATTATAAGCTTGCCTGTCTGTTTCCAAAAGTTTTCTTGCAGCACTACCAACTCTCCACTCGCCGTTTGTCGTTTTATTTATTCTTATCTTTTGTCCTTTTACATCGATAATATTATTAAATTTTTTTAATATCAAATTTATATTTTCAGCTATACTGCGACCATTATTTAAATCCATAGCGTTTTCATCAACTGAAACAAATGTTTTACCAGACTCATCCTTTCTTAATTCATATTTTAATTCTGTATGGTTCAAACTCTCCGCTTCAATCTTTCCGTATGTCTCTCCCGCATCTTCAAGTCCCTCAAACCAAAGAGCTTGGAGTTTGTCTGTCATGTCTTTTATGTCTCTTACATACTGAGCTTCTTTAGCATCAGGAGAGAAGTTTTTATACAACTTGTTAATTTTGTCGATAAAATCTTTGATAAAGCTCTTAATCTTTTCAAACAAGGTCTTGTCTTTTTGAGCAAGCTTTTCAATAGCGTTGCTGTCTAAGAGCATAGTTGAGCAAGCATCAGCTATTACCTCTTCGTAGGCTGTGCCATAGCGTATGCTTCTTCCGTTCTTTTTAGCTTTTGCCATCTGTTCGTAAACAAGGTCTTTGATTTTTATTCCGTTGTCGCTGTATTGCTCAACAACAAAATCAGCCAACACTTTAAACTTCGCAGGAGACCACTTGCGAATGTGGTGAGTAAGCTCGTGAGATAAAGTATAAAGCATTGTTCCTTCACCAAGATTGCCGGAGTTAATATCAAGATTTATGCTGCCATCGGGATTATAAAATCCATTAGGTGCAAGCTTAACATTTCCGTTTGAATCCTTGTATACTCTTTTATCTTTGTACGGTCCTTCTTTTGCAATATACGAAGCAAAAAGATTGACATCGTTACCCAACACTTCGGCAATAACTTTAATTCCTTTTATAGACTCTCTTTGAATATCTGTAAGAGAATCCTCAAATTCTTTGCTTAACTCCTTGCCGTCAAAAGTCACACTGCCTTTTTTCTTGGCTTTGTTTTCACTTTTTTGCGCCTTTTTTTCGTCTATTTTTGCTTGTTCCTTGCTTATTTCCGCTTTCGCTGTTTCTCTGCCAAGATTATAGAGACCTTTGCTCAAATGTTCAGGTATATTTCTGACATCAGTATCAAGCATTAACTCGATGTCTTTTGCTCCGGCATAGCCATATCTGTATGCCAAGTTAGAGCCAAGAAGATAGTCTGTCACAGAAATATTATTAGAGGGAATATATCCGTCAATAATTGCATTGGCAATTTCTGTCGGCAAATCCATACTGAGAACAGAGTCATAAAGTACAGCTTCATTTTCAGTTGCAAAGCTTACATCTTTTGAATCTACTGTTTGACCATCTGCGGTCTTAAATGTCTTGTCTTTTACAGAAGCAATACCAACAATATCCAAGTCTTCTCCTGTCTTAGTGCTGAAAGT
>JAFZEI010000062.1 GCA_017560765.1 Clostridia bacterium | reverse complement strand
TTGCAGTGTGGATAAAGAAGCAGAAAACACACACGTTATTCCGTATATCACAAAAGAAAAGCAAGGCAAGCTATACATACCTAAATCCACCCACATGTTGGCGGTAGGAGCGCTTCAATAAATTCTTGACAGATACGTAGCGGAAACACCGGATATTAAAATCGATTATATACACGGAGACGATTCCGTAAAAGAGCTGGCAAATGCCGACAACAACATTGGCTTTTATTTACCTTCTATGGACAAGAATGATTTGTTCCCCACTGTATCGGAAAAAGGAGCCTTACCTCGCAAAACATTTTCAATGGGTGAGGCTTGTGAGAAACGATACTATATAGAATGCAGAGTAATTACAGACCGGATTTAACGCCGGTCTTTTTTACATAAATTTCAAGTTTAAAACTTTAGCATAAAGACCATAATCAATATAAATCGAATACAGAATGCACATTCATTTCGGAGGACACGATTTATGTTGATTAATAAAGTTGAATTATGCGGTGTAAATACTGCCAAGCTGCCTGTTCTATCTTCAGAGGAAAAGAAGTCACTTTTCAACAGAATTCTGCAAGGTGATTTAGCTGCAAGAGAACAATTTATACAAGGTAACCTAAGATTGGTATTAAGTGTCATACAGCGTTTTAATAACAGAGGCGAGCCTGCCGACGATTTATTTCAAGTAGGCTGTATCGGTTTAATTAAAGCCATTGACAATTTTGATGTTACTCAAGAAGTTCAATTCTCCACATACGCAGTTCCGATGATAATCGGCGAAGTACGTCGTTATCTTAGGGACAACAATGCTATCAGAGTCAGCCGTTCTCTGCGTGATTTAGCTTACAAAGCCATGCAAATGCGCGAAGATCTTTTTAACAAAAATAATAAAGAGCCTACAATCAACGAGCTTGCCAAAGAACTGGGAGTAGATCGTGAAGAATTGGCAATGGCAATAGATTCTGTACAAGACACAGTTTCTATGTTTGAGCCCATATTTCAAGACGGAACAGATACAGTTTGTGTCATGGATCAAATTCGCGATAACGAAAATATCGATAGCACATGGGAACAAACAATAACAATTAACGAAGCAATGAAAAAGCTCCCTGAGCGGGAGCAAATGATAATAAATCTGCGCTTTTTTGAAGGTCGAACGCAAACTGAAATTGCTGAAGAAATCGGTATCAGTCAAGCTCAAATTTCCCGTCTTGAAAAAAACGCCTTGAAACACTTACGAAAATTCGTGTAATACCTTTGAATAAAATCTCAAATGCCGCTTTTTACAAGCTCTTTTCGCAACCTGCCAATAATTCTCTTCTCCAAGCGTGAAATATACGATTGAGAAATCCCAAGCATGTCGGCAACTTCTTTTTGAGTCATCTCTTCTCCATCAGAAAAGCCGAACCTCAAATCCATAATTTTGCGTTCTCTCGGCGAGAGCTTGTTTAAAGCAGCATGAAGCATTTCCATTTCTGATTCGTCTTCTATATCTCTTGAAACTATATCTTCATCACTGCTAAGCACGTCGGAAAGCAGCAATTCATTGCCGTCCCAATCAGCCTTAAGAGGCTCATCAATAGATACCTCTGTCTTTTGCCTTGTGCTTTTTCTTAAATACATAAGTATCTCATTTTCTATACACCTGGAAGCATACGTCGCAAGCTTAATATTTTTATTAGGAGCAAACGTGTTTATTGATTTTATCAATCCAATTGTGCCTATAGAAATTAAATCCTCCACATTCACATTTGTATTTTCAAATTTTTTTGCAATGTATACCACAAGCCTCAAGTTATGCTCAATCAAAATAGAGCGTACATCCATTCCGGCATCATCAAAATGCTTCATTAAATAATTCTCTTCTTCTGCAGAAAGAGGCGGCGGAAGCGTTTCCGCACCACCTATGTAAAAAACGCTACCTGTACACCCCAGTCCCATTTTACGTGCCATTTTTAGCCATTTAAGCCTAAAAAAAACACCTATTTTCCAAATAATCATTATTAATTCCTCCCAAACTGTTTCTTTTTACGCAATCATTTCCGGCGCCAAAAGCGCCTTGTATTCTTCGTCATCAAAAAGAGCCTCTGCGTAGAGACATACTACAATGCCGGTGAGTTCGGCACCTTTACCTTTTGTACCCTCTTCCCCTCCTTCCATGATGCGCACTACATCAGCCTTAAAACCGGTCAGCATTCCGTTTTCTGTACCTATCGCTTTATACGGAATCATCCTCAGCCTCTTCAGCCACTCTGCCCCACTCGAAGTTGACAAAATTCCCTCTGTGACAAAATTCAAACTGTTATCTTTAATTTGTTCACATATTTCGCCCGGTATCATATCTTCTACAGCTGCCACTTCTGCAATTATCACCGGCTTACCGCTAAATGGGTCGCGCAGCGAATTTCCGGTATCTACTATTGCAGGTAACCAAACTCCCTCTCCCGAATTCTTATCAAATTGTATGTATACATTTGCTGATATATTTTTCTTATTTTTGTTTTTCTTTATATAATTTTCCAATACTGTAATTAATAAATATCCAAGACAGACTGTAATCAAAAGATTACTTACTGCCTTTGTATTCCCCGAAAGAAGCACAGCAAATGAAACTCCGGCAAACAAAAATGTCACAGCATAAAAAAACACAGAAAATCTCATAAATCTTTTAAAATTTACCGGCCAAAAAACTATAACTACCATAAATGCCGATAAAATTAATTTACCTGCCAAGGCTGTGAAAAATGTTTCTATGTATAAGGCAACAACTGCATAAGCAGTACCCACTGCCGCACCGAACATCAACCTTTTTATTGAGGAGGCAGTAGATGTTATCCTTGATGTTATGTGCAAAATTACAAAATTCATTAGCATATTTTCTGCAATAAGTACATCTAAATAAACCGTATTCATTTCCTAACCTCCTGCCTTACTTTACATACATAAATTATATGTAAAGCAACTGACGAAATATGCCGCATTTAAGTTATACTGACAAGTTTTTGCAGCGTATAATTAATTAGTACAAAAAGATTATTGGAGTGTTTTTGTGGGACGAGTGAGTTTATTTAAAAACAATGAGGTTGTTAACCTGTCTGACGGCAGGCGACTTGGCTTTGTAAGTGATGCCGATGTGAATTTTGAAACCGGGCGTTTAGAATCAATTATGGTTGCCGGCGCCGGCAAGCTTTTCGGCGCCTCATCAAAAGAATCAGAATTAATAATACCTTTTGAAAAGATAAAAAAAATAGGAGAAGATGTAATAATTGTAGATATCGAAGAAAGGGTATTAAAATATCTTTTTAGATAAAAAAAGCTGTACTTTCGTACAGCTTTGAATTACTTATTTTACGGATTATTTTCTGTTCTGCAAGAATGTAGGAACATCAAAATCATCACTTGCACTTGATCTGCGTCTTCTGGAAGAATCAACCTCATCTGCTTGAGCAGCTGATATTGTTGTCTTTGTATCAAGATCCATAGCATCGCCTATATCTTGATTATCAAAACCTGCAGCAATAACAGTAACCTTCATCTCGTCATTCATATCATCAGACTCCATAGCACCGAAAATAATCTGAGCATCTGCATCAACATCTTCATGTACTTGGTTGTTTACAAGTGTAAGCTCCATCATGTTAATATTGTCACCTGTGTAGTAAACGAGAACTGATTTAGCATTACGAATGCTTGTCTCAAGAAGAGGATTCTCAACAGCCATTTTAAGAGCTTCTTCTGCACGGTTTTTACCTGATGCACGACCAACACCCAAATGTACGATTCCCTTATTTGACATTGTAGTTTTAACGTCAGCGAAGTCAATGTTAACGTCTGCAACATCAGTTACAATATCGCAGATACCTTGAACAGAACTGCTGAGTACTTCGTCTACAAGTCTGAATGCATTCTGGAAAGTAACTTTCTCGTCAACAATCTTCATTATATTGTCATTAGGAATAATTACGAGTGAGTCAACATTTTCTTCGAGTTTTTCTATACCCTTAAGAGCAGCCATCATTTTTCTTCTGCCTTCGAATGCAAAAGGTTTTGTTACAACAGCTACTGTAAGAATTCCCAAACTCTTGGCAATTTCTGCAACAACAGGTGCAGCACCTGTTCCTGTACCGCCTCCCATACCTGCTGTAATAAATACCATATCAACACCGGTAAGAAGATTAGTAATCTCATCGCGACTCTCTGTCGCAGCTTTTTCACCAACTTCGGGATTTGCACCTGCACCTAAACCACGTGTAAGTTTCTCTCCCAACTGAATCTTTGTACCTGCTTTTGATTTTAAAAGAACATGCTTGTCCGTGTTCATTGCTATAAAATCAACACTTGACATACCTGATTCAATCATTCTGTCAACGGCGTTATTACCGCCGCCACCGATACCTATTACAATTATCTTAGCGTCCTTGCCTGCCTCGCTGTCATATTCAATACTCAAGATAAGCCCTCCTTAAATAACACTTAAATTTTATCTTCTGTTAAAATTTGTTGTTTATATTTGTTTCTTATGGTAGTTAAAAATATTTACTATCCGTAATAATATACATCATTAACGTTTGTTATGCAACACTTTTTTTGAATTTTCCTCTAAAAAAGTCAAAAAAGCTCTTTTTACTCCTTAAACCTTGCAACAAAACCTTTAACCTTATCCTTCACGCCGGAAATAGCATCTGACACAATCTTTGTTTTACTTTGTCCGCCGGTCTGTTCTGCCGCATAGCTTCTCTTCTCAATTTTAGAGTCAACTCTTCCAAGAGGCAAAAGCTTTGAAATGTACATTACCATGCCCCCCGAATATGTGTAGCAACTTTTCATTCCCGTAGCTCTTGTAAAATCAACCTTAACGTATTTTGATTCAAAAATCTCTTCGCACAATGTATCAAGACCATTAAAGGAATTCAAACCATCGCCACAGAAAATCACTCTGCTTATACCTGCGGAACTAATGTCCTCACGCTCAAGTTTATCAGCAATTATATTGAGAAGTGCAACAATTCTTGCCTCCATAATTTCTACTATATCCTTAATTTTAACAAGCTCCTGCATACCCTTTTCTATGTTGAAAACTGCCACATCAACATTATTTGTTACAAGCTCTGCTGCAGCTATGGCATAGTCACGCTTTATGGTTTCCGCTTCTTCGGGGCTAATATTCAAAACTGCCGCTATATCGTTTGTAATGTGGTCTCCACCTACGGGAATACTTGAAGCAAAGAATGGATATGTATTGGAATACACAATAAACTCTGTATTACTTCCACCCACATCAATTAAAAGGGTGCTGTTTTCATCTTCATCATAATCAGGAATAAGTCCCATCATTGCAGCCGACGACGGAATAAACCCATCTACTTCGAGGCCGGCTTCTTTTATACAAGCTGTAATCTTATCAACTGCATCTGCATTTGCAGTAATAATATCTGCTTCAACTCTTAAAGTTTGTGCCTCTAAACCATAAGGATCGTTAACGGACTCTGCCTCGTCAATAACATATTTAACAGGTATAACATCTACTAAATTCTCGTCTTCATACAATTCTATATCTGACGTCTTATCTAACAAATCCGCAATAGTTGACTTAGAAACAGTACCATCCTCTACATTGACTACTGCTGTATTTCTGACATACCCTACGTACGCACCTTGTATACTTACATAAGCAGATTTTACTATAATGTCTGTCTGCTCCTCTATTTTCTTAAGAACCTTGCGTATAGATGTTACAAGCTCTGCAGGATCCTCTATTTGATATTTTCTTATTCCCCTGCAAGGAACGGCTGTTTTTGCAATTATATGTGTACTTCCCGAGTCAGTAACCTTTCCAACTAACATTCTCAAACCGGTTGTACCGATATCGAGTGCCGCTACATATTTCACCATTTTCTTTACCTGCCTTTTTCTTAAATCACATTATCTTTTTTTATCACATTGTCTTCGTTTTTACTTTTTGCTTCTTTACTGTATTTTTTTATCAAAAGCCTTCGGATTGTGGCAAAATTCGCAAAAAGCCTCGTGCCAAAAGCGAATATCGCTGCCATATACAACTGAATGCCCATTTTGTCGCCTATAAAAGCCAACAACACTGCGAGGAAAACATTACCTGCAAAGCCTGAAATAAACAACCTTAAGTCAAAACGTTCCTCCATCGCTGCAACGCCACCACCCATCACACTGTCCAGCGTAGCCAGAATTGCAACAGCAACATATATAGAATACTCTGTCGGAATTTCTCCCGGCAAAAAGATTCCCACGATCAAACCAATTATCAGACCAAGAACAGGAATCATTCCTTACACGCTCCCTTCTCAATTCGGTGTTTCACTATTCACTGCCTCCGGATTCGTGCTTGCCTCAGGCTCCGGTGTTTTCTCCGGCTCAGCATTCTCTTTAAAAATAGGATTCCCCCCTGCAGATACATCAAGAACACCATTTGATGCCCCGTCGTATCCACTGTCAACAATTCCCTTTATATAGGAAAGCTTTCTACCAACATCCTCAGAACCGCCAAACTTCACGGTAAGAGACGGCGAGCAATGCATTCTTATGTTATTATAATCCGAAACATCAATAATATCAATATAAGAAAGCATAGAAAGTTGCTTCATCACACTACAAATTTTTATTGATGTATCAATTGAAGTGTTCTTACCATCTGCTATTGACGTTCCTATTTTATAATCATTAATATCTATGCCCTTAACAAGTGGCATATCAGGCTTATCAGCCTGAGTATATGCTCCCAACAAATATCCTTCAGAGTCCAAATAAAGATACATACCATCCTTTTCTGTCATCATAACGGGTGTACGTTCCTCAATTTCTACAACCAGTTCCCCCGGCATGCTGTATTTGACCTCTATTTTTTTTATAAGAGGATAATCAAAAAGCATACTTTTTTCTTTCTCTGTGTACCTCTTTTTGAAAATATTATCTATTTGAGAAAATGTAGTGTTTTTTAATAAAGATATAAAACCATTGGAACCCTTATATTCTTCAAATGCACCATAAATCTCCTCAGAAGAATACAATTTAACCTCTGATATTTTCACTTCTGTAATACCGAATATCGGAGAAAGCAAAATAATAACAGAAAATACAAGCAAGCCCGCAATAAGCAAAAAAACTGTTTTTTTGCTCAGGAGCTTGCCGTCTTTAAATATTCTTTTATCTTTTAAACCAAATATAGTTTTTTTATCGTTTTGTGTGCCCATGGCAACACTCCCCTATCGCAACTTCGCAATTTATCTTTCGAATATTAGTAATACATACCTTTAAATTATGCCACAACTATTTCTTTTCCGCAAGAGAAATAATTTCATTAATTATCCCTCCTATAATCGGTCCCAGAGCAGTAAAACATGCCACAATTATAAGCTGAGGGAAACCCAAAGCAACCGTTTTAAAAACACCTTGAAGCATCGGCACATATATTACAGCCATCATCAAAAGGAGCGAAAAGGCTCCGGCAGAAAGTAACCACAAATTTTCTCTGATTCCGTTTTCTAAAATACCCTTCGTTTCACTTCTGCATTCCAAGGAGTGAACAATTTGCGTCATAACAAGTGTAAAAAAGGCAGCAGTGCGTGCAAGTTCCGCATTTTCCGAAGTATAGTTCACAAACATGAATGCACCTAATGTGCACAACCCTATAAGAATACCTCTGAATATTATCAAAAAAGGAAGTTTTCCGCTAAAAAGCCCTTTATCTGCAGAAATCGGCTTTCTCTTCATAATATCATCACTTACGGGGTCAAGGCCCAAAGCAATGCCCGGCAATCCGTCCGTCACAAGATTTACCCATAAAATCTGTATCGGATACAATGGCAGCGGCAAGCCTAACAGCATAGCTGCAAACATTGTAACAACCTCTCCCAAATTACACGCCAGCATATATCGTATAAATTTTCTTATATTATCATAAATGCCTCTGCCCTGCTTAACAGCCTCTGCAATCGTGGCAAAATTATCATCCATCAATACCATATCTGACGCTTCTCTTGTAACATCTGTACCGTTTACGCCCATTGCGACTCCAATATTTGCCTCTTTTATTGCAGGGGCATCATTCACACCGTCTCCCGTCATTGCCACAATGTTATTTTTCTTTTTTAATGTCTTTACAATTCTCAATTTATGCTCCGGCTGTACTCGTGCATAAACATTTACCTTTTCCACTGCTTTTTCAAAATCAACATCATTCATGGCACTGATTTCATCACCTGTCATAACGGCATTTCCCGTTATGTTCACCTCTTTTGCAATGGCAGCAGCAGTAACCTTATGGTCCCCCGTTATCATTATAGTTCTGATGCCCGCTTCCGCACACATTTTAACGGCTCCCGGCACTTCTTCTCTCGGAGGGTCCATAAGACCTGCAAAACCCGTAAATATCATACCGTTTTCGAGTCCTTCGCTTTTTCCCATACGAAAACCCTCTGCTTCTTCTGCTGTAATTTTCTTATATGCACCGGCTAATACTCTTAATGCTTTTGCAGCCATTTCATTATTCTTGCTCTGAAACTGTTTTCTTTTAATACCATCTATAACTTTTATTTGATCGCTTCCCATGTGATTTTCATAATATGTTGCCTTTGCCAATACCACATCGGCACCGCCCTTTGTCATAATGAAATATTCGCCCTTAATATTTTTCACAATTACACTCATGCATTTTCTTTTTGAATCAAAAGGTATCTCGGCAACTCTTGTATATTCCGCAGCATTCCTTACGGTTTCCTCTCCGCCTATTCCGTATAAAGCGCTCTCTGTTGCATCTGCAGAATTGTTGCACAACCTAAAAATCAATGGTAATTTTTTAGATAACGAAAACAATTCTCGCACCGACATTTTATTTTGTGTAAGGGTTCCCGTTTTGTCTGAGCAAATAACGGTTGTACTTCCAAGTGTCTCCACAGCCGGAAGTCTCCTTACCAAGGCTTTGTTTGATGCCATTCTCTGCACTCCTAAGGCAAGGGAAATTGTAACAATAGCAGGAAGTCCCTCAGGTACAGCAGCCACCGCAAGACTTATACCTGTAAGCAACATATTAACAGGTTCTTCTCCTCTTATTAATCCTGTTATCGTGACGATTAAACAAATAAAAACACAGGCAATTACAATATAAGTTCCCATTTTTGCTAATTTTTTCTGTAGCGGTGTACTTTCTTCTTTAACCTGCTGTATCATTCCGGAAATTTTCCCCATTTTTGTATTCATACCTGTTTCTGTCACTTCAACAGTTGCTTTTCCACTAAAGACCATCGTTCCGGAATACACCTTGTCGCTACCGTTTTTCTCTCCTGTATATGCCTTTTTCTCCACAGCAACAGATTCTCCCGTAAGCATTGCTTCATCTACAGTGAGTCCAACCGACTCAATTATGTAGCCGTCCGCAGGTATTACATCACCGCTTTTTACATAAATTATATCACCCGGAACAATATTCTCTGCTTTTATATCTTTAACTTTACCGTCTCGACGTACTTTTGCATGCATTGCTGTCATTGAACGCAAAGCTTCAATCGTCCTCTCCGTACGGAATTCTTGCACAAAACCCATAACTGCGTTAACAACCACAATACCGATCATTACAATTGCTTCAACCCAATCCTTCATAAACGCAGATATTCCCGTACATGCCAACAATATCAAAGTCATAACATCCTTAAACTGTCCTAAAAAAAGCATTATTGGAGATTTTTTTTTACTTTGTTCCAATACATTTTTCCCATATTTAGATAATCTTTGTTCAGCTTCTTTTGTCATCAAACCATCCATGAACACAAATCCTCCTTGTATTGTTATTACAAAGTTTATTCAGGATTGTCCATGGTTATGAAATTTTTTGGTGGTTTTTTCATTTTTCGGCAGAATTTTTTCTTGACACTTAATAGTTCTATATCTTAAAATGCTCGTGTGAGCAGATGGCATTTTCCTACTGCAAACAAAGGATACAATAATATAATTTCTACTGACGGCAAAGATTTGCTGAGCCGCAAGCCAAGATACAGATAATTTATTCAGCTATTAATGAAGCTCTGTGCTACTTGCGGCGCAGAGCTTTTCTTTTTGCAAAAGAGGTGATTACAATGTATAGCTTAATCGAAAAACTGCGAGACACGCAAGAGCTTACAAAAAAAGAATGGATTATGCTGATTGAGCATTTAAGTTCGGCAGAAGACAACTCTTCTGTAGCAGAATATCTTTTTGCACAAGCACGTACTGTCCGTCGTGCCCAATACGGCAAAAAAGTTTTTATTCGCGGACTTATAGAAATTTCAAACATCTGTAAAAACGACTGCTATTATTGTGGCATAAGAGCATCCAATAAAAACGCAAAAAGATACAGACTTATGCCCGACGAGATTTTCAAATGTGCCGAGGAGGGCCACAAGTTAGGATTCAGGACTTTCGTTTTACAAGGCGGCGAAGATTCTTATTTTTCGGATGACGTACTCACAAATATTATATCAACACTAAAAGCAAGGTACGAGGATTCCGCATTAACACTTTCCTTAGGCGAAAGAAGCCAAGAGAGCTATCAACAGCTACGGAATGCCGGTGCAGACAGGTACTTGCTCAGACACGAAACAGCAAACGACAGCCATTACAGCTTGCTTCATCCCAATACAATGAAACTTGAAACAAGAAAGCAATGTCTGTTTAATTTAAAAAAAGCAGGATTTCAGACAGGCAGCGGCTTTATGGTAGGTTCACCATACCAAACTACCGAAAATTTAGCAGAAGATATGCTTTTCTTAAAGGAGCTCAATCCGGAAATGGTAGGCATCGGGCCTTTTATTCCCCATTGTGATACACCTTTTGCATCGTATCTGTCCGGTAGTGTAAAAATGACTGTTTTTTTAATAGCACTGATAAGATTGATGCTTCCCAAATCATTGATTCCGGCCACAACAGCTTTGGGAACACTCCACGATTTTGGCAGGGAAAAAGGAATTCTAGCAGGTGCAAACGTAATAATGCCCAACCTCTCCCCGGAAAGCGCAAGAGAAAAATATACACTGTATAACAACAAACTGCATTCCGGAGCAGAAGCGGCAGAACACCTTGAAATGTTAAAAGAAAGAATGAATAAAATAGGATATCAAATAACTATAGAAAGAGGAGATTGTTTATGTACAAATACGACCCCAAATCATTAAAAGCAGACGAATTTATAAACGACGGCGAGATTCTTGATACTCTTAAATATGCAGAAGAAAACAAGAACAACATAGAGCTGATTGACAGCATATTGGAAAAAGCAAAACCACGCAGAACTCCCGAAGGTATTTTCTGCACAGGACTTAATCACAGAGAAGCATCCGTTTTACTCGCTTGCGAAATTCCGGAGAAAATACAAGAAATGTATAAATTAGCAGAGCATATAAAAAAGACTTTTTACGGCAACAGAATTGTTATGTTTGCTCCGCTTTATCTCTCAAACTATTGCGTAAACGGTTGCGTATATTGCCCGTATCACATGAAGAATAAAACAATTCCGAGAAAAAAACTTACTCAAGAAGAAGTCAAAAACGAAGTTATTGCACTTCAAGATATGGGACACAAACGCCTCGCAATAGAATCAGGCGAGGACCCTGTAAACAACCCGATTGAATACATTTTAGAATGCATAAATACAATTTATTCAATAAAGCACAAGAACGGAGCCATTAGAAGAGTAAATGTAAACATAGCAGTAACAACTGTAGAAAATTACAGAAAGTTAAAAGATGCCGGCATCGGCACTTACATACTCTTTCAAGAAACGTATCATAAAGAAAGCTATTTAAAACTCCACCCCACAGGTCCAAAGCACGATTATAATTATCACACAGAAGCAATGGACAGAGCCATGGAAGGCGGCATCGACGATGTTGGTTTAGGTGTACTTTTCGGACTTGAGCTTTACAAGTACGAGTTTGCAGGACTCCTTATGCATGCGGAACACTTGGAGGCTGTTCACGGTGTAGGCCCACATACAATAAGTGTACCGAGAATCAAAAAAGCCGCAGACATTGACCCAACCGTATTTGACAACGGTATAAGCGACGAAATATTTGCAAAATTATGTGCCTTAATCCGTATCGCTGTCCCCTATACAGGAATGATTATTTCCACACGCGAAAGTCAGTCAGTAAGGGAAAAAGTTATTCGTTTAGGCGTTTCACAAATAAGCGGCGCTTCAAGAACTTCTGTCGGCGGTTATACAGAAGAGCAAAGACCGACGGACACAGAGCAATTTGATGTTTCCGACCAGCGTACTCTTGACGAAGTAGTTCGTTGGCTTATGGAAATGGGCTATATACCCTCTTTCTGCACCGCATGCTACAGAGAAGGCCGCACGGGAGACCGATTCATGTCACTTTGCAAATCGGGACAAATTCAAAACTGTTGCCATCCCAATGCACTTATGACATTAAAAGAATTCCTAATGGATTATGCCTCAGAAGAAACACGCGTAATCGGCGAAGCACTTATACAAGCCGAGCTTGAAAACATACCCAAAGAAAAAGTTAAATTAATTTGCTCTGACCACTTAGAAAAAATTGCCATCGGCATAAGAGATTTCAGATTTTAATACGGAGGTTTAAATAATGGCCTTAAATGACACACCTGCTGCAAGCAGAACACACATAGCCTTTTTCGGCAAACGGAACGCCGGCAAATCAAGCCTGCTCAATGCTGTTACCGGTCAAGAAATTGCTGTGGTTTCAGACGTAAAAGGTACTACTACGGATCCCGTCTTTAAAACCATGGAAATACTTCCTATCGGCCCTGTAATGCTCATTGACACTCCCGGATATGATGACGAAGGGCTCTTAGGTGAGCTCAGAATAAAAAAGACAAAACAAATTTTAAACAAAACAGACATTGCAGTTCTTGTTTTGGATGCACAGGATGCTGATAACAATAATATCGAAAACAGTGAGCTGTTAAATTTAATTAAAAGCAAAAACATACCCTGCATTATTGTTATCAACAAAATCGACACAATAGAATATGCACAAGCCACTGTTTCGCTCCCCTTTTCAAGCACCTCTGTAAAAGTCAGTGCTTTAAAAGGTACCGGTATAGAAGAATTAAAAAACTTATTAGGTAATCTATCAAAAGCAACATCAGCGCCCAAACCAATTGTAAGCGACCTTATTTCCGAAGGTGATGTGGTAATAATGGTAACGCCCATAGACAGTGCCGCACCCAAGGGACGTTTGATTTTGCCGCAGCAGATGGTTTTAAGAGATATCATCGACAGTAATGCCACGGCAGTTGTTGTAAAAGAAACACAGCTTGAAGAAACACTCAAAAAGCTCTCTGTAAAGCCCGCTTTAGTGATAACTGACAGTCAAGTTTTTGATATAGCAGACAAATTGACGCCAAAAGATATACCTCTTACGTCATTTTCTATCTTAATGGCCAGATATAAAGGGTATTTGCAAACAGCCATAAAAGGTATTGATGCCATTAAGAACATAAAAGACGGTGATACCATTTTAGTTGCCGAGGGATGTACTCATCACAGACAGTGCGGCGACATCGGCACCATAAAAATCCCCAATTGGCTACGCAAATACACAGGTAAAAACTTCAAAATTGAAACGTGTTCCGGCGGCGATTTCCCTGAAGATTTGACAAAATTTGCCTTAATTATTCACTGCGGAGGATGTATGCTTAACGAAAGAGAAGTCTTGTATCGCATGAAGTGCGCAAACGATGCCGGTATTCCGTTCACAAATTATGGTACAGCTATAGCAGAAATGAAAGGCATTTTGCAAAGAAGCCTGCAAGTATTCCCCTTTTACTACGGAAAAGGAGGTGCTCGCCATGAATGAAGACACAAGAGTTGCAGTTGCTGCCGTCATAGTGGAAAATCCTGATTCTGTAGAACCTTTAAACAAACTGCTCCACGAATACAGTTCTTACATAATAGGTCGCATGGGCATCCCATACAGAGAAAAGGGCATATCAATTATCAGCATCGCAATTGATGCACCTCAAAATATAATTAGTGCCTTGACAGGAAAAATAGGCCGCCTCCAAGGAATAACCACGAAGACGACCTACTCAAATCATTAAAATACAATATTAATTCAAAGCCTGTATTAACTTATATAGTACAGGCTCAAATTTTGCGCCGTACCAATGAGGCTCTTCATTTTCATCTTTGCTTTGTGTTTCTTTTATACATTCCAAAACATAATCCGCCGCAATTTTTGCAGAAGTATAAGCATCCTTACCCCTTACAAGCGCCCCTGTAAAAGCAGAAGCATAAATATCACCTGTTCCATGACATCCGTTGGAAATTTTTTCGTGTTCATAATACAAGTAATTTCCATTTTCAAAAACAACAACACCTGTTTTCCCTTCTATGTAAGAAACACCTGTCAAAATAATGTTTTTAGCACCAAGTCCGGTCAGTTTGCTAAGTAATTCATCAATATACGCCTTGTCGTATTCTGTCTTATATTCTGTGTCTGTTAAGAAGCAAGCTTCGGAAATATTCGGCACCAAATAATCTGCCTCTGCACACAAACCTTTCATCGCCACAACAAAATCATTATCAAAGCCGGGATAAAGTTTACCATTATCTGC
This sequence comes from Clostridia bacterium, assembly GCA_017560765.1. Taxonomy (GTDB): domain Bacteria; phylum Bacillota; class Clostridia; order UBA1212; family UBA1255; genus Egerieisoma. The sequence goes on along the minus strand of JAFZEI010000062.1, from coordinate 10,591 downwards.
CATAGCAGGGTCAACAATCTTTATGCATTCGTTCTTGCCCGTTTCCTTGAAAATATCAGAAACATATTCAATTTGCTTTGTGCTTCCCAAATAGCCGGTGTAAATACCGTCGAATTTCAAATTTTCCTTTATCCAATGTTCTTTGATTTTCGGCATATCCTCTGTCAAATCGCGAAAAGTATATCCGCTAAAACCGGCAGTATGAGTAGAAAGAACTGCAGACGGTAAAACTGCTGTCTCTAAACCGCACGCAGAAAGAATCGGCAATGCAACAGTCAAAGAGCATTGACCAACACACGAAATATCCTGAATTGTAAGAATTCTTTTATATGGCATAACACACACTCCAAAATTTTTTTAACGAGATGTATATTACGCCTAATCTGATAATATAAAAATAGCCAATTTAATAATATTAAATATAACCAGTTTTCTTGCGTCCCAATCGTCGCACCCTATTGATATGGCGCTCAAAATCGCCGTTTTCAATAAGCTCTGCGATTACATATTGCTCAAAAACAGGAACGGTACAAGAATAAAAGCCTAACTTTTTCTCAAAATCCTCAAGAAGATTCTCCGGCAAAACCATGTACCCCACCCTGATTGATGGCGCTATGGTTTTAGAAAAAGTATTTATATAAATAACATTCCCTGCTGAAGTCATAGAAAAAACAGTATCCTCTGCCTTTGTGGAAAGAGTAAGTTCAGAGCCGTAATTATCCTCAATTATATAGCCATTGCGGCCTTGCGCCCATTTAATATACTCATTTCTCTTAGAAACATCTGCTGTAACATTGCTGGGAAAACTGTTAAAAGGCGTAACATGAAGTACGGTAGCTTCGGAATGTTGCAGCTCGCCGCTTATTATGCCGTCTTTTCCCATTTTTAGCATTTCATATTTAACACCAAGAGCAGAATACACTTGCTTAATTTTCTCATAAGAAGGATTTTCTATTGCATAAAGTCTGTCCGTACCTAAAAGCTGAACCGCAAGACCGTATAAATATTCCGCACCGGAACCGATAATAATTTGTTCCGGTCTTGCTATAATACCATTGCTTCTTGCAAGATAGTGAGAGATAACATTTCTCAACTCTCTGCAGCCATGATTTGGCGATTTTACCAATATAGCTTCGCCGTAATCAAGTATAACGCGCCTCATTGTTTTTGCCAAAACGGAATAAGGCAAAACCGTTTGCATCTCTTGCGCATCACTTTTGTTAATATTCCTTTGGTGGATTATTTGTTCATTATCCACCAAAGAAATAAAATCCTTTTCTCTGTAAATAACAAAGTAACCGCTTCGCTGACGCGATTCTACATAGCCTTCATCGCAAAGAATTGAATACGCATGTTCAACAGTAATGACACTAACTCCGGATTCTTCCGAAAGAATCCTTTTAGAGGGCAATTTTGCACCATAGCTGTAATTACCGCTTACAATATCATTCCTGATTTGTAAATACAACTGTATATATGCCGGTTTTTTATTATCACTGCTTTCAATGCGATACTTCATTCTTTACCACAAATTCCTTTTAACCATGACAACTGTCAAAAGCCTCATAAACAGCTTTAGAAAGCCTGTTCATTTTGTCGCAATCAATTTTTATTACTTGACGGTCATACGTTACCAAACCATTTGTTTCGTCCTCAACATCACTTACTTGAGTAAGCACAATTGCACACAAGCCATTGTTTTTTACCGCAGGCACTACCTCATTCAAATAAAGCGCCTCCATAGCCTCTTCAAATTTTGATTGCTCATTAAAAAACTTATATCCATAAGCATTCGACGGATTAAATATATGATCTTTAATGCCAAGAGAATAACCGCCGAATTCAGATAAAACAAGAGGTCTATTGTCCTGTTTAAACTTTAAAGGCTTGAAATAAATATGTTCACTTAAAACATCACTTTCCCCTGTTTGGAACCATCCCGAAGTTGCATCCCAAATACGAGTGCTGTCTATTGATTTAAACTTTTTATACAGCCTTGCTGCATCATACTGTCCCCAACCCTCATTAAATAATGTGTAGTAGCACACACAAGGACAGTTGTACAAGAGCGACAAGGTTTCCGTGGCCGTTTTTTCAAAATTTTCTCTTCGATAAGCAGACGCGGAATGTTTAATACCACTCTTTTTACCGATTGTTGGCCATGCTGTATCAATAATAAAATTATACTTACCACTGTTAACCAAATCCTGGAAAACGACCATGCCGTACTTATCGCAGTAATAATAAAACAACATCGGCTCAATTTTTATATGTTTTCTCAGCATATTAAAGCCAAGATTTTTCATTGTAAGAATATCAAATTCAAAGCCTTTTGATGTTGCCGGCAAGAAAATACCATCGCTGTAATAACCTTGATCAAGAAGGCCGTTAAAGAAATACGGTTTACCGTTAAGCAAAACATTATTTCCGCTGATTTCAACTGTACGAAGTGCAAAATACGATTTTACGCTGTCCTCTCCTGAAATAATCTCAAAATCATAAAGCTTTGGATTGTCCGGAGTCCACGCAACGGGGCATTCGGGAAAGAGCTTCACAAAATTTCCCTCAAAAGGAATCTCTTTTCCTTCAAAAATTATCTTTTTTGACTCACAGCCTCCCGACACCTCAATCAACACATCTTTCTGAGTCGGAGTAATTTTAATGCTTTCTATTGCATCATTTGTAATGCTTTCAAGCCAAACCGTTTGCCAAATACCGCTAACGGGAGTGTACCACATTCCGCCGCGTTTTTTGCATTGCTTACCATAAGGAAGCTCTATATCAAGTGGATCTGTAACCTCCACCGAAAGGACGTTTCCGGTTTCTTGGCAAAACTCAGTAATATCAAGACTAAAAGGAATATATCCTCCCACATGGGAGCCTACTGCTTTGCCATTTACAAAAACATTGCAAACTTGGTCAACTGCACCAAAATGCAGCATTATTTTATCCTTTTTAAAGTTATTCGGTATATCAAAATTCCTTGTGTAAACAAGGACATCTTTTTTGTCTACATTAACTTCAACACCCGAAAGTCTCGACTCAACAGGAAAAGGTACTAATATTTCACCATCGTATTTCATCTTGCCTTTTCGCAATATTTTAAAATCCCACTTACCGTTAAGGCAAATATAAGAATCTCTTTTAAATTGCGGACGCGGATATTCCTCCCACGGAATACCTTGCTCGTCAGCCGCTAATTTTTTTTTTAATTCTTCTTCAAATGGTGTTTCCAGCTTTTCTGTTTTTGTCTTTACCTTTGTAAATACGAAAAACAAAACAGGAAGTAATACTGCTGCCGCTACCAATGCAGCAAGGAAAATATTGGCATTGGGCAAGAAAGATTCCGTACCGTCATTGTTAATTACTTTTTCAGCATTTTTTAACACTGCAGCACCAATGGCAGGACCAATTACTCCCGGAACAAGAACTTGTGAAAAAATACGCAAGCCTTGGAACATGCCTGCCTTTCCGACAGGTGTATAATCTCTGATTGATGCACCGAAAACTGCCATTCCGGAAAGGTATCCGCTCATCATCAAAAGAGAGCCTATAAAAACAGGAACAGTTGTACTTGTAAAGAACAAAATAATATAACCCAAAGCAAGCCATCCGATAGATATAAGTGCTGAGAATTTAAAACCTTTTTTATCGTAAACTTTGCCCCAAAAAGCCGTTACTACAGAAGCAACGATAATAGCCGGTGCCATAATAAGAACATAATTTGCCATTCCAAGGGATTTCTCGTAATAAAGAATCAAATATGGCATAAAAATCTGAATAGAGATGTTAAATATTGCAAAAACAATTAAAATAAGATATAAAGGTACATTCTTTTTTATTGTAGAAGGTCTGAAGCCATAGAAAATATTATAGAAGTAGCCTGTTTTCGTAGGCTGTATATCAGGGTCTTTTATGAGGAAAATACCCAAAATACCGATAAGTATAACTACTGCACCTATTATTATATAAATCAACGTCCAACTGGAAGGCTTTGACAAGTCAAAGAACATAAATCCGCCGAAGACCACAAGAATTGCAACAAGCGGCATCATTGCATTTATACCCTCTGCCGCTCCTCTATTACTATCATCTGTTGAATCTGTGAGCCACGCGTTAAATGCGGCATCATTTGCAGTAGAACCAAAAAATGTCATTACACAATCCAGAACAATCGTAAGCGTAACTCCAAGAGATGCTGCAGATACTGTCATCGGAAAAATTTTTTCAATAATATCAACTCTTAAAAGAGTGAATGAAAAAATTGAAATACCCCACAGAATGTATCCTCCGCACATAAAAAGCTTTCTTTTACCTATTCTGTCCGAAAGCGGACCCATAAATACAGTAGTAAGCGTCGCAGCTATCGCAGATGCCGCCACCATCATAGATATATCTGCTGCTGTAGCATTGAACATTTCGTACATAAAAACATTAAAATACATGTTTTCAATTACCCATGCTACTTGCCCTATTAAACTAAAAAGTGTAAGTGCCAGCCAAAAACGTCCGGAAAGCTTTTTCTTCATAAAGTACCTCCATGTAATAAGAATGTTTTTATTTTAACATAAGGCACAATAAAAATAAACCTTTCTTTGCTACACTTTTACGCAAAAAAAAGAGCTTAAAAAAGCTCTTTTTTTAAATAATTATTCTTCTGAAAATTCATCCTTACCTACTCCGCATAACGGGCAAGCCCAATCCTCCGGAACATCTTCCCATTTTGTTCCCGGTGCAATACCGTTATCAGGATCTCCCTCAGCTTCGTCATAAACATATCCGCAAATATTACATACATATTTCATCACAATTACCTCCTTCATATTATTGCTTTAAAAGCAACAATCCTATTATATCACAAAATATTAATTACATAAATCACTTGTTTTTCTGTGATCCTGTAGGATTTATAATACTGTATCCTACATTTACAAGGTGGTCTGCCACACGCTCAAGACCTGTAATAACAGACGAATAATAAGGACTTACATCTACACTGCAGTTTCCTTCGGCAAGGCGTGCAAAATGACTTGCAATAAATTCTCTTTTCATGTCGTCAACGCCTTGTTCCAAAACAGTTAAATCAGGCAACTTTTCTTTGTCTAAATTTTCAAATATTTCTTTTGAAATATCAAACATTTGCATAATTCTATCACGCATCATTGTTATACCGCCAAGTGCTTTTGGTGAAAATGAAATATTTTTATCTATCATTTCAACACCAATTTCATGGAAATTCTCCGCGTGATCACCAATTCGCTCTAAGTCATTCAATACATGGAAGTAAGAGCCAATAACTTTTTCATCACTTTCTTCTACATTAACAGATAACTTAATCAAAAATTGAGTTAGCGCACTATTAGTAAAGTTAATAATATCTTCATTCGCCCGAATATGCTCACTATGTTCAGCAGAGCCCGTTTCCATTGCTACAAAGGCAAGAGCTGTATTCTCTTCAACCAAGCTAAGCATATAATCCATTTCTTTTTTTACCTGCATTAATGCTACAGGAGGCATAGATAACAGTCTGTCATCAACGTATTTAAGTGTTAAGCTTTCCGCATTTTCATTTTTATCTTTAATAATCATACAAGATAACTTTACTAAATGCTTAACAAAAGGCAACAGCATGCAAGTTGTGCTCAAATTGAATATAACATGAAAAACAGATAATCTCATTTGAGCCGACATAATATCTTCTCCCGGAAGTATTGAAACCAAAAGATTTACAACATTATCTTTAAATAACCAAATAATCGCAGTAAATATAGCTGTTCCAATTACATTAAATGTAAAGTGAATTAAAGCTACACGTTTAGAGTTAGCATTAGCTCCAACAGAGGCAAGCAAAGCTGTCACGCATGTACCTATGTTAGCACCGAGTACAATAAACAGAGCGAGATCCAACGAAAGAATTCCTGCTCCTACCATTGTTATTACAACACCGGTGGCAGCGGAAGAACTTTGAATAAGTGCTGTAAAGATAATACCAACAAAAATCAATAGTAACGGGAAATCAATAGTCCGGAAAATATTTATAAACAATTTCTCGACGAGAGGATTCCCAAAAGCTTGTTCGCTGCTCATAACTTCCAAACCTACAAAAATCAATCCTAATCCGCAACAAAGACTTCCGGCAATTTTTATTTTTTCCTTCTTAAAGAAACTCATCATTACACCGGCAAAAGCCAACAGATACATTATCATATTAAAATAGTCATTTTTTAATGCAACTAAGATACCTGTTATTGTTGTACCTATGTTTGCACCCATAATGATTGGTGTTGCTTGCATTAATGTCATAACGCCTGCATTTACCAAACCTATAACCATTACCGAAGTTGCTGATGAACTTTGAATAATTGCCGTTACGCCTGCTCCAATACCAACGCCGGAAATTCGATTGTTGCTTATCTTTTCAAGAAGTCTCTTCATACCGCTTCCTGCGCTCTTTTCTAAGGCATCACCCATAAAATTCATGCCTACTATGAATATGCCGACTCCCGCAAGCAACCAAATCAAACTATAAATTAACTGTAATATTTCTTCTGTTGATAACACAATTTTACTCCCTTCACGGATTTTGCAAATAATGCCGTCCAAAGAAAATTCGCTGTAAATGACTCTCCTAACGCACACGCATTATACCATATACCTCCGTTTATTAAAATAGTGTTTTATCAATTGCTATCTAAAAAATACTGATTTATATCTTGTATTTTCTCCAAGGCTGTCTTCCTGATTGCTGTCTCTCCTCCAAAGTTTACACAATATTGATAATGAAAAATCGCTTTTTCTTTATCCTGTAATTTTTCATAAACCTCGCCTAACCTATAATTAACAGCTAATTTTCCAAGATTATCAAGTTTCGGAAATGACCGCTCAAGCATTTTAAGACTATTTATTTCTACTGTTTTATAATCTCCCATAACCATTGCACGATCACTTTTTAAAATCGTATCAACCAAATTTATACACGCAAAGTCAATTTTTTGTCTTTGTACTTCGTTAAAAAGAGCCTCCGCTTCATCAATCCTGTCATAAGAATATAACAAAGAAACTTTTATCAGCTTAGCAAAATTTTTCCTTTTGTTTTTTACAGTTTTGATTATTTCATCTGCTGTTGTAATTGCCTTTTCCTTATTATCTAAAGAATCATACGCAACCACAACTAATTGCAAAACTTCTAAACTCGGTTTGTTTACGACGAGATCTTTTGAATTTTTTAAATTTTCATAGTATTCTATAAATTCAGCAGGTTTTAATTCGTTTCGGACAAGTTTATTGCCAAGATTTATTATCAGTCCCTTGCCCTCTGCATAACGTCCCCAGAAGAACACAAGTATACAAAGTAAATATAAAATCAATCCTAATACCAATAAAAATTTATCAGAAAAACCTATACTGTTAAAAAGTATAGAAGCAAAAATAAAAATACTTCCCAAAGAAAAATAACATATAACCAAAATTAATATTTTTCTAAAACCTTTTTTTGTTAAAAACATATCATCACCGCCTCCAATATTATATCATTTCAACAGTGATGACGCAAATTCAAATTCATACGATTAACTTTAACAACACCCGCATATGTTAGAAGTTGACAAAAAGTTCTCCATCAATATCCAATATATTTTTCACTTCAAAGACTCTGTTATCTGCCATTAAAATTGTGTTCTCGTACACATTTATGCTCTTAACAACACCATTAGCAGTTATATATCTACCGCCTCTTTTTTTACTATCTCTCTCAAAATATGTGATGCTGACTTTTGGTTCTTCCTTTATACGAGACTTTAACAAATTCAATTTATTATTTATCGTTTCAATTGCCATTTCATCAAGTTCAATAAAACTTTCTGTAGTCCTTGCCTCTTCAATAACCATTTCCTCATAACCTGTAATAGCGGCAAAAGGTGCAAAACGAGCTGCACGTTCCGTCATTGTAGGTCGTGGATGCCTTTCTGAAACGTGTGGAGGAAGGTTTACAATATCTTCATAAGGGAACTCCTCTTTCATAAATTTTTCTCCTTCATTTTTCAAGGCTATGCCTTATGTCCTCCGATACTCTCATTTCGTTCAATTCCCGTTGCCGCTTTCTGATAACTTGTTCCTTTCATAACTGCATTTGAACCAAAACGATGTTTTATATCAAGCATTGCCTTCTGCATTCTTTTTTCGCGAGTTTCCTCTGCATCTCTTTTTGCAATATCTTCTTCATCATCAAAAAGAGACAGCTGCTCCGGTATTTTAAAATCATCCAACTCATCATCACCGACTAAATGATTAGCTGTAATATTCAGACGACGAACTAATAATTTATTATCCACAATTCTATCATAAAGCTCTAATGTCTTTTCCATAATAAATTTTGTCGAAGATGTATACTTGCCCATATTTGCTGTGCCCCTTGCATGCTTCGGAATACATCTGCCATACCTATCAGTAACGACGTCACCTTTATACTCAATCTTTCTTTGCGGATCAGATAAATTCTCAATATCATATCCTACCATCAATACAATTTGATCCGTTGCCATGCCTTTGTCAACAAGTTCCAACACAAGTTTATCCACCATTTCCGTCAGAACAATGCGTGTCTCCTCAAAAGTATACGGTCTTGTCAATACTTGTCCCGCACTTGTGCCTGTGAACTCCGGCTTATATGCCTTTATATTCGGAATATCTACTGTTTCCCATCCCCATGCCTGGTCAATAAGAAAAACTGCATTTTTACCAAACTCATTATATAAAATTTCCTCATTTTCAATTGAACATCTGGCTACGTCACCCATTGTAAAAATGCCCATTTTATTTAATCTTTTAGCTGTTTGTTCACCAACCATCCAAAAATCAGTCAATTTCCTATGAGTCCAAAGCGTTCTGCGATATTTCATCATATCTAACTGAGCAATTCTCACTCCATCCTTATCCGGCGGAATATGTTTAGCCGTAATATCTAAAGCAACCTTACAAAGATACATATTCTCTGCAATACCTGCTGTAGCTGTTACCCCATAAGTATTTAATACATCTTTAATGAGCATCGCAGCAAAATCATGAGCCCCCATATTATATGTCTCCAAATATGATGTTGCATCAATAAAAACCTCATCAATGCTGTAAGGATAAATATCCTCAATTGCAACATATTTAAGGTACGTTGCAACAATCTTTGAGCTAATTTGTCGATACAAGGCCATTCTTGGAGGCGCAGCAATAAAATCAACTGCAAGATTCGGATTATTCTTCAATTCTCTATCATCAAAAGAAGAACCAATAAAGTCCTTGCCATGCAGATTATTTTTTCTTTGAATATTGACCAATTTTACCTGCCGGACAGCCTCAAATAATCTGGCACGTCCCGAAATCCCATAAGCTTTTAAACTTGGTGTAACCGCAAGACAAATAGTTTTCTCCGTTTTCGAAACATCAGCAACTAACAAATTAGTTGTAAGAGGATCTAAGCCTCGCTCAACACACTCAACCGAAGCATAAAATGATTTCAAATCAATCGCAACATAAGTTTTCTTTAAACCATTATCAACATTCATAATTAAATAGATTTACTAAAAATAATTAAGCCCCAAAAACTGTCTGTCATTAAAAATTTGAGTTTATCCCACAGAATCAAACCTTTGATTTAAATTCAACTCTTTGATTCTTTTTATCAAACTTTTATATGCGTAGATCTCTACTTCAAAATCATCACCAATTATGACAACTCTTGGTGGGGCAATGCTTCTATTACTCGGATAATACCCCTCGAATTTAGCACCTATATATCGAAAATCTTTTATATCAGAGTATTCTATACTTCCATTTGTTCTAACACAACGTGATTTTTTCCGATTCTCATTTTTCAAATATATAACTTGTGAACTAAAAAAATACAATCTGTCCTCAGCCAATATATATGATGTTTCTCTAAAACTCAACAACAAGGCAATCGGTAATGCCAATAGTATAACTAAGACAAGTCCAATAATTACTCCTTTTCCTTCTCTTGGAGGAATACTTATAGATGCATATATAGCCAAAATAACAAATGGTACTGAAAAAATTGCAGACATACTAAAAGCGGGCGACCGGTATTTTTTGCCGCAAATATTTTTTGGATTTAAATTCTTATTAACTACAAGCATTTCTTCACCGTCTTCTGTTTACATTATATCACAAAAAGTTGTTCTTTCAATACATATTAATAAAGCCGCAGGTTCAAGACCAAAAAGTTCTTTAAATTTTGTATCCTTTAGGCAGTGATTAATTAACTGTAATTCCGCAAGGAATTGAATATCATCAAAACTTTAGTTTCGCATATCATCATTGCTTTAGCAATGCATAAAAAAAAACCTCGTTCCGAAGAACGAGGTTTTGGCTCCCCCTGTTGGACTTGAACCAACGACCGATCGGTTAACAGCCGATTGCTCTACCACTGAGCTAAGGAGGAATAAATACCGGCGGATACATATCTTCACAAGACGTCACCATCTAACTATTGTCTGCATCTAGGAGCTTAACTTCTGTGTTCGGAATGGGAACAGGTGTGACCTCCTCATCATCTCCACCGGATTTTCTCGGTACTCATCGT
>JAFZEI010000061.1 GCA_017560765.1 Clostridia bacterium | reverse complement strand
TACGAGATACTCCACATCCTCTGATTAAAATTTTTTACAAATCATACTTCACCAAGGGGGTACTATGCCCAAACGGTGGTAGTAGCCCCCTGCCACTGTGGTAGCCCCATAAGTACCCAATATAAGAGATATACTAATTGAGAGAATAATAAATACTATATAAGATGACGAATTCAAACGTCATCTTTTTTATTCTAAAAATTTTTTTATAAAATTTCAAAAAACACCTTGGATTTTACCCTTTCGAAAATACATATATGTGTAAGCACTTGCGAAAGGAGTAAAAATGATGCACACAGAAAAATCGGCAAAATACGCGCCAAAAGCCCTTCTTTGGGCGATTCAATTAAATAATCGAGTACACACTGCATTTGCTGGGAGCGAGCCTGTTCCGCCCTAAAACATCCGCTACTGAAAAGAGCGTCCTAAAATGGTTGCAGGAATAAGCAACGGTGTCGTAGACGCCACCTTTGCGGTTCACATCGGATGGCAATGCCCACCGTTGAGCCAAATTCGGACGATTGCGTTAGGGTGTCGTAAAATGGCACTATTTGAGGAAATGATGTCGTACGGTTCGCTATTTGCTTATGTGTAGGCAAAAAACAGGGTGTCGCAACTATAAAAACAAAAAAATGAAAGGAAATTGTAATATGGCAGAATTTAATAAAAAAGAAAAATATAACATTTATGTCAAACCGGAAACAATGGAAAAAGCAGAGGAATTATATAAACAAACAGGATACAGAAGTCGTTCTGAATTTATTGAACGAGCAATTAGATTTTACAGTGGATTTGTAACCGCAGAAAACTACAGAGATTATTTTCCTGAAATTGTTGTAACTACATTGCAGGGGATGTTGGACTGTTTCGAAAACAGAATGGCAAGGATGCTTTTTAAAAATGCAGTCGAAACATCAATGCTCTTGCATGTTGTTGCAGCAGATACAAATATTGACGAAGGTAGTTTGACCAGACTCAGAGGAAAATGTATTAGAGATGTAAAGAGTTCTCAAGGTATGATTACATTTGATGAAGCCTTGAAATATCAAAGAGGCGGCTGAGGTTATTTTGTCTGGATATAATAAAATACTTGTGATATGTTGAGAGAGGTATTAATGACGAAGATTAGTATAACAAAAAAGGATTTGAAAAATTTATACAAAGGCAAAAACATAAAAGTGAAGCTTTCAGAAGAGCAAACAGAAAATACAAAAGAGCAAAACTTCTATTCGAATGAAGAAGTGTTATCGAACATAATAAAAGAAATCATAGAGACAAAAAAAGGAGCGTGAAAAAATGACGGTAGTAGAAAACATGAGAGCGAGAGGAATAATACCAAAAGCTGTTTTGTATGCAAGGTTTTCTTCGGACAATCAAAGAGAGGAATCGATAGATGCGCAATTGCGAGCGATGCATGAATACTGTAAACGGAATAAAATTGTTGTGGTGGGTGAGTATTGCGACTTGGCAAAAAGTGCAACGACAGATGACAGACCTCAATTTTTGAATATGGTTACTGATTCAAAAAATAAAGGATTTGACTTAGCCATAGTACATAAGTTAGATAGATTTAGCAGAAACCGTTACGATAGTGCATATTACAAAAGAGAGCTTAAACGAAACGGCGTAACACTTATAAGCGTACTTGAAAATCTTGATGACTCACCTGAAAGTATAATATTAGAATCAGTCTTGGAAGGAATGAGCGAATACTATTCAAGAAACTTATCGAGAGAAGTAATGAAAGGAATGCGGGAAACAGCACTGCAATGTAAATGTTTGGGAGGTAGTCCTCCGTATGGGTACAAGGTTAATAAAGAAACTCGTAAATATGAAATAGATGAAAGTGAGGCTGAAGCAGTTCAATTTATATTTAAAAGTATAATTGAGGGATACTCCTACCAAGAAACTGTAGACCGATTAAATAGAAAAGGATATAGAAATCGAAAAGGACAACCGTTTTTAAGTAGTGTTATTCATGACATATTAAGAAACGAAAAGTACAGAGGTGTATATATTTTTAATAGAAGTGCAAGCAAAAATGAAGATGGCAGACGCAATAATCACTTGAATAAAAACAATGATGAAATGATTCGTATAGAAGGCGGAATCCCGGCGATCGTTTCGAGTGAAGAATTTTTTGCAGTCGAAGCTATAATGGATAAAAGAAAGAGCCATAGAACGGGTATAAAAGGAGCAAAAGAAAATTACTTACTGACAGGAAAAATAGAATGTGGAGAATGCGGTTATTCTTACACCGGGGCAAGACATTTCAGTGGAAGAAATAAGGATAAGTATGTTGCTTACCAGTGCAACTACAGGAAAAAGACAAAAAGCCAAATGTGTCAAAACAAAGAAATCAGAAAAGAATATCTTGAAAGCTTTGTGCTAAAAGAAATTGCCAAGATTGTTTTTGATGACAACAATATCTCAAAGGTGGTAGAAAACTATTACAGATACCACGGAGAAAAGAAACAAACTCAAACAGATGCACTTGAAAAGCTAAAACAAGAGCATAAAAAAATAAGCACTAAAATAGAAAATATAGTAAACGCTATAGCTGAATCGGGAGCATCAGCACTGCTTTCTTCACTTGAAAGTTTAGAAGAACAACGAAATATAATTACTCAAAAAATATCGAATTGCGAAAAAGCAAATGAGCCAATCCCTATAGATGAAGATACAATCAGAGCAGCATATAAAGAAGCAAAAACATTATTTCTATCCGGCGATATAGAAATGCAAAAAAGATTAATAAATCAATATTTAATCAAAGTTGTCACTTACAAAGACCACATAGAAATTTTTCTAAACGAAATACCGTCGACAATGCTCAAGGGAGAAGAAGATAAAATAATTGAATATGTCACAGCAAACGGAGCAGCCCCAGAAACGGGTTGCTCTTTATTTTTACGCAAAAAAATAGCGGATAATCCTGCTGATTTAGCAAAATTATCCACAGAAACTGGTGGAGGTGAGGAGAATCGAACTCCTGTCCGAAATCATATCTCCGCAAACGTCTACGAGTGTATGTCACCGATTAAATTTCCCGACTGAGAACTCAGATGACCGAAAGTTAACAGACGGTAGCTTCATAAATGCCGAATTGCCGCAAAGCTTAAGCAATCCCGTAGCCTACGCTAACCGCCGCGTAGGCAGGCCCGACTTAATGACGCTGATTACCGGGGGCACGGGTGACTCCCGGGTCAACGTGGCGCCCTTAGGCAGCCTGCAAAGAATTATTTCTCGCGTTTAATTTTAAATTTCTCGTTTTTTAAGAGGCCAACGAGAATCCTCTACTCGCAGTCCACGTGTCAACAACCCCGTCGAAACCGGTACACCCCCAAGTGTTAAATGTTGTACGCAAGCTTTTAAATTTTTATTCATGAAAGGCTTCCTTTAATCGCCTGTCAATTTCCCTCTTTGTTTCTTTCTCAGCCATTGCATCGCGTTTGTCGTAGAGCTTTTTACCCCTCGCGACGCCAAGTTCTACTTTTACACGTCCGTTTGAGAAATACAACTCAGTAGGGACTAAGGTTAATCCCTTTTGTTGTATATATCCTAAAAGTCGCATAATTTCCCGCTTGTGAAGAAGTAATTTCCTGTCGCGCATTGCATCGTGATTAAAACGATTGCCTTGCTCGTAAGGGCTGATATGAACTCCGCAAAGAAATGCTTCGCCGTTTTTTATCATAGCGTATGAATCTCTGAGATTTACCTTGCCTGCACGAAGAGATTTTACCTCTGTGCCTACAAGTTCAATGCCACATTCATAAGTTTCTTCTATAAAAAAATCGTGAAACGCTTTTTTGTTTGAGGCAATTGCTTTTTTGCCTTTTTCTGCAGCCACAAAAAACTACTCCTTCCTATTTGAGATTCCCATAAAACAAGGGGTACATATGATACAACCAACCAAAACTTTTGTCAAATGAAAAAACTTACCACTTGCGAGAAATTTCAAAACAGTGCGTGCGTCTCGGCGGAATGCTTTCGGTGGGCTCTTGCTCAGGTGTTACGTTTGGAGTAGGAGAAGGAGTCGGCGTTATAGGTGAATATACAATGGTTATGTCCAAAGAACACGGAGCATAAATGTATCTTGTGCTTGGGTTATTTTCAAAATAAATTTTAAGTACTCCGTTGACGGTGATTGTATTCCTGCCCGGCACCAATTGAGACGCACGTACAGTAAAGTTGCGTAGAGTTCCTTCGAAAAGCACAGCGTTTTCGTCAAAGCGTGTAGTTGTGCTATTTATAACCATATTGTTTATATAAATCTCATGCCCGGTCATTTGATTGCGTGTGTATGTGTAACGTCTTGCAAAATCCGAAAGGATTTTGTTATTGTCATTCATGATGCCTTGCAAAGTTATATCAAAAGAAAGTTGCTTTGCTGTTTGTGGCATTAAAAAAGTATTTTCGCCAATTTTTTGAGATGACTCTCCGCTTATATTCAATAAAGAGCTTGCCGAGGGAAACTTCATAACAAAATCTACAGTAACGGGGCCCGAAAAGGTGGCATAAGAGTAAAATGTGTCAGCACCGCTTCCTGAAGCAAAAAATAACCTTACAACACCGCCGCTTTCTGCCCAACTGTAGAAAATACCGTATTCTAAAAGCGACACGGTTGCCTTGCCGTTTTTAAAAATGCCAAGTTTTGTTAATCTTTCGCGGATCGACTCATCTTTACCGCTTACGGTAGTTGTGAAATTCCATATAGGGCTATTGATGCTTTCTATCAAATCTTTTATAGAAATATACATAGCATTGTTTAAATTATTAACACCAAACAACTTTTTGACGTTTGCCGGTAAATCTGTGTATTTTACCAATCTTGCATTGCCGGTATTTATTTCAAATTCAGAAGGAAAACGAGAGTTTGTAACGGGAATACCATTAATGGAAAAGCCTAAAAAGCGGTATTCTCCGGCTGTCGAACTTGCATTTTTATCTACACGGAAATATCCGTTCGCCGCAGCTTTAAAATCGTTTACTGTTCCTGTAAACTGTACTGAATTTGGCTCTCCGTATACACATAATCCTAAGTCGCAAAAAATCTCCGTATTAAAATAAAATTTTTGAATCGTCTTGCCATTTGAAACGCTGATATACGGCGTATTTTTATAGATAACTGACAAAAAGGGTGCAATATCTGCCCATTGGGCTGAAGTGCCATCGCCGTAAAAGTTTTTGTTATCCTTAGCATTTATATAAAAATTCTCGCTTAAAAATAACAATAAGAATACTAAAGCCACAAAAAAGAATGTGACTCTCTTAATGATTTTTCTGAAAAACATAATATATCCTCCCGATTTTATATTTATTTGTTTATACTAAAGTAAACAGTATGTCCGAACTCCCCACTCGGGACAAAAGAAACAATGTACTCTAAATTAGGCCTTGAGTCAGAAGTGTACACGAATTTCTGAACGGACCAATCCTTTGATATAATTTTTTCAAAATCAACAGATGCCTTTTCTTTTACATCAGAAGGCAAAATAGCCCTTATAACACCTAACCTTTGTTTGATAAGCGTACTGTCAGAAGAACAGGGAAGCTTACATAAAGTGCCATGACCAATATCAAGCGGCATCGCAAACATTCCTCCGGAATAAGAATTTATCCAAAGAGACAGCTCTGTGCCGGTTTCGTCAAAATATACAAAAGAGTCAATAATGTCGTTACTTTCTGATAGGTAAGCTAATAAATTTCTAAACATAAAAAATGTATCTGTATCAGAAAAACTCAGGAGAATATTATTTCCATTATGATCTTTTGTTTCAATAGCATTTGCCGGTGTGAAGCGCTTGCGCGAATTTATAAGTTGTCTGGTTTGTGTTTTTTCCTCAGCAGAAATAATTTCGTTAGGGCAAAGAGAATACGTGCGTTCTACAGGATTTTCGGTTATTTTTGCTAGCCCTGCATTGCAAAAAAAAGTAACAGCTTGCCTGTTCTTATCACTGACACCTTTAAAATCATCAATGAAGGAACTCCACATGTTATTTGCAGTTTGATTGTTTTGCCATAACCACACGGTTTGAACATTATCCTCGCCTTGTCTATATTTGCAAGTCTTAATGCTCAATTTTGAAAGCTTTTGTTTTCTTGTAAGAAACAAGAGTGCTTCGTAGGAATTTTCTCGGTTGTCAAAAGACGATGCGTCGCCACATAAAAAGTTCGCACCATCTTGTTCGGAATATTCCGGGAAATATGTGCTTCGTAGTAATTCGTCTTGTGTAATCTCACGATACAAAAGGTTATAGAAATCTTGTCTTGATATTTCGTCATGCATTGCAGTTGACGGAATGCTTTCCTCGCGACTGTTACTGCAGCCGGGCAATAAGCATAGACAAGTAAGAATCAATAGTATCAGACACACAAAAAGTATCGAAATAAAATTTGCTCTTTTTCTTTTCAAGCTCATTGAATCACCACCTTGGGCGAGCAGTATAGCATGACAGAAATGCAGATTCAATACGGAGACTTGTGGTATAAATGGCAAAACTATCCGTTTTTGCCATTTATATCATTGGAACGATAATATAAAATTTTAAAAGAAAATTTAGTTTCTGTTGCATGTGTTGTATCTTCATTGAGAATATCCAACAGGCTCATTTTTGCACCGATTTGCTCCATTATAGGGCGAATATTAGGGATGTAGTCGTATTTTTCCGGAGTATATATTTTTGAACACCTCTGTTCTGCTTTCTGTATTCTATTATATTATCTGGCATTGGGAAAAGGTGCCTGTATTGACAATAAAAAAAAGCCTAGAAATTGTAAATTTTTTGTAAATAAAATAAGGGTAAGTTGCATAGTGTGAATAATCTTGATAGAATCAAAAGAAATCAGTTACTTGAGGAAGGTAATTGTGAAATATATGTGTGTATAAAAGAGCCTTTAATAGACTATTATATTAATTTTATTAAGGTTGTATTGTGAACGAGGAAAAGTATGGAAAAGGAACTTAAACGATTAAATCGAAGCGAATTAATTGATATTATTTATGAGTTGAAGCAAAGCGAACAGAGATTGCAATATGATATCTCTCATTTGAAGATTCAATTGGAACACAAAGAAATGCAATTTGAAAATGTAGGTTCCGTTGCAGAAGCAGCATTTGCAATAACCGAGATTTTTGCTGCGGCACAAAAAACTGCAGATATTTATCTCGAAGAAGTTAACTCACGTAAAGAAAATCTTGATAGTGAATGTGAAGCAATTCGCGCAAAAGCTGAGGCAGAAGCCGAAAGTATTATTAAGACGGCAGAAAAGGAAGCAGAAAAACTCATACAGGAAGCAATAAAAAACAGAGAATTTATCATGGAACAATGCAGAAAATCTCGAGAAGAACTAAAAAAGTTCCGTGCAATTATTCAAAATCTTGATGGTGAAGATCCTTTCTGCTTTGAATAGGAGAGGCAAGCTGTATGGACAAGCAGGATTCCGTGGCAGAATTGCTGTCGATAGAGGAAATAGAAAAGGAACGAAAGCGCATTCGTCGCAATAAGTATTATAAAAGAGCTTTCAGGAGGACGATAGCTGCTTTAGTGGTTGTGGCTGCGGTTGCAGTACTTATTGCAACTTTATTATTGCCAATATTGCAAATATCGGGAGATAGTATGTCACCTACTCTTCAAAATAATGATATAGTAGTTTTGATAAAGACTAAAAATCTCGAGCGCAACGACCTTGTGGGATTCTATTACCAGGGCAAAATACTTTTGAAAAGGGTAATAGCATTGTCAGATGAAACGGTTGTAATTGACAAGGATGGCAATGTATATGTAAATAATAAGCTGTTGGACGAACCTTATGTTTCGCAACTTTGTTTGGGTGATTGCGACTTGGAATTCCCTTATAAAGTACCTGCAGGAGAATATTTTGTTATGGGAGACAAGCGCTCTAATTCCGTAGATAGCAGAAGTTCTTCCATTGGCACAGTGGCAAGAGAGGAAATAATAGGTAAAGTGTTTTTTAGAGCGTTTCCTATCAGAAGCTTGGGATTCATAGGATAAAAAGTTGGTAAAATGAGAGACACATTAAACGACAATTTGAATAAAATCAGATTGAAAAATAGGCGTCAGTCGATTATTTTAATTATAATTTTGACGTTGTCTGTTGTTGTGTCTCTCGATGTTTTTATGGCACTTCGCAGAAAAGGCATTACCATGGCTGGAAATGCGTCCTGCGGCATAGAAGAACATACGCACACAGATGAGTGCTTTAATTCCGAATACCGGTGCCAAAAACAAGAACACGTTCATGATGTTAACTGTTATTCGGACGAAACTGCTGACGTAGAGACGCAGTTGGATTGGCAGGAATCGGTTGCCCGGGTAAATACTACCGGTGATTTTAAAACAGATTTAGTAAAAATTGCCAAAACACAACTTGGATACAGCGAAAGTATGAAGAACTTTCAAACGGATGGAAGCGGTGAGCGACACGGATATACACGTTATGGTGCGTGGTATGGTATGCCTTACAGTGATTGGTCGTCGATGTTCGTTTCTTTCTGCATGAATTATGCAGGTTCAGATGCGTCGCGTACACCGTTTAATCTAGGTGCTGAATCCATGCGCTTAGCTTGGGATAATAAAGCAATGTATAGGTCAACAGACTTAGATATGATGCAAGAGGGAGATATTTTATTTATTGATGCTAACAAAGACGGAGCTGCGGATAAAGTTGGTATTGTAACTCAAACTACAGCTTTATATGTTAACACAATCGAAGGTGATGTGTCTGATTCCGTAAGCGAATGTACATATAAAAAAGACGATGCAACGCTTATGGGTTACGGAACACTGCCTCCGACGACTTCGGGTTCGGAAAATGCATCGGTTTTAGATCTCTATGCCCAGGCAACACCAGTAAAAGGTCTTACACAAAATACGGTAAAAGACGCTTTTGTTAATGATTCTGCCTATTCTAAAATGTATAATGCCGACAGCCCTTTGGGGACAGCAGGTAGTTTTCACATTGTGGCATTTGATACTGCATATTTGAAGGTACATACAAACGGTAATGTACTTGCAAAAAATGTATATGCAAATTCAAACTTTGGAGTAAACTCTCAAAGTGGAGTTGATTTATTAGAACTTAGTTATATACAGAATTATCGTCAAGTGAATTCTGTAAGCGCAGCTGATACGACAGACTATCTTGTTATTGGTTCAAGTAACACTGTCACACTTATGGATAACGGAAATGCTTTTGCTGTAAACGGCACTAAATTAGACAAACCCAAAAAATCAAATATAATTCAAGATGCTGACACGGAAAAGGCTCCTTTTATCGACCTTGTGCGAGTAGAAAATGAAATAAAATCAATAGCCAATCAGCTTGCAAGTTATAAAAATTCCGATTCAAGTATTTTAGAAGTTAAAACAACAGGCACAAGTCCTTATTTAAGAATAACGAATAAGGATAATACGGGAATATACACTTTTACTGCCGCTGAAATTGTTGCCCTTTCAAGTAACGGCAACGGACTTAGTATGAAAGGCTTTGAAACAGGCGGCAACGGTGCGATTATAGTAAACGTAGACTGTGCAAATTGGGACGTTACACAGACTCTTAAAATGCCAAGAGCTTATGTATATGTAGATGGTAAACAAGTTGATCTCGCAGAAACCTTGGACTTTTCCGCAGGTAAGGTTTTATGGAATTTCATTAACACAAAACGTAGCGGAGATTCGTTGCTTAAAATTGAAACAAATCTTATGACAGGAGCTGTTATTGCACCTGACGCACATATAAACTTAGCTTTAAGCTATAACGGTACAGCAATAGGCAAGGTAGTTGAAAATAATTCAGAAACACATCGTACCGACTACATTGGTAAAATTATTCCTACAGGTGAAGTTGGAGGGGCATATATTGATATAAATAAGGTGGATAATGAGGATGCTGAAATAAAGCTTTCCGGTGCGGAATATACACTATATTCTTGGAATGGTAATGCATGGAAAGTAGTTACGCAGAATTCATTAAATGTTATTCAAACAACGAACTCCGAAGGTATAGCTTATTTTAAGGGGTTGACATACAATATTGCATACATGTTAAAAGAAACTAAAGCACCGAATGGATATAATCTTGACGAAACACCGTATTATTTTTATTTTGAAAGCACAGATACTGTTAATTATCCTGTTATGATGCCGACGGGCTTTAAGCAATACAGTGAAAAAAATACTTTTTCACACACATTTACAAATATAGCAAAGACAATAACAGAATATGCGACTCTCAAAATAAACAAAAGCTGGAAAAACGCTAGTGGTCATACAGAAATACCGGAAAATGTCAAAATGGCTAATTTTGAGTTGTGGAGAGTTTCAAGAACAGATACAAGTTCTGCGTGGGGTAATGCAGAGAAAATATATGATAATATCATTTTGAGTTCTGAGCTTAATTGGACATGGCAGGCAGGAGAAAGAGAGCTGTTGTCATTAAGAACAGTCGGCACTGAGACAGTTTATTATGCTTATTATGTTGTAGAAACATCTTCGGCAGAAGGATACGTACCTTCATACGACGGAATATCTGCCGCTACACCTCAGACGGGTAACAAAGATTGGAATATTAATATTACAAACTACAAGGTAGAAACTACTTCTTTAAATATCGTTAAAGAATGGTATGATATAAATAAAAAAGTCATGGCAGAGCCGCCTGTGAAAGAAATTGAAGTGCAGTTATATGCATCTTTGGATAATGGCAGAACTTGGAATCCCTATGGAAATATAAGAAAGATTACAGCTGAAAATAATTGGCAATTATCTATTACAAATTTACCGGTCAAAGATCCTAAAACCGGATCAAAATATACGTATGAGATTAGAGAAGTTCAATTAGATAACTTTGATAGTGAGATAATAAAAAATGCAAATGGCAGCGTAACAATAAAAAATATTTGTAATAGAGAGTATGTTTCTGTTAAAGTAGATAAAAAATGGTTGAGAAACGGTAATTACATAAACAAATCATCAGGCGAAGTAACAGTTGAACTTTATCAAGTTTCCGGATTCGGCGGCACAACCGGCAGCGGAGCAGGTAAAAAAGTAGATGTTCTAGTTCAAGTCGGACAATGGTATTACGGTGACGTAAAATACCAAAATAAAACGTATTCGGTACCTGTAGGAACAAAGATGAAAATTGTATATGATTTTGTGCCGGCTGGTGATGGGTTTGAGCTTTATGCTGTTGTAAATGGTTCAAATCAATATCTTAAACCCGTTTCTAAAGTTGAAAATGGTTTTCATAATGAAAACGGACAGAAATTTTCGATATATACGGTGACGTATGAGTATGTTGTAACAGGTGCAGTTTCGCTTTGTGGAAAACTTAACACGTATTTAAATTATAACCACAAAGTTTCAGTTCTTTGTGAAGAACCCAGTACGGTAACAACAACTTTATATAAAACAATAAAGCTTAACAGTGGTAACAAGTGGACTTATACATTCGGAAATCTTCCTAAGTACTCGGAAAATGCCAACGGAGAGCAGACAGGTCAGTATTATTACTACGTTACAGAAAAAAACGCAGAGCAATATTCGCCTGTATATATGGATACTTCCGGTAAAAAAGTAAGTGAACAAAACCCAATAAAAGAGGGTACTGTTATTATAGAAAATACTGTTTCCGGTGATGCTTATGAGCTTCCCGGTACAGGTGGAAAAGGTATTACACTCTACATATTGGCAGGCGCAATCTTAGTTGCGTGCACAATTTGTTGTGTATATATAAAAAAATATAGAAAGGGCGTTTTAACGTGAAAAAAGTATTTAGTTTATTTGTAGTTTTAACTGTTGTTTTCAGTTTGTGCATTTCATCTTTTGCTGCAGACGTAACAGTTAATGTTGTTGGTGGTTTAACAGATCATTCTTTTTCCGGTTATATGATTTTAAGCGGTGATTATGATTCTGTAAGCCAGAGCTTATCAAATGTAGAATGGGGCGCAGGCATTAAGTCTGCTGATTTTCTCAGCGCTTTGAAGGCTGATTCTCAAATTGGCAGTTATTTCACAGATTGTGAAGACGCTGCAGCTGTAGCAGAAGAAATTTCATCTTTTTCTGATAACTCTGCAGAAGCCAGAGCTTTTGCAAAAATTGCGTATGCAAATATTAATACAGCAAACTTTGTTGTGATTAGTAGCGCAACAACAAACCTTGATAATGGTTATTATCTTGTTGTAGATTCAACAGATGTTCAAGGACAAGATAAAGCAGCAAATGCATCATTGCTTCAGGTTGTTGGTGATAACATTGATATTAACTTAAAAACAGATAAACCTTTTGTAGAAAAAAAGGTTATGGAAAATATCAAATGGGAAGATAACGATGGATATAATGATGTAGCTGACTGGAATATTGGCGATGATGTTCCGTTCAGAGTAATATCAAATGTTCCTGATTTCACATATTATGATGAATATACAATGATTTTTCATGATACACTTGATGCAGGATTTACACTTAACTTAAATTCTATCAGCGTTAAAATAGGAGACATCACACTTGTGGAAGATGTTGATTACACTGTATCACAGGATGGTCAAGGTTTTGATGTTCAGATTATCGACCTTAAGGTTATTTCAGGAATTGAAATAGGAGATGCAATAGTAGTTGATTACACAGCACTTTTGAACACAGATGCTGTAATTGGCCTTGAAGGTAATGAAAACGTTGTATACCTTGAGTATTCAAATTTTCCTGATTCAGCAGGAAATACAGGTAATACAAGCTTAACAGGTAACACACCTGAAGATAAAGTTATAGTATTTACTTATGGTACAGAGATAACAAAAGTTGACGGCGCAGACGATAGCATTACTTTGAAAGGTGCAGAATTTGTACTTAAAAATTCAGACGGTAGCCAATACGCAATAGTAGAGAACGGATTATTTGCAGGTTGGACAACAGATAAGGCAAAAGCTACAAAACTCATTACAGGTGACGATGGAATGATCGTAGTAAAGGGCTTGGATGATAGCACTTATCTTCTTGAAGAGGTTGCTGCTCCTGCCGGATATAATGCTATTATAGGAGATAAGGCAATTACAATAAAAGCTACAACAGAAAACGGTGACTCTTGGGATGGCGTTCCGTCAAATGCCCTTAAAGGTGTTGCAGGAGATGCTGATGCAGATGCTCTTGTTGAAGTTCAAGTAGTGAATAACAAAGGTGCAGTTCTTCCTGAAACAGGCGGCACAGGCACAGTTATATTTATTACAGTTGGTTTCATTTTGGCAATGATAGCTGTTGTGTTCTTAGTGACACGTAAGAAAATGTCAGTTTACGAAGACTAAATACAATATAGAATTTAACGGCTTGTTGCAGGCAAGGCTTGCAACGAGCCGCCAAATTACTTTTGAAGTATTATAGTGATAGAGAGTTGCTGTGGTATAAATGAAAAAGAACAAAGTGGGTATTATACTGGTTTTAATGCTGTTAATAGGCGTCAGTATAATGATCTATCCCGCTGTAAGTCAATATTGGAATTTTAAAACACAATCTCGTATAGTAGAAAATTATCAAAATGTTATTAACTCATTTGATGAGGGAGAATTTGATGATTATTTTCTTGTTGCCGAAAAATACAATCAAGAATTATTTGATTTAAACGACCCATTTTACGACTATGATGATATTTCATATTATAATGACACTCTTAATGTAAGTGGTGTAGGTATAATGGGATATATAACAATAGAAAAACTTAATGTGGAGTTGCCCATTTATCACGGGACTTCATCTGATATTTTAAATGTTGCTTGCGGACATGTAGAAGGTTCGTCTCTTCCTGTTGGAGGTTCAAGCACGCATTGTGTATTATCTGCCCATAGAGGACTGCCGCGAGCGAAATTATTTACAGATTTAGATAGAATGGAAAAGGGAGATATTTTTACACTCTCAATACTTGACAGAAAGCTTACGTACCAGGTAGATCGTATTTCTGTTGTAAATCCGGACGAACTAGAGGAATTGGAAATAGCAGAGGGGCAAGACAGATGTACATTGCTTACATGCACACCATACGGAATTAACTCGCATAGACTTTTAGTTAGAGGTACGCGAATTGAAAATGCGAAACCGGCAATGTATGTGATTTCGGATGCATATAAAATAGACTCTCTTGTTGCAACACCGGTGGTTGCTGCTCCTATTTTGCTTATGCTTCTTATATGGTTGCTGGTGAAATACAGACACAAGGGAAGCAAACCGCTTATTTCAGAACTTGAGGAGGAATAGAATGAAAAAAAGAATATTTTTCCTTTATTTAATTATTTGCTTGGCGGCGACACATTTGTCGGTTCTTGCAGCTGAAGCTCCGTTGACAGCAAATGAACTTATTGATTTACAAGAAAGCTGTACGCTTTCTTTAGAATTTAAACATGATGATAAATTTTTTGAAGAAGAATCTATAGAATTGTATCGTATAGCTTCTGTATCGGAAAATTTTATATATACGCTTGCTCCTGAGTTTGAATCTACGGGAGTATCCTTAAATGGTGCAGTCTCAAAGTCTGAATGGACTGCAATACGCACAACTTTGGAAAACTATATAGCGACAGAGAGCATATTGCCTGTAAAAGTAGGATTTACAGATAATAAAGGTATTGTTAAATTTGATGATTTAGAACCGGGCATGTATTTTACTTCTGCTATTTGTACAACAAAAGATGATATTATGTATTGCTTTGCATCAGTTTTGACCTCTTTGCCTAATTTAAAAGACGGTAAACCTATTTATGAAGTTAATGTTAGTGCAAAGTCTGATAAAATTGAGACAACGGACGGGAAAATAAAGTATAAGGTATCAAAATTGTGGAAAGATACAGGCTTAGAAGTATTCAGACCCAAAGAAATAGAAGTAAGAATTTATAAAGACAAAGTTCTAAAAGAAACAGTTGTTTTAAATGAGGATAATAATTGGTTTTATACTTGGAATGGTGATAACGATGGAAGCGTTTGGTCTGTTGCCGAGGTAGATACAACAGGGATGTATTTTGTGACAGTAGAAAAAAGAGTGAATTCCTTTGTAATTATTAACAGGCATGAAAGCTATATTTCGCCCGGAGATTCTGATTCGCAGGAACCGCCGTCCGGAGACAATGTTCCTCCGTCTGTAGATCCTGATAAACCCGATAAACCTGATAAACCGGTTGGGGATGAAGACATACCACCCTCGACAGATACTCCTACGGGAGATACTGCAAATATGACCTTGTATATTACTGTATTGTGCTTTACAGGTGCTGCTTTGATAATTGTGTCCGTTGTCGGTAATAAGTTATACAATAGGGAAGAGAATGAATAAAGGTGCCTCTTATGGAGAATGACAAACATAATAAAAAAAAGGGTAAATACTTTCTTTATTTGTTAATGTTTTTGGGTTGTGCGTTGATAGTGGCATCAGTGTGCATATTTATTTGGTGGCAAGTATCAATAGCTAAAAATGCAGAGAAGTTAAAGGAATATGTTGCAATAATAAACGAACGCCTTCCTGAAACGCAGAGTGCTGTTTTAGAAGAAAAAAGTGATTATTCTATGGCAGTGTTATCTATCGAAAATAACGATTTTATAGGGCTTTTAACTTTTGAAAAAAACAAATCTGTTTTTCCTGTTTGTGCTACTTGGAAGGATGTTAATTCCTTCCCCTGTAGATTATGTGGTAGCGTATATGACAGTACTGTCATTATAGGAGCAACAGAGCAGAAAGGCCAAATCGATTTTACGGAAAGTATTTTTGTTTCAGATACGATTACTTTTACAGATATGTTAGGTAATTGTTATTCTTATAGGATTGAAGATATTAAGAATAGCAATAACGCTGATTATAAAAATTTAGCAAATGAAAATAGTGATATGGTCTTATTTATAAAAAGGACATATTCACAAGAATATTTAATAATCGAATGTAAAAATACATGATAAAAAAGCATGTATTTTTGCAAAAAAAATTTTTTTAAAAAATTTAAAAAAAGGTGTTGACAATACAGTTTCTGTTGTGTATAATAGTGCTCGCCGCTTGAGAAAAGCCCAAGCGAAAAAAACAAAAGCTTCGGCATCATGCGGCGAGATTGAAGAAATGGATTCATACAAATGGAAGTTTAGCTCAGCTGGGAGAGCATCTGCCTTACAAGCAGAGGGTCACAGGTTCGATCCCTGTAACTTCCACCAAAGTGGCCCGGTAGTTCAGTTGGTTAGAACGCTAGCCTGTCACGCTAGAGGTCGAGGGTTCGAGCCCCTTCCGGGTCGCCAT
>JAFZEI010000060.1 GCA_017560765.1 Clostridia bacterium | reverse complement strand
TTGAACAAAATATTTCGTGCAACAGAATTACAAAATCGTATGATTACAGTAATATTTTTCTTGCGGAGTGTGAAGGTGTTTTTGATGAAGTAATTCATTGTGCAGAACAAATTAAATTTTTGCATAATGAGAAAAATATTGAATACGGCAAAATTGCTGTAGCATTAAGAGATATTAAAGGGTACGATGTAATTATCAAGGCAATATTTAAAAAATATGATATACCATATTTTATTGATGACAAGAAACCGATTGATAATAATCCTTTGATTAAAGCAATTCTTTCTGTTTTGTCAGTAATTGTTGACAACTGGCAACCTGATGATGTGATTGAATGTATCAAATCTGATTTGTTTGAATTTTCCGAAATTTCAGATATTACAGAAAATTATATCTTATCAAGGGGATTAAGAGGGAAAAATGCTTATAAAAACAGCGAAAACAAAACGTGTCAAAAAATATACTTTTTGATTACAGAGCTTTGTGATGAATTTGCAAAATGTGAAAATTTTAAACAGGCTTGTAAGATTCTCTGTTTATTTCTTGAAAAAAACGGAGTAAAAAAGAGATTAGAATATATTGTAAAAGAAACAGAGCAAAAGAGCGATTTTGAATTAACAAACGAATACTCACGTATATGGAATATATTACTTGAAGTAATACAACAAATTGCACTTTTCCTTGGAGAAGAGAAATGTTTAGACAAAATTAAAACGGCAGAAATGTTACGAAGACTATTATCTGCAGGTTTTGCACAATTTAAAATCGGCTTTTTGCCTGCAAGACTTGATAGTGTTCAGATTATGAATATTGAAAGATCAAGAAGTGCAGAAAATAAAGTACTTTTCCTTATAGGGGCAAATGAAGGTGTTATTCCGGCAAACTTTAATGACAATGGTATGTTAAAAGATGCGGAAAGAGAAGAATTAAACAGATTAAATATCATTTTGGCAGATGATAGTGAAACTAAAGTGTCAAAAGAAAATTATTTTGTTTATACTACACTTTCTTTGCCGTCAGATTATCTTTATATTTCATGGACGACCGAAGACTTGGACGGCAAATCTACAAAAGCATCTCATATTATTTTAAGAAAAATTAAAAAACTTTTTAAAGATATAGAAGTAAAACAATATAAGTATAAACCGGATTTTTATTCATCGCCCGATGATTCAAGAATCAACAATCAAATTAAAGTTTCAACAGAAATTAACAGTAAGTTATTTGGACTTGATGGAACTTTTACTACAAGTGTTTCACAAATTGAAACGTATTATAAGTGTCCCTTTTCGTATCTTGTTACGTATGGCCTGAAAGTTCGCCCAAGAGATGAAGCAAAGCTTAAACAAACTGACTTTGGTAGTGTGGTTCATGAAATTGCAGAAGAAATATCCGGCGAACTTTTTAGTATCCCGGCAGATTCACCAGCAGAAGCGTATGAATTGTTAGTGGAAAATGCATATAATAAAATAAAAGAAAACTTTCGATTCACAAAATACGAGCTTTCTGAGCAAGATGCCAATGTGCTCAAAAGAGTAAAGAAGTATGCAGCCAAATCATTCCGTAACATAAGAAGACAAGTTGATGCAGGAACTTTTAAAGTAAAAGGATATGAGGTGCCGTTCAATTCCCGAGGAGAGTCAGAATTAAAAACTTATTCCATTGTTCCGGAAAATACCACTGAGCAGCTTAAGCTTATAAATATAGAGGGTAGGATTGACAGGTATGATTTGATGGAAGATGAAACAGGTCATAAATACGTTCGCGTTGTTGACTATAAGACTTCTACTTCATCTGCCGGTATTACTGAATACGATATAAAAACCGGCGTTGCACTTCAGTTGATAACGTACCTTAATGTTGTTGTCAATTCTTTTACGGAAAATGAAATGACACCGGCAGGTGCACTTTATTACGTTTTTGACAGTGATATTAAAACTGTTTCTGAGCACTTTACAGTTGTGCCGGAAAGTCAAAAAATTAAATCCTACAATATGACAGGATATGTTCTCGATGATGACAATGTTTTAAATGGAATGACGGGCGGTAACAGTTGCGTTATTGGTGGATCTTTAAACAAAGAAGGTAAAATGTCGTTCAAATCTAAAAATATGCTAAAGACAAAAGAAGAATTTGAAGAAATGAAGAATATTGTTTTCTCAAATATAGAAAAAGCTGCAACAGATATTTCAAATGGAGATTTTCCTATTAAACCTTACAATCCGATTAGAGCTGAAAAAAATCCATGTACTTATTGCGAATTACGCTCTGTTTGCGCTAAAAGTTCTTATGCACTTGACTAAAAAACACCTTAATATTATAATCATAAAGTCAATTAATTCACATGGAGGTATAAAAATGAAAAAAGCTGAATTAATATCAAAGGTTGTTGACAAAACAGGTCTTTCCAAGAAAGACGCTTCTGCTGTGGTTGATACAGTATTCGATGTAATTGCAGAAGCAATGATTCGTGGCGAGCAAGTTTCTCTTGTTGGATTTGGAACATTCGGTTCAAAAGAAAGACAAGCAAGAACATGCGTTAATCCTTTGAAACCGGGAGAGAAAATTGAAGTTCCTGCAATGAAGGTTCCTTCTTTTAAACCCGGAAAGCCTTTAAAGGAAGCTATGAAAAACGCTTAATTTCATACATTAATGTATGATGCTGTTAAACACCGTCTTTATGCCATTATTTACAAATGTAAAGGTTTATATTTGGAGGAGTGTTAATGGGGAAAAGACTATTTGGCTTGTTTAAAAGGGGAGGTTTTAAGAATAAAAACGGACTTCCTAAAGCAATCGCTTTTGTTGACTATGAACATTGGTTTATTTCAATGGAAAAGATTCATCATGCAAAGCCTAATATACAAGCCTGGTTTAATGATTTAAAGAAAAAATGCAATATTGTTGAAGTTATATTTTTCGGAGATTTTTCAAAATTTCGTGAAAAAGAAATCGAGACAAAGAGAATACGTACTTTTACAAATAAAATAATTGATACTTATAATCCTGATGCACACCACAAAAAAGATTACACAGATTTTATTATTTTGGATAATATTTATCAGAAAGCAGTAACAAATCAGGATATTGAATTATTTATTATTTTTTCAGGGGATGGACATTTTAGCTCGGCAGCCGCGTTTATCAGAAATTTTTGTAATAAACAAGTAGGCGTATATGGAGTTAAAAATTGTATCAGCAAGAATTTAACGAACAGTGCTGATTGGACTGTAGAGATTCCTCTGGTAAATGAAGAAAATGAATCGATTTATAACTTTATATTCTCATCGTTAAAAATAGCGATGGACAAAGGTAATAAGCAACCGACTTTTATGAAAACGGTTGAACATGTGTCCGGCAAGTATTTTATTCCTATAGCAAAGGTAAAAAAATGCGTAATTGAGTTAATTGATCAGGGATATTTAATACAAAGTACGGAGAAAACAAAACAGCGTGATATCATCCGGGTAATTCGTCCCGATTGGAAAAAGATTAAGCAAGACGGTATTTGGATGAATTCATAAAATTGCATAAATGACGGTGTTTTCAGATATTTTATTTTTAAACAAAAAACTTGACTTATGAATTAAGTATATGATATAATCCGAATGTTGTGCGCAATCATTGTTAACGATGAAGCACACTGATCAGGACGGTCCTCTGCAATCTTCGTATGAACGTCTTAGGCGAAAGGAGTAAAGAAGATTATGGTAGATATAATTAAAGCTGTTGAAGCAGATTATTTAAAAGAGCAGAGCGCGCCTCTTATGATTGGTGACTATATTAAAGTTCACTTCAAGGTTATAGAGGGTAGCAGAGAGAGAATTCAGATTTTCGAAGGCACTGTTATCGGTAAGCGCGGTGCGGGACTTTGTGAAACATTTACTGTAAGAAGAGTTTCTTATGGTGTTGGTGTTGAGAGAGTATTCCCCGTACATTCTCCTAAGATCGCAAAGATCGAAACTATTAGACACGGTAAGGTTAGAAGAGCAAAACTTTACTACTTACGTGGAAGAGTCGGCAAAGCTGCAAAGATTACAGAGAAGCTCGACTAATATTATTCAAAGAAATAAAGCGGTCTGTATGTTCCATCAAATATTGTTGAACTACAGACCGTTTTGTTATATAATTTTGTAAATTCTTTTATGTAAATCCAGAGGATGGAGGATTGTGCAGATGAAGCATGGTTTTTTAAGAGTAGGAGCTGTATCACCTGATATTAAAATTGCAAATTGCAAATACAATAGTCTGAAAATTTCTGAAGCAATGAGTATAGCTGAAGAAAATGAGTGTGATCTGCTTGTTTTTCCCGAATTATCTTTAACAGGATATACTTGCGGAGATCTTTTTTTACAAGAACATTTAATAAATAGCTGTATTGACGAATTAAAGGAAATTGTAGAACGTTCTGCATCTTATACGTGTGTTTATGTTGTTGGTTTGCCTTTTCCGTATTGCGGCAAATTATATAATGCTGCTGCAGTAATTTGTCAGGGGGAAATATATGGTATTGTTCCAAAACAAACCATACCTAATTACGGCGATATGTATGAGGCAAGATATTTTACACCGTATACAAAATCTGAATCTTTACAATTTTGCCCTGTTGAATACGTAAATGTGGGAGGAGAAAATATTCCCTTCGGTAATATGATTTTTTCCTTTGGTTGTGAAGCAAACAGTCCTACTTTTGGTGTAGAATTTGCAGAAGAGCTGATTTCTCAAAAGTCTTCTTCTGAGGCACTGATTGCAGGTGGCGCTCAAATTATTTGTAATTTATCTGCCGCTTCCGAAATTGTAGGCAAAAGTGAATACAGAAAAACAGTTGCCGAAGCATTTACCGGTAAAAATATATGCGCTTATGTTTATTGTGAGGCTGGAGACGGAGAATCTACTTCTGACTCTGTTTGTTCAGGGCAAAAATTTATTTATGAAAATTCAAAATTACTATCAGAAGTTTTGCCTTTTTCCGGTGCGGAAATGCTTTTTGCTGACATAGATACAGAACTTATTTCTTCTCAAAGGAGAGCTGTAAATACTTTCTTCGAGAACAGAAATATTACAACAATATATATCCCTTGTGAAGTTAAAGAACATAACGAAATTTTAAGAGAATATCCCAAAACACCGTTCATACCTGAATGTCCCCAAAAAAGGGCTGAAAGAATGGCTCAAATACTCAATATTCAGGCACACGGTTTAAAACGAAGATTGATGCACATTAATTCTAAAACAGCCGTTATAGGCCTTTCCGGAGGATTAGATTCAACGCTGGCATTAATTGTGACGGCAAGAGCCTTTGATTTGGCAGGATTAGATAGAAGTAATATTCATTGCATTACAATGCCGTGCTTTGGCACAACCAACAGAACGTATAACAATGCTTGCTTGTTGGCAAAGCAAATAGGCGCATCGCTTCTTGAAATTAATATAAAAGATGCTGTGATTTGTCATTTTAAAGATATTGGTCATGATATTGAGAAACATGATATTACTTATGAAAATTCACAAGCAAGAGAAAGAACGCAAATCCTAATGGATTATGCTAATAAAATTAATGGTATAGTAATTGGAACGGGAGATTTGTCTGAGCTTGCATTGGGTTGGGCAACGTATAACGGAGATCATATGTCAATGTATGGTGTAAATGCTTCTATACCCAAGACACTGGTAAGACATATAGTAAAATATTACGCAGACATATCAGATGAAGCATTAAAATCAATACTTTTTGACATACTTGATACGCCTGTCAGTCCTGAGCTTTTACCACCTGAAAATGGTGAAATTTCTCAAAAAACAGAAGATTTGGTTGGTCCGTATGAATTACACGATTTCTTTTTGTATTATTTCAAAAGATATGGATTTAAACCTGAGAAAATACTGTTTATTGCACAAAAAACATTTGCCGGTGTTTTCTCTGAAGAGATTATACAAAAATGGCTTAAGACTTTCCTTAAACGGTTCTTTACTCAACAATTTAAACGTTCTTGTATGCCGGACGGGCCTAAGGTAGGTTCTGTTGCTTTGTCACCAAGAGGTGATTGGAGGATGCCTTCTGACGCAGATTTTTCATCTTGGACAGAAAGCATATAAACGGTTTGGATAGTAACTCATCATTAAATATTGGAAAAATCGGGGAGATGTCTGTAGCAGAGTATTACAAAATTCAAGGTTATGACATTGTTGCACAAAATTGGCGTTGGAGTAATAAAGGTGAAATTGATATTATTACACTTAACAGAAAGAGTAATACTTTAGTTATTTGTGAAGTTAAAACGAGAAAAAGTGATTCTGTAGTAAGAGGAAGAGAGGCAGTAAATTACAAAAAACAGCAGAAATTAAGACGCCTTGCAACAGTTTTCTTGCAAAAGAATACAATATATAGTGAATGTGATATTCGTTTTGATGTGGCTGATGTCATTGCAGATGTTGAGTTACTTAAAATCAATAAAATAGACTTATTAGAAAATGCTTTTTGACACATAAAGGGAATTAAGATATAATAATTCGAAATGTAAACTAAGAGAAGCATCATTTTCAGGAGGATTTTATGAAGTACGGTGATTTAAGTCATGAGGAATTAAAAAATATTCTCATGGTAGAAAAAAATAAATATGATGAGTTTAAAAGCATGAATTTAAAATATGACATGACACGCGGAAAGCCTGCAAGTAAGCAGCTTGCACTTTCTGATGATATGATGTCAGATAAATATATTGGTGATTGCAAAACGTCAAATGGATTGGATTGCAGAAATTATGGCATACTTGATGGAATTCCCGAAATTAAAAAGCTTTTTGGCGATATTTTTAATGTACCCGCAGAACAAGTTATTGCAGGTGGCAACTCAAGTCTAAATATAATGTATGATTTACTTTCAGCCTTTATGCTATTAGGAACGGGGCAAGGAGCAATGCCGTGGGTTAGACAGGGAGAAATTAAATTTATCTGTCCTGTACCCGGATATGACAGGCATTTTGCAATAACTGAGCGTCTTGGTATTAAAATGATTAATGTAGACATTCATGAAGATGGGCCTGATATGGACTACATAGAAAGTCTTGTAAAGAATGACCCGTCAATTAAAGGAATGTGGTCAGTTCCGAAATACAGCAACCCCACAGGTGTTGTTTATTCTGATGAAGTAATTGAAAGATTGGCAAAAATGAAATGTGCCGCAGAAGATTTCAGAATATTCTGGGACGATGCATATACCGTACACATGTTAGAAGGCGAGCCTGCAAAACAGCGCAGCCTTATTGAAGCTTGTAACACATACGGAAATCCTGACAGAGCTATTGTTTTTGCGTCTACTTCCAAAATGACATATCCGGGAGCCGGAATTGCTGCTCTTGCTTCAAGTGTTGAGAATATTAAATGGTTTAAACAAATATATACTATTCAAACTATCGGTCCCAATAAAATTAATCAGCTTCGTCATGCAAATTATTTTGGCACATATGACAATGTTATTGCTCATATGCGTAAGCATGCAGAAATTCTTAAACCTAAATTTGACTGTGTAATAAGATTGTTTGAAGAGGAGCTGAAAGATTGCGGAATTCTTGAGTGGAGCAATCCTAAGGGAGGATATTTTATCAGTGTGGACACCACATATAATTGTGCTTCCGAAGTTGTTGCCTTGGCGAAAAATTGTGGCGTTTTATTTACAGCCGCAGGCTCAACGTTCCCTTATGGCAAGGATCCTGAAAATAAGA
The DNA here is from genome assembly GCA_017560765.1 of Clostridia bacterium. Classification (GTDB taxonomy): domain Bacteria; phylum Bacillota; class Clostridia; order UBA1212; family UBA1255; genus Egerieisoma. The sequence continues at coordinate 17,261 of JAFZEI010000060.1, read as the reverse complement.
ACATAAGAATAGCACCTTCTTTGCCACCCGTTGATGATCTTGAGGCAGCAATCAGAGTATTCTGTGTTTGTGTTAAAATTTGTTCTATAGAAAAATTATTGGAAAATAACAATAATTAAGTGTATACTTTAGAATAATAAATTACGGGAGATGAAAAATTTGGGTATAAAAAATTTAGAATATAAAAGAGAAGTTGCTTGGTATTCTATGGACGATGTTCAAAAGAATGCAACGGATGATTTTTCAAAAGGATATATTGATTTTTTAAATAAAGCAAAAACAGAGCGTGAGTGCGTTCGTGAGATGACATCAATTGCAAAAGCAGAAGGTTTTGTCGATTTTCAAGATGTAATTGACGGTAAAGCTACCTTAAAAGCAGGTTTGAAAATCTATTGGACAAACCGTGAAAAGGCAATGATGATGGCGATAATAGGAAAAGAAAATCCTATTAACGGATTAAATATGGTCGGCGCACACATAGATGCTCCGCGCCTGGATTTCAGACCTCAACCTTTATATGAGGATCATGATATGGCACTTGCCAAAACACATTATTACGGTGGCATAAAAAAATATCAATGGGTTTCTGTACCCCTTGCACTTCACGGAGTTGTATGCAAGAAAGATGGCACAAAAATCATAATAAACATCGGAGAAGAAGCAGATGATCCCATTTTTGTAATTAATGATTTGCTTCCGCATCTTGCGTATGAACAAATAGAGAAAAAGGCGTCTGACGTTATTTCTGCAGAAGGATTAAATCTTGTTATGGGTTCCTTGCCTTATTATTCAAATGATCCTGAGGATGCCAAGGGAGTAAAAGCAAATGTGCTTAGACTCCTTAACGAAAAATATGGTATTTCAGAGCGTGATTTTAATTTTGCAGAAATAGAAATCGTTCCCGCATTACCCGCAAGGTATGTAGGATTGGATAAGGGAATGATAGGCGGATATGCACAGGATGATAAAGTTTGTGCGTATACTGCGTTTAAAGCATTATTGGAAATAGACGATATTCCTGCAAAAACTTGTGCTTGTTATTTTTCTGACAGAGAAGAAGTCGGCAGCATGGGAAATACAGGTGCAAGAGCAAATTGGCTTGAGAATTTCTTTTTCGAGCTTTGTAACGCATATTCCGTAGCCAACGACGGTAAAATTGATATTGCCGTTGCTGCAAGAAGAAGTATGACATCTACTGCGTTTCTTTCCGCAGATGTTACAGCAGCTTTTGATCCTAATTTCCCGGAGGTTTCAGAGCCAATGAATACTGCATACTGTGGTATGGGTATTGCTTTTGAAAAATATACGGGACATAGGGGCAAATCAGGAGCAAGCGAAGCAAGTTGCGAGTTCTTTACAGGAATAGCAAAAGTGCTTGATGATGCCGGTATTCCGTGGCAACTTACGGAAATGGGTAAGCTGGATAAAGGTGGCGGCGGTACGATTGCGCAATATATGACAGATTTGGGAATGGATGTTATAGATTGCGGCACACCGGTTCTTAGTATGCATTCGCCTTACGAAGTAACGTCAAAAGTTGATGTTTATTGGACATACAAGGCTTATCTTGCATTTTTTATGAATTATTGATTTACTGTTTTTTATAACAGGAAGGAGATTTATATGGACAATTTAAGGCGTTTTATACTTGTATTTACAGCTGTAATTTTCCTTACTCTTGCCATTTGTGGTTTTGTTTTAGCAAAAAACTACAACGAAACGGCCAAAACAGAAGAGGTTAATCTTGGTATAAATACTAATATATTTGATCCTAATAAGCCTAACGAAACAGATCTTTCTGTTTTTAATGAGAATATTTTACTTGTAATAGGTGATAAAGACGGCAAAGCGTCAGAACTAACAGTTCTTGTCAATGTAAATACTGAGACAAACGAGCTTTCGTTTTTATATTTCCCGAGAGAATTTAAATATGCCACTATTGCAGACAGAGATGTGGGTATAATGGGTATGCTTTGCAATAAAAAAGGCATCTCAAAAGCAGCTGATGTTATTGCTTCTCAATATGAAATAACAGTAGATAACTATATCTATATGCCTTCTTCTGTTTTTGCTGAATTTATTGATGCTTTTGCTGTTGACCCGAATCTTCCGATTGACCCGAATCCCACACCTGCACCTGATGGCGGGCAAGTTATAAAAAACGGTGTAGAGTATTCACTTTATGTTGATTTGAAATACGTTTCAGGCAAGTATAACATTGATTTAAGTCGTGATACTAAGGTATTTACAGGCAGCGAAGCACTTCAGTTAATTCAATTTTATCGCACGCAAAATAATGAATATTCAACGGAAATGCTTAAATATTATGATGGTACGGATTCCAAAAGAATATCTGCAGCTCAATCGTTTCTTCATGCTTTTATAACGCAGAAACTTTTAAAAACAGGCAATGCGGCATTTGCTGATGAATTTGCTTCAAAGACTTTTGCGCTTTTAGCAAAGTGTGAATCTAATTTAACTGAACAGAATTTAAAACAAATCGGAACTTTATTCACCAAAATTAATTCTGACGCAATTCGGTATTTTAAGATTAATGGTTCTGACATATATCTTGACCAACATTATATTGTATATAATGAAACAATAAACGACCTTGCAAGTAATTCTATGTTAGATGGTGCAACGGTATTAAAGGAAAACTTTTTCACTAATTAATCTTGAGAATTTTTTGTATCTTGTTTTTTATAGCCGGCAAGAGGATTTTTATTTACAGCATCCTTGAGTCGGCTATTATTTACGTGTGTATATATTTCTGTTGTTGCAACACTCTCATGTCCTAAAATTTCTTGTAATGAACGAATGTCTACTTCGCCGACAGTGTACATTAATGTGGCAGCTGTGTGTCGTAATTTATGTGTGGAATATTTTGTCGGATCAAGTGATGCTAATTTAATATACTTCTTTACGGTATATTGCACAGTTTTCGGACTGATTCTTTTCTTTCTTTTGCTTAAAAACAAAGGTTTTAAGCCGGCGGGCTCTTCGTAATCGGGGCGTACTGCCAAGTACCTTTTTAATGCGTCAAGACAAGCTTCGTTTAAATAAATTGTGCGTTCTTTTGCGCCTTTTCCAAGAACTGTTAAGGAATCTTCTCGTATGTCGCTCAGATTGATACCTACAAGCTCGGAAAGACGCATACCGCAATTCAAAAACAGTGTAATTATGCAATAATCTCTTTCTTTGAAATCACCGTCAATTGCTTCTAAGAGAGCAATACTTTCATCTAATTCAAGATATTTTGGGAGTTTTTTTGTTATTTTTGGTGATTCAAGCTCGGCTGCGGGATTGTTGGAAATAAGACTTGCTTTGTTCCAAACATACTTAAAAAAAGAACGCAAACAAGCAACCTTGCGTGCTCTTGTGGGAGCTTGGTCTTTGCGCTCGTTATTCATATAATTTAAAAAAGAGTATAAATCGGAAAGTTTTATTTCTGAAAGTTCTTCTACAGAGTAATCGTTAACTTTAATATTATGAAACTCTTCATTTTTTAAAGTGGGGTGTTTTTTTTGTTTCATGAAACGAAAAAACATCAAAAGGTCATAAAAATACTCGTTGACTGTATTTTTTGATTTGCCGGAGATTGCTTCAAGATAAACCAAAAAATCATCGGCATAGTAGGGAAGTATTCCGTATTCAAAAACTGCCAAAGCAAATCCTCCGTTTCTAAATAAAAATTTGTGTAAATTATATCATTACGTTCTTGTAAAATCAATCAAACTATTATATAATCCATTTGTTGTGCATATTAATGCAATTTACTTATTTAAAAGAAAATATATTAAACACATTATGGAGGACAGTACAATGTACAATATGACCGATATCGTTAAAAAGACCGATCCTGAAGTTGCAGAGGCAATGGAGCTGGAATTAGGCAGACAAAAGAACAAAATCGAACTCATCGCTTCAGAGAATTTTGTCAGCGAAGCAGTTATGCAGGCAATGGGAAGCCCCTTGACAAATAAATACGCAGAAGGTTATCCGGGAAAACGTTATTACGGTGGTTGCGAGTATGTTGACATTGTAGAAACTCTTGCAATAGAGCGTGCTAAGAAGCTTTTTGGTGCTGAACATGCTAATGTACAGCCTCACTCCGGTGCTCAAGCTAATATGGCTGTATTTTTTGCAGTATTAAAGCCGGGCGATAAAGTTTTGGGAATGAGCCTTGCAGACGGCGGTCACCTTACACACGGTAGCCCTGTAAATATGTCCGGTAAGTGGTTTGACATTATTCCGTACAGCGTTAGCGAGAAGGATATGCTTATTGATTATGACGAGGTTAGAAGATTGGCTATTGAGAATAAGCCGAAATTGATTGTAGCAGGTGCAAGTGCATATCCCAGAATAATTGATTTCAAAAAATTCCGTGAAATTGCTGATGAGGTCGGCGCATATCTTATGGTTGATATGGCTCATATTGCAGGTCTTGTTGCTGCGGGACTTCATCCTAATCCTGTACCATACGCACACTTTACAACAACTACTACACATAAAACTTTAAGAGGACCAAGAGGCGGTATGATTCTTTGTTCTGCAGAGTTTGCAAAAATCATTGACAAAGCAGTATTCCCCGGAATACAAGGCGGTCCTTTAATGCATGTAATTGCAGCAAAAGCGGTTAGCTTCAAAGAGGCTCTCTCAGATGAATTTAAAACATATCAACAACAGATTGTTAAAAATGCTGCTGCACTTGCAAATGGTCTTTTAAAGAGAGGAATTAATCTTGTGAGCGGCGGCACAGATAACCATCTTATGCTTGTTGATCTCAGAAATTTAAACCTCACAGGTAAAGAGGCTCAGCATATTCTTGATGAAGTAAATATTACATGTAACAAGAATGGTATTCCTTATGATCCTCAAAGTCCGTTTATTACAAGTGGCATTCGTCTCGGTACTGCTGCTGTTACTTCAAGAGGCATGGATGAAGCTGCGATGGATGAAATTGCTGATCTTATATCTCTTGCTCTTAGAGATTTTGATGCTAATAAAGACAAGGTTAAAGCAGGCGTTGCAAGCTTAGTTGAGCGTTTTCCGCTTTATAATTAATTATTTTAGATTGACATAACAGAAAGTGGGGCTTATTTATGAAGGAACCGCTGGCCTACAGAATGAGCCCGCGCTGTCTTGAAGAATATGAAGGACAGGAACATATATTGGCAGAGGGAAAATTGCTTTATCGAATGATTAAAGCAGACAGACTTTCCTCTGTCATTTTTTTCGGTCCTCCGGGTACCGGTAAGACTTCTCTTGCGCGATTGATTGCTAATGTCACAAAGGTTAATTTTGTTAAAATAAATGCTGTTTCTTCGGGAATTGCTGATATAAAAAGAATTGCTGCAGATACTCAGAATTATATGTTAAATCCTGCAGGCAGGACACTTTTGTTTATTGATGAGATTCACAGATTTAACAAAGCACAGCAGGATGCACTGCTTCCTTATGTTGAAGATGGTACAATCATACTTATAGGAGCTACTACCGAGAATCCTTTCTTTGAAGTTAATAAAGCTATAATATCAAGGTCAACAGTTTTTCAGCTGTATCCTTTGAATAAAAATAATATTAAAAGGATTATTTTAAATGCAATCAATGATAAAGAAAGAGGCTACGGCGAGCTCAATGTTTCCGTAGAGGAGAATGCCCTTGAATTTATTGCTGAAACTTCCGGCGGAGATGCTCGTATTGCGCTAAATGCTCTTGAGCTTGCTGTTTTAACCTCCGGAAATGCTGATTCTGACATTATAAATATTAATCTTGACACAATGTCTGAATGTGTGCAAAAAAAGGCAATTAAATTCGATAAATCAGGTGAAGTACATTACGATAATATAAGTGCATTTATAAAATCAATGAGAGGTAGCGACCCTGATGCGGCAGTATTTTATTTGGCAAGAGCATTAGAGGGTGGCGAAGATATAAATTTCCTCGCCAGACGTATTTTGATTTGTGCTTCTGAGGATGTGGGAACTGCAAATCCTACTGCATTACTTGTGGCAGAAGCAGCTGCATCGGCAGTTAAAATGATAGGAATGCCTGAGGCAAGAATATTGCTTTCGCAAGCAGCAATCACTGTAGCTGTCAGTCCGAAATCGAACGCTTCTTATTGTGCTATTAATAGTGCTTTGGAGGATATCAGAAGTAAAGATACTGGGGAAGTACCATTTCATTTGCGCAACGCTGTTCATAAAGGAATGGGAGAGTTGGGGTATGGACAAGGATATAAATATTCTCATGATTATCCGGGCCATGTTGTAAAGCAACAATTTATGCCTGACGAAATGGTAGGCACAACATATTATCATCCTTGCGGAAACGGTGCAGAACAAAAAATTATTGAATATTTAGAATGGAAAAAAATTCAGGAAAACAAAATTTAAAGGGGTTTATTACATGAAGAAAGTAGTATTTGTTATTTTAATTATTGTTATGGTGTTTTCTATAATCGGATGTACAAGCAGCAATTCAGTTACATCAACAAATCCTCCTGATTTGGAGCAGGGAACACCTGATACTAAGCCGGATGCAACAACACCTCCTGTGGATTCTTCTTCTGCAATTTTAATTAAATTTAACGGAACATCTATTGAAGCAGGTGATGGTGTAATTGTCAACGGAAATGTTGCGACTGTTACCACTGCCGGCACCTATCAAGTATCGGGAAAGTTAAACGATGGTCAGTTATGTGTTGATGCAGATAATTGTGATGTATATATTATATTTGATAACGCAGAAATACATTGCAGTAATTCGGCACCTTTTTTTGTTAAAAAAGCAAATCATGTTTATTTAACACTTGCAGAGGGTTCTGTAAATACATTGACAGACGGCAGTAATTATGCTCTTGAGGCCGGAATTACAGAGCCTGATGCAACGTTGTTTTCAAAAGCTGATATGACAATAAGCGGTACGGGAAATCTTAATGTTACTTCAAATTACAATGATGGTATAGCTAATAGGGATACTCTTGTAATAGAAAGCGGAAATATCAATGTAGATGCTGTCAATCATGGTATTAAGGGTAAGGATTTTCTTTCTATCATAGGTGGTAATATTAAAGTTATTGCAGGACTTGATGGTATTAAGTCAACACAAGATACAGACTCCTCTTTAGGATATGTTGTTATTACCGGTGGTATTATTGACATAAATGCACAGGATGAAGCTGTTTCTGCCGTAACTTTTGTTAAAATCTCCGGCGGTGATTTAAAAATCGATACAGCAAATAATGCTGTTAAGGCAGGAACAACAGTGGAGATTTCCGGAGGAAAAGTTATGATTTCTACTGATGACAAAGGTCTTGTATGTGCAGAAGAAAAAATCAGTGCGAATGCTGAAGTAACGGTAAATGGTTTAAAACTAATATCCAATTACTAAATTTTACTGTTTATTGGATTGTAATTTATTTTTCAGAGTGATATACTTAAAGGGCTTTACAGTTAATTTTTAGATATAATTCAGGAGGAAAAACTGATGTCAAACATTTATGAAACACTGGTTGAGCGTGGAATAATAGCACAGTGTACAAACGAAGAAAAAGTTAAAGAAATTCTAAATAATTCAAATGTTCCTTTTTATATAGGATTTGACCCTACTGCAGATAGTCTTCATATCGGACATTTCGTACAAATTATCGTTATGATGCACATGCAAAAAGCAGGTCACAGACCTATTGCGCTTGTTGGTGGCGGCACAGGAAAGGTTGGAGATCCTACGGGAAAGACAGATATGCGCAAAATGCTTACAGATGAAGATTTGGCAAAAAATGTTAATGGTCTTAAATCTCAGCTTTCACGTTTTCTTGATTTCTCCGAAGGCAACGCATTGATGGTTAATAATGCTGATTGGCTTCTTAATTTAAATTATGTAGATTTTTTACGTGAAATAGGTGTTCATTTTTCTGTAAACAGAATGCTTTCTGCTGAGTGTTTTAAGCAGCGTCTCGAAAGAGGACTTAATTTTATCGAATTTAACTATATGCTTATGCAAAGTTATGATTTCTATAGATTGTTTAAGGATTACGGTTGTCTTATGGAATTTGGCGGCGATGACCAATGGTCTAATATAATAGGCGGCGTAGAGCTTGTCAGAAGAAAAGAAGGAAAAGATGTTTATGGTGTTACGTTCTCCTTACTTACAACCAGTGACGGTGTTAAGATGGGTAAAACCGTTAAAGGTGCCGTATGGCTTGATAAGGAAAAGACTCCTCCGTATGAGCTTTATCAATATTTGAGAAATGTTGGAGATGCTGATGTTATTAAATGCTTAAAACTTCTTACTTTTGTTCCAATAGAAGAAATACGTGAAATGGAGCAGTGGAAAGACAGTAAAATTAATGACGCGAAAGTTCGTCTTGCTTATGAGGTTACTAAGATTATCCACGGTGAAGAAGAAGCAGATAAAGCTAAAAGTGTGGCAGAATCTCTTTTTGGCGGCAATGGTGTTTCTGAAAATATGGCTACGACACAAGTTGGCGATTTGTTGGTTGATGGTGAAATAGGCATTCTTGATATGATGCTTTCCGCAAAGCTTATTCCTTCTAAAGGCGAAGGCCGACGACTCGTTCAACAAGGCGGAGTATTTATTGATGATGTAAAGGTTGATGCTTTTGATAAGAAAATTCCTAAATCCGAACTTGAAAAAGGAATCGTGCTTAGAAAAGGCAAAAAGACATTCCATAGATTTACTCTGTAAAAATTAATTGACATTTTTTTTCAAAAGGGTATACTACGAACGTAGCCCAACATGGGGGAGTAGTTAGCGTTATTTTGTCCTTTTTGCGCAAAATACGTTTCAAGTACAACACACAGCCTTAAAGGCTTGGCTTGGATTAAATAACCAGACTCATGGATATATGTAGCAACACATATGTCCATGAGTTTTTTAGTGTTAAAAAATAGGAAAGGATTCATTGTAATGAAACATTTTTTAAAGGAATCAGCAGGTGTATTAAAAGAATTTAATACAACAGAGAATGGCATTACTTCTGACGAAGCTGCTTTAAGAGAAGAAAAGTATGGTAAAAACAAGCTTCAGGAAGCAAAAAAGACATCTATAATCAAAAGATTTTTCCAACAATTAGCAGATCCGATGATTATTATCCTAATTGCTGCTGCAGCAATTTCCGCAATTACAGCTACACTTGAAGGCGGAGAAGGTTATGCGGATGTAATTATCATTATGGTTGTTGTATTAATTAACGCTATTCTCGGTGTTGTACAAGAAAGTAAGGCAGAAGCCGCAATTGAAGCACTTCAACAAATGTCTGCAGCAACAAGTAAGGTTTTAAGGAACGGTCATTTATCTATAATTAAAAGTGAAGATATTGTGCCCGGTGATATTGTTTTGTTGGAAGCAGGCGATGCAGTTCCTGCCGATGGCAGAATTATTGAGTCCGCAAGTCTTAAAATTGAAGAAGCAGCGCTTACAGGCGAGAGTGTTCCTGTTAATAAGTTTATTGAGAAACTTGATGAAGATGGTTCGGGCAAAGAAATTCCTTTAGGTGACCGTAAAAATATGGTATATATGGGAAGTACGGTTGTTTACGGACGTGGTAAAGCTGTAATAACAGAAACAGGAATGAATACAGAAATGGGTAAAATTGCAACTGCTCTTACACAGGCAGAAGAAGGCAAAACACCTTTGCAAATTAAGCTCGCGCAATTAAGTAAAACACTGACTTGGATTGTTTTAGGAATCTGTTTGTTCATATTTGCATTTAATATTATTAAAGCAGGTGATTTTCATTTTGAGCCTGTTCTTAATTCCTTTATGGTTGCAGTTAGCTTGGCAGTTGCGGCAATACCTGAAGGACTTGCTACTGTTGTTACAATAGTTCTTTCTATTGGCGTTACCAAGATGTCAAAACGTAATGCAATTATAAGAAAACTTACTGCTGTTGAAACTCTCGGTTGCGCACAGATTATTTGCAGTGATAAAACAGGTACATTAACTCAAAATAAAATGACTGTTGTAGATCATTTTGGCGACGATGAAGAACTTCTTGCAAAAGCTATGGCACTTTGCAGTGACGCAGAAATAGATCCGGAAAAGAATGAAGCAACAGGTGAACCTACAGAATGTGCGTTAGTCAATTATGCAAATAAATTATCTATGCCAAAAGACACCATTAAAGCTGAATATCCTAGAATTCAGGAACTTCCTTTTGACAGTATGCGTAAGATGATGTCAACTTTCCACTCTAAAGATGGAAAAGTTATTCAGTTTACTAAAGGTGCTCCTGATGAAATTTTAAAACGTTGTACTAAGTATATTAGCAATGGTATTGTATCTGATATGACAGATTCATTTAAAGAAAGTATTTTAAAAGCTAATAAAGCCATGGCTGATAAAGCACTTCGTGTTTTAGCTGCGTCAATGCGTTTATATGACGTTTTGCCTTCGGAAATTAGTACAGAATCAAATGAATGTGATCTTGTCTTTATCGGCCTTACAGGCATGATAGATCCGATTCGTCCCGAGGTTAAAGATGCTATAATTGAATGTAAGAGTGCAGGAATCAGAGCAGTTATGATTACAGGAGATCATAGAGATACTGCTATTGCAATTGCAAAAGAACTTGGAATTATCGAAGATGGCAGTCAGGCTATTACAGGTGCAGAACTTAATGAAATTTCTGATGAAGAACTTGATAAACGTATTACTGAGTTTGGTGTTTATGCAAGAGTTCAACCTGAACATAAGACTCGTATAGTAAACGCATGGCGTAAGAACGGATATATAACTGCTATGACAGGTGATGGTGTAAATGATGCGCCGAGTATTAAAAATGCAGACATTGGTATTGGAATGGGTATTACCGGTACAGATGTAACTAAAAATGTTGCTGATATGGTGCTTGCTGATGATAACTTCGCGACAATCGTTGGTGCAGTAGGCGAGGGTAGAAGAATTTACGATAATATCAGAAAAGCAATTCAATTCTTGCTTGGCTCCAACATGAGTGAGGTATTGAGTGTTTTCGTATCCAGCATATTCGGTTTTGTTATTTTAAAACCTGTTCATTTATTGTGGATAAATTTAATTACAGACTGTTTCCCGGCACTGGCATTAGGAGTTGAAAAAGGTGAAGCAGACCTTATGGAGAGAAAACCAAGAAATCCGAAAGACGGAATATTTGCCGGTGGTCTCGGTGTTGACGTTGTTTACCAGGGAATTCTTGTTTCTGCTTTAACGGTTGTTGCATTTATGATTGGTAATTTCTTCGAGCATGATACATTCAGCTTGTTTAATGCAGACAGTTCACACGGTATAACAATGGCTTTCCTTACAATGAGCATGGCAGAAATATTCCATAGCTTTAATATGAGAAGTCAGAGGGGAAGTATATTCAAGTTAAAATCTCATAATATGATTTTATGGGGTGCGGCAATACTTAGTTTGCTTTTGACAACTGCAGTAATTGAAATACCTTTCTTGGCTAATGCTTTTGGTTTTTATTCTATTGGTTTAAAAGAGTATGCAATTTCTTTGGCACTTGCATTTTCTGTAATTCCGATTGTTGAAAGCGTAAAGTTTTTTCAAAGAATGATTAAAAAGAATAAATAATTATAAAAGAAACACATTTAAAATTAAACGGAGCTGAAAAAACAGCTCCGTTTTGTTATATTTTATGTGCAATTGGTTTACCGTCTTTAAATGAAAAAAGATATTTGAAACCACAATCCTTAATTATTTGGGAATATAATTTAAAATTTTTAGCTATTCTGTCTAAATTATGAGCATCAGAACCTAATGTAATTAATTCTCCGCCAAGCTCTTTATATCTTGTTAAAAGCTTTTTATCAAGAGGTTGCTTTAAATATGTTGATGTATTAATCTCAAATGAAATGTCTTTTGAGATTATGTATTTAAAGATTTCATCAAGCAGGGCAGAGTGGTCATTGTAATAAAATGCGGAATCATCAAAATTCGCATATCTAACAATGTAGTCAAGATGTCCCATTGTATTGAAGTTAAAAGCATCAAATAATTTTAAATTATTAAAAAGTTCTTCAAGGTATTCATTGTATGACTGAATTTTAATATCATCCGGTCGGAAATACTTACCGCAATAAGGGTCGCGGTGTTTTATAAGATGTGTAGAACCGATTACATAATCAAAAGTAAATCCATCAATCAATTGTGAAGTTTCTTCGATAACGTGTGGTTGCAAGCCGATTTCCACTGCAGATATAATATCTATGGTTTTACTGTATTTATCCTTTAAAGAATTTAAAAGCATAAAGTAATCATTAAAATCGTAATGAAATTCATCTTCGTAATCAGTGAAGTCCACGTCAAGATGATCTGTAAAAGCAATTCCTGAAAGACCTAATTCAATAGCTTTTAAAACAGCAGTTTCCATATCGAGTGTGCTGTCGGTAGAAAATTTAGAATGGACATGCATATCGTAAAACATAATATATAACCTCAGAATTATATAAAATTTGAGAGGGGTACAATAATTTTGTTATGTTATTTCAAATACCCAATTGAACAAAATAAAAATTTTGTTCAATTGGGGCATAACAAAAATAGAAGAAAAGCTATAATTTAATATTCTTAGCTTTTCTTTGACCTCACAATTTAAATTATATAATAATTAAAAATAAATGTAAATAAGCGCTGCAATCATCAAATCATAGTCTCCCAATACATTTTTGTCTGCTCCGTCTTTTTTTAAATTTAATCTTTCCATTATTAAAATTACAATTAAAGCTATTATTATAAAATCATCTGATAATATTTTATCAATTAAATTTGATTTTTCTTCATTTTTATTTTTTTCTGATGATGCACAGGTCGTTGGAGAAAAAATAAATTGCGACGGAATTTCATAATTATCTGATTTATTTAAATTATTGATTTTAATTATGTTATTTTTTTTCTTTCTGTGATTCCTGCGCTTCATAATTGTTATAACAGCTTAAGGTCTTTGGCAATACTTGCAAATGTTAAGAATTTAACACAATTATTGACCTTATCCTTTCTTTTTCCGTTTAGAAATGGTTCAATTGCATATAATAGTTGAATTTTTTTATCATTTTTTTTATTAGAATTTATCTCTTTATATTTGTTCATAATTTGGACACATTTTTCAAGATCAAATTCCATAGGCATATTATTTTGTTTTTCAGTATTATTTTCTTTATGTTCATTTTCTTTATTATCAAGAAACATTCCGACAATATCACCTATATTTTCCGGAATTTCTTCAATACCGAACATACTTCCGATTTCTTTAATTTTTTCATTTAAATCTTCATTCATGATAATTCATTAAACTTCTTCATTATTAAATCCGAATCTTTTCCTGCAAGTTTTTTTATTTTTTCTATATCTGCTGCTGTTAATCTGCTTTTAATTTCTTTTACATCGATTTTCATTTCTTTAATTTTTTCAACATCAAGTTCACTTATTTTTTTGCGAAGCTCTCCCCTGTCAACTTTATCTAATTGTTTGGATAATTCTTCTAAAGAAGTATTTTTTAATTTATCAACACCTTTTTCGATTTTTCCTGCAGTAATCTTTCCTTCTATTTTATTAAATACCTTTGACATTACAAATACTCCGTTCTATTAATTGCTCTTACTTAATTGTATGCACTGATATATTGATTTGTGCATATTTTTTGTTTATTTTACCAACAATACCATATGGTGAATTAAATGTCTTATTTTGTATATTTTTTACTTTACAGTTTTATAGGCTTTATATTGGAAACATTATATTCTATTGTTACAAAGGGCTTTTTTATTTGGAAAAAATGCTTTTTGTTTAATTTATTATGTCCCGTATATGGATTTGGTGCTTTAGCGATTATATTGTCCACAAGATATATTCGTGAGTACAAATTTTTAACTATTTTTGTAGGTGGAATTGTTGCAACAATAGTTGAATATGTTGTGCATTATGTATATGAAGAAATTCTTGGTGTTTCGATATGGGATTACAGTGATGTACCTTATAATGTAAACGGAAGAATCTGTTTGACTTTTACTTTCTTTTGGTTTATTTTATCGGGAATTCTTGTGTATTGGATTCATCCCTATATTGAAAAAAATTTGACATCAATCCCTAAGTCACTTTTTTTATCTGTTTTGATATTTGTTGGGATTGATGCCATTATTAGTGTTTTTTTATATAAAAAATTTGGTAATAAAAACGCTGTAAATATAAATTGGCTTATAACTAATTTTCGTCATAAGATTGGCTGAATACAGCGATTGTATCGGCCATCTCACTGTTGTAAGACATTACGGCATTTTCAAAAACAGTATCTGTCATTGCCAAAGCAGATGTAGCGTGTGATATTCCGAAGCTTGAATTATCAAGACCGTATGATGAAGGCGCTGCAACAGCTTGACGTAACGGTACAACATTGTAGTTATAATAACCGTTTCCTCGTGAGTATCTGTGAACCCAGGTGGGCGTATACTCTATGGATTTAACAAAAACATCTCCTGTGTTGTATTTCCTTATTGTAAGTGTAACGGTAAGACCGTTTTCTGTGTATGGACGAATGCTTTGTGCAAGATCCTGGAATGATAATCTGTTTTGATTTGATATGTAGTTGCCCAATGAATAAAAACAAATTGTTGAGTGGTTTGGATCTGTTTTAGAAGTTAGCATTTCCATTGGTTCAACAACGTGCGGATGTCCTCCGATAATTACGTCCACACCTAAATCGCAGAGCTTTTGTGCAACAATTTTTTGAGAAGAAACAGGCTCTAACTGATATTCGTCGCCCCAGTGTATATACATAATAATTAAATCTGCTCCTTGTGCCTTCATATCAGAAATTCGAAGAGCTACTTCATTATATAGCTTATCATATTGGTTTCTGACATAAATATCCATAAGCTTATCACAACCATCGTTAATTGATATTCCGTTTATGGTATAATATTTACCGCTTGGCTGTGTGATAGTGTCTGTATAATTCATCATTCCTAATTTAATTCCATTAATATCTTTAACTATGTAAGATTTATCTTCTTCGGAGGTTTTCGCTCCTATATATTCAAAGCCATAATTTTTAAATTGATTTAAGGTCGCTAAAAAACCTGTTTTCTTCTTATCATAACAGTGATTATTGGCAAATAAAAGCATGTCATAGCCTGCTTCTTTTATAGTTGTAAGTGTTTCTAATGGCGAATTAAATGTGGGATAAGCTTCGTATTTATTTTGGTTAGCAGTTGTTGTTTCAAAATTTACAACTGCATAGTCTGCGGCAGAAACAATCGGCTGCATGTATTTAAAATCATTGCTGAAATCATATTTTCCCGTGGATGAATTATATGCGGATTTAAGCTGTGTATTATGATACATAATATCACCGGCGTTTAATAAAGTAATGTCAGTATATGATAATTCTTCTTTGCCTGCAGTTGGTGTTGGATTCTCGTCAGTACCCGGTGTATTAAAAATATACGAGGGTGTGTTTTCGGAGTTGCTGACAGGTGGTGTACAAGAAGCAATAAATACAGTTAAAAGTACCAATGTTAAAGTCAGAATCGTAATTTGCAGCTTATTTTTGTTGTGAAATAATCTTCTCATTTTATATCAAATCTCCTTTTATACTATTGTAATCCATAACTGTTGTTTTTGCAATTTTAAATATTGACAATTCACTATAATTGTTTTAATATTGATTTATCAAAAGTGTGCGCGTTTAAGCTTGGCTTTTTGCTTTGCTTTTATGTGAAAATTTATTAATACACGTTAAGATATGTTAAGGAGGATTTCTATGAAAAAGAAGTTTTTTGCTATTGTTACAACACTGATCCTTGTTCTTTCTATGTTTGCATCAGTTCCGGTAATAGCAGATGAATCAAATGCAGAGGAGATCGGGGGATTAGATTTTTATTCTATAACATTACATTATGAAAATCCCGTTCTTGTATCTTATTATGAAACAAAAATTGATGTTGTAAATGAAAATGGTAAAAAATCAAAAGTTAAAGTTGAGTATTTCTATAATACAGATGCTAAGTCAGATGATGAGAAGTATGTAGATGGAGATACTGCATTAACAACAGATAAAATTGTCATTCCAGCAGGTACAAAGAATAAACAGAATTTCTACCAGGTATCTACAGATGCAAACGCAGCATCAGTTATTAATACAGGTTTGTGGTATGCTAAAATTCCGTATGTAAATGCATTTTTAACTCATATTGTTAATGGTTCGGCCATTTGTACAACAGAGAAGGTTGATTTTTACGGTATCGTTGCTCCCTACGATGATGCACCGTATGAGCACCAAAATCCTAATGTTCAGTATGCTGACGACGGATATGCATTATCAACAATTAAAGATGCTAACGGAAATAATTTAAAAATTGATGTTAACGGATATGTTATTGATACTGCAGATAATATCTGGAGAACATCAAACAATGAAAGAGTTGAGCTTTATACACAGATTCCTGTTATAAAAAAGACAGGTGAAGTTTCTAAAAAAGGTGTTCCTGTTACAGCCATTGTTCTTTCTGATGAATATGAATGGGTTCCCTTCTCTGACAGATTTGATGAGAATGGTAAAATTGTTGACATTCAGTCACTTGAATATAAATACATGGTAACAGAAGAAGAATTTGATGCATTCCTTGAGAATAAAGATGCTAATGTATTAAAGATGTATCGTACAGATGATGCAGAAAAGTATAAAGATGCACCTACTAAGGGTAAAGAAATTGCATATGTTACAACTTGCCTTGTTGACAGTAAAAAAGATTCTGCTACTTATTGGAATACAGACCGCGTATTTACTGCAGATGATCTCGTAAGAGACGCAATGGGTTTTGTTGCTTATGCTACACCGAGAATAGGCACACCTATTATTAATGCAAAAATTAAAGATATTACAGTAGAGTTTGATGCACTTGGAACACAGCTTTATGACGATCTTGCCAGTGATCCTCAGCAAAAAAATACATTTACTGTTTCTTTGAATGATTGTGAGTATAATGCAAATCTTTATAAGCAATGGTTTGATGAAGGTTTGTATACACAAGAAGAATATGACGCACTTGCTAAGTTTGTTCTTGGTACAGGTAAGAGTAAAACAACAAGAACAGAAATTGATATGGATAAAAATAATTATAAAAAACAAGCCGGCTATGGTTATTCATCTACTGTTGCAAGTGTAAGTATCGGTGCTTCAGAAGAAGTTCTTGCCAAGATTCCTTTGAATGCAAAAATATTTATTGATTTTGATATTAACGAGCAACAACCTG
>JAFZEI010000059.1 GCA_017560765.1 Clostridia bacterium | reverse complement strand
TACAGAAAAAACAGAATTTGATAAAATATTCTTCATTTCACTTTCAGAGCCAAAATACCCATCCAAGGAAGAAAATTTTATGGTTGTTTGCTTATTTTTCATACCTGAATACACTACATCATATACGAGCTTTTCTTCTTCGCTCAACAAGTAATTACGCATAAATGATGTTTTATCATTTGCATACAATTCGCTGCCGGTTTTGGATGTTATTACTGTATTTCCATTGTTCTTGTCAGAATTTATACTCATATTAAAATTCAAACAACTGCTTAAAATTGTTACAGCACAAATAAATAAACATAAAACAGCAATATTTCTTATACGTTTATACATTAATCTCTCCTTCAATTATTCAAAAAGACTATCCATAAGATTCTTGATATTTTTCTCTCGTTTCTTTGTCTCGTCCTTGTTTATTGTAATATCGATTACATCGCCCTCTGCAGCGCCGGGAATGATAACCTTCGGAATATTAACAAAACACAACTTTTTGTCTTTGTTCTCGTACTCAACTACAGCAAATTCCCCTTCAAATCTATCAATTATTATTTGCATAACTTCCTCCTAAAACTTTCACATCTAAGCTTACCCCATCCGAAATAACCTCAATATCGCCTGATAAATCAGTTCTGTAAACAGCCGCACCTGACTTTCCCCATCTTTCAACTATAAAATGGTGAGGATGATTGTAGCTGTTGCCCTCACCTACAGAAAATATTGCATATTTTGCGCCTGTCGCTTTTACAAAATCTTCCCCGGAAGATGTTCCGCTGCCATGGTGTCCCACCTTAACAACATCAGCAGAGACATCAAAACCTGCCGTCATAATTTCTCTCTCACTTAAAACCTCAGCATCACCCATAAACAGGAATTTACGATTGTGATGTGTTATTTTAATTACTACAGAATAGTCATTCATTTCATCGTATTTTTCTGAATTAGGGGCGATAATCTCCACACCGTCACATATAGTCATGCCTGCACGAGCCGCCTTGATTTTCATTCCTTTATCTGCTATTGCCAATAAAAGGTTCTCATAAGTTTTTGTATTTGTAGTAGCTTTTGGCATGTATATTTCTCCTATATCAAAAGCTTCTACAACATCCTTCATACCTCCTATATGATCTGCATGAGGATGTGTGGCAACTAAATAATCAATTTTGTCATATCCTTTTTGTGAAATAAAAGATATGATTTTATCAGAAGCTTTTGAAACACTTGCATCAATCAGCATTGTTTTTCCTTCAGGTAATTCAACAAAAGCAGAATCACCCTGCCCCACATCAAGAAAATGTATTTTTATTTTTTCTTTCTGCACAGGCAGCTCTGTCGGCGACTCTGTGGGAGTATCGGAAACAATCGCAGTTGACGGTGCCCTGTCGTTATTACCGCCCTCTGCTCCCGTAGGTTCTGCTTTACCAAATATTTTCTTGCAACCGGTAAAACAATTCAGACACAAAACAAGGGCAAACAATACTAATAAAATTTTCTTCAAATATGCTAAATTATGCTTCATTTTATTTTCCTTCTTTTTTATTGATTATACCATTTATCATTTATCTTAACAACAAAAACAGCGAAGAAATAATGCTTTTAATCTACTTCTTCGCTGTCTGCATAAAATATTACTATATCAATCTAAGGGTATTTTAATACATACCGCCCATTCCGCCGCCTGCAGGCATTGCCGGCTCAGGCTCAGGAATATCAGCTACAGCAGCTTCTGTTGTAAGAAGAACAGCAGCTACGGATGCAGCATTTTGAAGAGCTGAACGTGTAACCTTAGCAGGATCTACAATACCTACTGAAATCATATCTACACATTTCTCTGAAAGAACATCATAACCAATACCGATTTTAGCTGATTTAACTTTATCAACTATAACAGCACCCTCAAGTCCTGCGTTAACAGCGATTTGTTTTACAGGCTCTTCAAGAGCTTTCATAACGATTTGAACACCTGTTTTCTCATCGCCTGTTGTTGTCTTAAGAAGCTTTGCAACAGCATCAATAGCATCAATATATGCTGTGCCGCCACCTGCAACGATACCTTCTTCAACAGCAGCCTTAGTTGCAGCAAGAGCATCTTCTATTCTGAGTTTTCTTTCTTTCATCTCTGTTTCAGATGCAGCACCAACTTGGATAACAGCTACGCCACCTGCCAATTTAGCAAGTCTTTCTTGAAGCTTCTCTCTGTCAAATTCAGATGTTGTTTCATCAATTTGCATTTTGATTGAAAGTGTTCTCTTTTTGATTTCATCGGGATCGCCTGCACCATCAACAATGATTGTGTTTTCTTTAGCAACTTTAACTTGTCTTGCGCGACCAAGTAAATCAATTGTTGTTTCTTTAAGGTCATATCCGAGTTCATCAGTAATAACCTGACCGCCTGTCAAAATAGCTATATCACGGAGCATTTCTTTTCTTCTGTCACCAAAGCCGGGAGCTTTAACAGCAACACAAGTGAATATTCCTCTTAACTTGTTAACGATAAGAGTTGTAAGAGCTTCACCCTCAACATCCTCAGCAATGATCAAGAGTTTCTTGCCTGCCTGAGCAATTTCTTCAATTACAGGGAGAATTTCTTGAATGTTAGAAATCTTCTTATCTGTAATCAAAATGTATGGATCGTCGAGAATTGCTTCCATTTTATCTGTATCAGTTGCCATATATGCAGAAACATAACCTCTGTCAAATTGCATACCTTCAACAACTTCAAGATTTGTACCCATTGTTTTTGATTCTTCAACTGTAATAACACCGTCGTTAGTAACTTTCTCCATTGCATCAGCAATTAAAGCACCTACGCCATCATCATTGGCAGAAACAGAAGCAACACGAGCAATATCCTCTTTACCTCTTACATTTTGGCTGTTAGCACGAATGCTTGCAACTGTTGCATCAACTGCTTTTTGGATACCTCTTTTAAGAATCATCGGATTAGCGCCTGCAGCAATATTCTTAAGTCCTTCTCGAATGATTGCTTGTGCAAGAACTGTAGCAGTTGTTGTACCGTCACCTGCAACATCATTTGTTTTTGTTGCAACTTCTTTAACAAGCTGTGCACCCATGTTTGCAAAACGATCTTCAAATTCAATTTCTTTTGCAATAGTAACACCGTCATTTGTTATCAATGGTGCGCCAAACTTTTTATCAAGAACAACGTTTCTGCCCTTAGGTCCCAATGTAATTTTTACTGTATCAGCCAACTGGTCAACACCTTTTACAAGAGCCTTTCTTGAATCTTCATTAAATTTAATTTCTTTAGCCATGATTCATATCCTCCTAACTAATTAATCAACAATAGCAAGAATGTCACTTTGCTTAAGAATTGTATACTCTGCACCTTTATATTTTACCTCTGTGCCTGCATATTTACTCATAAGCACTTTATCACCGATTTTTACCTCCATCGGAACGAGTTTGCCGTCTACTACTGCACCGGGGCCTACTGCTACTACTTCTGCCTCCTGTGGTTTTTCTTGTGCGGAACCCGGCAAAACAATGCCGCTCTTTGTAGTCTCCTCACTATCAAGCATTTTAACAACAAGCTTGTCGCTTAACGGTCTGATTCCCATAACAAAAAATCCTCCTTTATGAATTAAAATTAACTTTCTATTTTAATCGTTAGCACTCATTTTGTCAGAGTGCTAACAACTGTCCTATAATATACTCCGTTTGTTTAAATAATGCAAGTGATATTTTTATAAAATTTTCCTAAAGTAATTACCGTCAATTTATTATTTACGGATTTTGCAATTTTGCGTAGGCAATTATCAGCCTTTTCATACCGAAATCATCAAAAACAATCTCAAGAGTTTTATTCATTCCATCCCCTAAAATCTTTGATACCGTGCCTATTCCGAATTTCTTATGCTTTACCCTTTGACCAATTTCAAAGTCTTTCAAATACTCTTCGTTGTCTGCCGGTGTTTGCAATGATACACTTGTTTTTTGTGCTTTTTTCTCAGCATTAAACTGTTTTTCTAAAAAGCTGTTAGCCGTTTCGTATTGTCTGCTTTCAAAATTGCTGCCAAAGCCCGGTGTTCCTCTTGTGTTTCTTTGCTTTTGGTTTATTCCTTCAACGCTTGAAGCCGGCAGTTCGCATAAAAACCGGGAGGGCTGATTGCGACTTGTTTTACCGTAGAGCATTCTTTCTTCTGTATTTATTATATACAATTTTCTCATTGCACGTGTAATTGCTACGTAACAAAGCCTTCTTTCTTCACTGATGGCATCAGGAGACTCATCAATAGATCTGTACGAAGGAAATATTCCGTCTTCTGTACCTATAATAAACACCACCGGAAATTCCAAGCCTTTTGAGCTGTGTATGGTCATCAATGTCACCTTGTTATTGTCATCATCTGTAGAAGATTTTGTATCTGCATCTGAGCTTAACGACACATACTCAAGAAAACCTGCATACGTAATATCCTCATTGCCCATATTACGCTGCTCTTGTTCATATTCTTTTGCAACAGAAAGAAACTCTCGCAAGTTATCCGCCCTTGCTTGGTCTTCTATTTGAGAATCTTCTTTTTCGTAAGCAGCCAACATTCCCGTTTCATCGAAAACTCTCTGTATAAAGTCAGGAATGCTCATTTCATCTGCTTGCAGCATAATCTCAGAGAATTTAAGTGCTGTCTCAAACATTTTTTGCGCAGACCTGGAAAGTTCCGGATATTCCGTAGCAGAAAGTAGAATATTAAAGAGTGATGTATTCTCTCGTTCAGCGATTTCAATTGCTTTGTTTATGCTCGTTTGACCAATCCCGCGTTTTGGAACATTAATAATCCTTTTAAGCGCCACATCGTCAGCAGGATTATTAAATACTCTCAAATAAGATATAAGGTCTTTAATTTCCATTCTGTCATAAAATCGCAATCCGCCATAAATTTTATAGGGTATATTATATTTTACCAATGAATTTTCTATGTTCTTTGATAATGCGTTTGCCCGATACAATACAGCATAATCGCTGTAATTCATATCACCGGAATGCACACCTTTTCTTATTTCACGCACAACATAGTCTGCCTCTTCATTCTGATTATATGCAGTATAATGTACAATCTTGTCTCCGGAACCCTTTGCCGTCCACAACGATTTTGACTTTCTGCCTGAGTTATGAGCAATAACCTTATTGGCCGCATCAAGAATATGTTGTGTCGAGCGATAATTCTGTTCCAATTTAATAACCTTACAATTTCTGTTTTCTTTTTCGAAATTAAGAATATTGCGTATATCGGCACCTCTAAAGCTGTAGATACTTTGATCGTCGTCGCCTACAACGCATAAATTATGGTATTTTGCTGCAAGCTTTGAGACAAACAAGTATTGAGCTTGGTTGGTATCCTGGTACTCATCAACCATTATATACTTAAATCTGTTTTGATAATTTTCAAGAACATCCGGACACTTATCAAACAGCTCCAAAGTATTAATAAGCATATCATCAAAATCCATTGCATTATTCTTTCTTAAAGTATCTCTGTACATTTGATAACACATCGCAAGCATTCTGCTGTCATAATTTTTCTGATCCGACATATCAGTAAATTGCTCCGGTGTAATCATTTCGTCCTTTTGTTTGGAAATAACAGCCTTTATAGTACCGTGAGAAAGTCTTTTATCATCAATATTCAGCCTTCTTTGGCAATCTTTAATTACAGCCGTTGCCTCAGAATCATCATATATTACAAAATTTGATGTGAAACCTATTCTTTCTGCATTTGCCCTTAAAATTTTACCGCAAGCAGAGTGGAAAGTATTCAGCCACATTCCGCTTACATTTCCGTTTAATAATCTTTCTGTTCTTTCGCGCATTTCTCGCGCCGCTTTATTCGTAAAAGTGATTGCCATGATATTATGAGGTGCAACACCACACTCACCTACAAGATATGCTATACGATACGTAAGCACACGCGTTTTACCGCTTCCTGCGCCGGCAAGCACCAGTACAGGGCCTTCTGTAGAAACAACAGCTTCATATTGTCTGTCGTTTAATTCATTTTTATAATCCATTTTTCCCTAACCTTTCTGATTTGTCTTAATCGCTAAGACGTCCCTTAAACACTTCGTACAACACCACACCTGCTGCGACAGAAGCATTCAGAGAGGAAACTTCACCTTTCATGGGAATTGTTACTATAAAATCACACTTTTTTGTAACAAGATTTCCCATTCCGTTACCTTCACTTCCTATTACGATGCCGATAGGTCCTTTAAAATCAGCCTTATAAAAAGGTACTGCACCAGTCAAATCGGTGCCTGCAATCCAAAGACCTGCTTCTTTTAATGCATCAATGGCCGACGGAATATTTGGCACTCTGGCTATTGGAACGTGCGCCGATGCACCGGCAGATGTTTTGGCGACAGTTCCTGTAAGCTGCACGCTTCTTCTTTTGGGAATTATTATACCGTGAGCGCCCACGGCATCTGCCGTTCTGATAATGGCTCCAAAATTATGAGGATCTTGTATTTCATCCAGAATAATAACAAAAGGCGGCTCATTTGCTTCTTTTGCCTTTTGCAGAATATCATCAATATCACAATATTCCGCAGGCGCTGTATACAAAGCAACACCCTGATGATTTTTTGTGCGGGTAATATCGTTTAATTTGTTTTTATCCACAAACTGATAGACGATATGCTTTTCTTTAATAAGTGCCATTATCGACTTTAGAGAACCGGAAATTTCTCCTGACGAAATGAGCACTTTATTTATAGGCATTCCTGATTTTATAGCCTCTGTAACGGCATTTCTGCCATATATTATTTCTTCTGAATTATTTTCCCGATTCATTTCTCATTCTCCCTATTTCAACTGATTTTTCCAAGATATAACGTAATCTCTCACTGTTACCGGAAAGATACAAATATCCGATAAGCGCCTCATAAGCTGTAGCATATCTGTAATCTATAACATTTGCGTTCTTAGGCACTGTATGAGGATGTGCATTCCGTCCTCTGCGTACAAAATTCTGTTCATCCTCTGTAAGCTCTTCTTCAAGCGTATGTAATATATACGCTTGCGCTTTTGCTTTAACATAAAAAACAGACTTTCTGTGCAGTTCATTAACATCTCTGTATTTTTCCGTGATAAGGAAATTGCGTATGTAAAGCTCGTATACGCAATCCCCCACAAAAGCCAACGCCAAAGGCTTCATATTTAAAAGCTCTGCTTTTGTATAAATCTTACCGTCTAATTGTTCAAACAATTTCTTCTGTCCTTTTCCTTTTTAAATTTTCTCTCGTTAAAGCAATAACACAAACAATAGTTGCAAATAACATAACTCCGCTAATAACAGAAAGTCTGATCAATTTACTTTTGAGTCCTGCTCTTACTGCAAACTCTTTGCCATCCGTTATTTTTGTGATATCAAGCACTTGGAAAGAGGGATCTTCCCACGCATCAGTTGTGTTTTCATTCTCTGCCTTGTTATTGCAATAGTTTTCTTTTAATAATTTATTAGCATTAACAACCAAATCAATGAGTTCGCTGTCTCCCTGACCTCCTAAGGGGAATGTCCACCAATGAGAAAGCTGTACACCCGCTTCTATTATAGAATTAAGATATATCTTTGTATCAGTATAAAAGTCTTCACTTTCAGCGGAAAAACCGCTGTTAGTTTCGCCATTATATAATGCTTTTCCAAATAAATTCGCCTCTTGCATATACAGTAAAAAATCACAATTATATATTTTACCGTTACTTCCCAAATAAGAAGACTCATTCGAAAAACCAAGACCATACGTATGAACGCTTATAACATCTAACCTCTCGTTAAGAAGTGCTAAAGCTTTAAGTCGTTCTTCCTTAGTATCTGTTTTCTTTTTAAACTCTGAACCGTTCATTACATCTTTAAACAAATTCCATTGACTGCTTCTTAAAACACCATCACCGCCGGTAATAAGGTGTTCTTTATCAAACTCACGTATTCTATCTGCACAATCACTGTAAAATTGTGCCAACTGTAATAAAGAATATGAAGGTCTGCCGCTTACAGCACCGTCATCCGCATGTAAATTTCCCTCACTGCTAAGCTCCCACATTAATACAGAAGCTCTGTCTTTATATCGAGTGATAAATTTTTCAATATATTTATAAAGATTATTTCTTGACTTACTATCCCTGTTTTTTACCAAATCTGTCAGATTTTCTGTTCCTGTTATCCACCCATCTCCCTCTACATATATGTTCTCTAACAAATAAGGCTCAATAAGTCCCATAGAAACGACAACCTTAATATCATATTCATCGCATAAATCAAAAAAATGATCCATTGCTTTAAAATAAGTATCTTGATGTTTATCGTTATGCATCAAATCCGTATATACATTTGAATAAGCAAAAACTCTTATGGTTTTAAAGCCAAGCATATTCAGTTGTTTAAGTTCTTCTCCGGGATACTCCGCATTTTTCTCATAACTTGCAAGTATTTGATCAAACAAATCAGATTTATTGAAGCTAATCTCATAATACGGTTCACCGTTCATATATAATTTACCGCCGACCTGTCTGAGTATACCGTCTTTCTTGTATTGACCTGTCGTTATCACAATCATATCAGCTTTATCATCCCACCAAACTTTAGCATTCAACGCTTCACTTAAAAAGTTTGGAGTAACCATTATCAAACGGTTAATTTTCTCAGGCGCATAAGAAATATTGTATTCTTGACCGTTGATTTTTATTTTTTTACTTCCCAAAGAAGCCTCTACAGTGACATTTTCATTAGACAAAACAAAGCTCTTATTGGCTGCATCATCCTTTAATGTCATATTAAGGCATCGAGCCATCTGTTCGAGATCAATGTATACTGTATCTTTTTTTACAACAGGCGCACTTGCCATAGCAAGCTCTGTTGTATTTACAAAAACTCTTATGTCGTCACTTTTTGGGGTTTCAGGTATGAGTACCTGCGGAAGTTCTCCCTTTTCCTGTGCCGAAAAACTTTGGGGATATAACTTACCCTTTGCAGAAACTGCAATGTTATCAATAAGAATATATGGTTCTTTTAATGAAGAACCTTCCGCTCCGCCTTCTTCTGCTGCTAAAGAATCAACTTTTACATGAAAGTCCTCTACGGAATACACTTTCACTCCGCTTTTGCAATCTTTTGACAACAACTCATTGTTAACATAAATATTATACAAATCGCTTCCTCTTGTAAACTCGCAACGGACGCTGTAGCGAATGTCTTCTTCTATTACAGTGATCAAATTCCCGTTACAATCTTTTAAAACAACATTTGTTTTATCTTTTTTTATTGAAAAAACATTGACTGTGGCTTTTTCAGACAAATTCTCCGAAGGCTGTTTTGTTGTAAAAAAAAGATTTAATTCGTTATCAAAAGCGCTGTCTGCCCTTACAGTCACTTCGGCAAACATCTTTTCATCTGTCATAGACAATGACAACCATCTCATATCACATTTATTTACAGCCAAAGAGCGCTTACCTAAAAGAGACAAATCAGGGCCAACAACTTTTATTTTACTGTCTTCAGAAATGAAAGGAGCTCCCGGACCGTCGTAATTTGAGTTGAAATCCTCTGTAACTTCAAGACTTTCATAATTTTGGTTAACAAAATAATATACCTCTTCGTCAGCATAAACATTAAAGGCAGGTATAGCTGCCACAATCATTATACATGCAAGCAGTAATGATACCCACCTTTTTTTCATTATACTTTCTCCTCAATTTCCTGCTGAAGTTCTGCTATAAGAGCGCAAACTTCATCAATAATCTGTTCTTTAGGAACTTTTTTACTTATACGTTTATCACGTGTTGAAAGTTCAATCATATTCTCTCCTAAGGATCTTGGGCTTACTACAACTCTTACAGGCACGCCCAACAAATCAGCGTCAGAAAACATAACGCCTGCGCGTACATCACGGTCGTCATAAATTACCTCAATACCTTTTTTCTGAAGTAAATTATATATTTCATCTGCTGCTGCTTTAATTACCGGATCATCTGCACGCAAGCAACAAATATGAACTTGCCATGGTGCAATTGAAATAGGCCAAATCGGTCCGTAATCGTCTCTGTGTGATTCACATACAGAAGCAGCAAGGCGTCCCACACCGATTCCGTAGCAGCCCATAATAGGATATTGCAAATTACCTTCTTTATCCAGATACTGCATTCCCATTGTTTTTGTATATTTTGTGCCCAACTGGAATATATTACCAACCTCAATGCCTCTTGATACTGTTATTGAGTGTTTACCGCACTTAGGACAAATGCCGCCTTCTTTTATCTTTGCTACGTCAACGTATTCTACCTTGCCATAATCGCGCTCTATATTAAAGTTAATATAGTGATAATCAAACTCATTTGCGCCGCAACATACATTTTTTATACCCTCAAGAGATTTATCAAATACTATTGTGTGTTTTTTGCTGTCGATACCTTTGGGTCCTATAAATCCTGCAACAATCTGTGATTCCTCAGTAATCACACCGGGATGAATATCTTCACCTATATAATTGCGAAGTTTTGTTTCGTTTACCTCAATATCTCCTCTTAAAAATACAATAATGTATTCATCAGTCATATTTTTCTGGTAGACAACTGCCTTGCATGATTTTTCTACAGTTGTATTAAGTAATTGGCATACTGCCTCAATAGTTGTTGTATGAGGTGTTTCTACTTTTGTTAATTCTGCAAGCTCTTCTGATGAATCATTAACGATAATACTGTCTGCCGCCTCCATATTTGCTCTGTAATCACATTCGGAACATACTGCAATAGTATCTTCTCCTACAGGTGTAAGAAGCATGTATTCGTGAGAAACATTTCCGCCCATCATACCTGAATCGGATTGCACTGTTACTACCTCCGGAATACCTGCTCTTGCAAAGATTCTGTTATATGCGTCATAACACTCCTGATAATATTTTTCTAAGTCTTCTTGAGATGTATGGAATGAATACGCATCCTTCATTGTAAATTCACGCACACGAATAAGGCCGGCTCTCGGTCTTGCTTCGTCACGGAATTTTGTTTGAATCTGATATATCATAAAAGGATATCTTGTATAACTGATGCCATACTCACGAACCAATTGTACTGCAGCCTCTTCGTGTGTCATACCAAGCACCATAGAAGCATTGTTTCTGTCTTTAAATCTTAAAAGCTCGCTGCCGACACTTTCAAAACGTCCCGACTCTTCCCAAAGGCTTGCAGGAAGTGCTACCGGGAACAGTACTTCCTGTCCGTCGATTGCATCCATTTCTTCTCTTATTATCTGTTCGATTTTTCTGCAAATACGTTTAAGCGGCATATATTGTGAGAAAATACCGCTGGAAACGAATTTCATATATCCGCCGCGAAGCATCAATGAATGGCTTTCTATCACACAGTCAGCCGGTTTTTCTTTAAATCTGTCGCCTACAAGCTTTTCTAATTTCATAACTCTATCTCCTTCTGATAGCATTTTTTATTATTGCCAATGTTATTCTGATTTTTGTCTTTTTGCATTTCTATTGAAAATACATCAACCTTGATTATACAAATTTTATATAAGAAAAACAAGTAGTTAAAGCAAAAAAAGAGGTCTCAAAAAAGACCTCTTTACCATGACATATATCGTATTAAAAAACGAAATCAGCCGTTTGATGATTTAGTTGTATGTTCTACAACCCATTTATCAATAGTACCGTCTGCTACCAAACGTTTAATTACTTTATTTACTGTTGCAAGGAGTTCATCGTTTCCTTTTGCAACTGCAACGGCGTATGATTCATCTGTTTTGCTGCCATCTTCGTATACAAGCTCAATTGCTTTAAAATTATCATACTGACCTGCAACAATTTCAGCAGGAAGTTTATCGATTACAACAACATCAACTTTACCTGAATTCATGTTTACTGCTGCGTCTGCTGCTGAATTATACTGTGTAACAGTAGCTCCTGTACCTTCAAGTACACCTTTAACATGCTCACCTGTTTCCTCATCCTCTGTACCT
The DNA here is from genome assembly GCA_017560765.1 of Clostridia bacterium. Classification (GTDB taxonomy): domain Bacteria; phylum Bacillota; class Clostridia; order UBA1212; family UBA1255; genus Egerieisoma. Next base: position 24,614 of record JAFZEI010000059.1, on the reverse strand, counting down.
GAAATCTCATCAGAAATAATGAAGTCACCTGTTGTTCCCAACTGTACACCGATTTTAAGTCCTGCAAGATCCTCAATGGTTTTAATTTCGGAATCATTTTTAATAACCATATACTGTGTGCTTGTTATATAGTTTTCAGAGAAGTTTACTGACTCTGCTCTTTCAGGTGTAACAGTAATTCCTGCTATACCCAAATCACCTTTACCTGAGCTTATTGATGTGAGTATTGTATCAAATTTAACATTCTTAATTACTAATTTAACACCCAACTCGTCTGCAATAGCTTGCGCAATTTGCATATCAACACCAACAGGCTTATTATCAGCAAGATATTCAAAAGGAGGAAACTCTGCGTTTGTATATACAGTAAGTACATCTTCTTCTTTTTTGCATGAAGTCAAAGCAAATATTGACATCACAAGTGCTACTACCAACAATACTGAAATGATTTTTTTACTATTCATAGTAATCAAACACTCCTATCTTTAAAATTTTAACGGAATAATTATATCATATATTCTTTAAGCGTTGCAATACAGTAATTTTTTTGTTTTTTTCAGAAAAAAGCATTGACACATACGTTTTATTTGTGTATACTTACAAAGCTCTAAGGGGAGTAGTTCAATGGTAGAGCAACGGTCTCCAAAACCGTCTGTTGCGTGTTCGAGTCGCGTCTCCCCTGCCATAAGCAATAAATCCGAGCTTCATTATCATAACAGATAGTAAGTTCGGATTTATTTTTTTGTATATAGACAAAAAAACGCCACACGTGCATTAAGCACAAATGGCGTTTTTAACAGTAAATTTATGATTATGAGTCTTAATCTTTGCCGAACTTTTTATTTGCGGCTCTTACAGCTAAAACAACAGCAATACCAAAGCAAACAATACTACCCACTATCAATGCAATATTCCAGCCCTTGCCGGGTTTATTGTTTGTTTTATCATTTTTTGCAGGTGCCTTAGTAGGTCCATTAGTTGGCTCCGCTCCGCCGTTATTTTCCGTAGGTGCAGAGGTTGCTTCCTCCGCAGGAGCGTTCCTATCTTTACCGTATGAGAGAATTACTGAATTAACAACAGTACGAGTAGCACCGTAATTTCCGTTAGAATCTTTATCACACGGTCTGTTTACCAGTTTATAACCGTTTTCTGCCAATGCAATCATTGTGGCAGATCCACCGCCATCAACGATAAAAGCATTCTTTAAATCAAGCTCTTTTGCAAGTTGGTCACAGTCATTATGTCTGAGTCCCAAACTATATCCGTTCTGTCTGCCATCATTTTCGATAAGCATAACATTGCCTGAATTAGTCTCGGCAATAATTGTTGACGGATAATACGATGCAGAACCGAGATCTATATACTTGCCATCACGTGCAAATACCATATGTCCTCCCACAGCATTTTTAATTTCATTCTGCCATACCTCATGGTTGCCAAAAGAATCCTTTACAGTAACACTAATTTCGATTTCATCACCTATTTTATAATCATTAATTTTTTTCTCGGCATTTCCTCTTGCTGTAAGTATTATTCTGTTTTCTTTCATTTGAGGATTCTCGTCACCTTCTTTGCAAATAGCAGTAACTTTTCCTTTTATGAGCGCACCATGCTTTACAACATAATCATAATCACAATCAATAACAACCTCATAAGCATCATTTATCGAATAGTTTGACAACACACCTTTATCTGTATACATAACAAGTGCATTATCGGCAGGAAGTCTATTAATACCATTTATCGCCTTGCTGGTATCTTGAGTTATATTGTTTGTTTTTACAGCAACAAAAGGCTGTCCAAGGTACGGTTTATTATCTGCTGTAAAACCAAACGACTGAAAATCGCCTTCGTATGGTGTTTCTTGCTTCATATGCGGAGAAGTAATAATCTCGCCATTGTACATATTAAAACCTCTTGGAACCGTAAGAGATTCTGTCACAACCGCATCACTGCAACCACCGTATGTAGTACCTGAGCCTTCAACTCTTGCATGAGCATATGATACCATCCATAAATCTCCGTTTACTGCAGCAATTGCCTTTTTCCCCTCGCCGTTATTTTTATTAAAGTCCTCTACAGTCTTCATTACAGTTTTTAGAGTATTGGAATAATCTGCCATATTTGTAACGTCAATATACAAATCGCTTTGATCGGGATCAAATTCAACAATATTAAATTTATTCAACGTATAAGAGGAATTCTGCGACACTTCAAAACTTGTAAGCGTAACTCCGTTGTAAAGTTCTGAAACTTTGACATTTTCTGCTTCTGGTATTGGTTTTGTCTCGTCAGCATAAATAGCATTACAAGACAAAACTGTTATTACTGCCATTAAAATTGTAAAAGCAGATAAGAGTTTTTTATGGTTATTTGCTTTCTTCTCTGTTTTATTTTTTTTCATTCTCAGTTCTCCCTTTTTTCTTCATTTTTTGTACCAATTCGCTATCATCATCTAAGAAGAGCGTGCATATTGCGCCGATAGCAATAAGCAAAATATCAATAACAAGTATACCTGCTATTCCGCCTGATAAACCGGCACCGGTAAAAATCGATTTAAAACTGTCATCCAACAAAACACCTTGAGTAAAGAGAATAACAGCCGCACCCAATACCATTCCGGAGACACCATAGTACACTTGTGCTTCAAATTTTAAAAGCAGTCTTGATATGAGCTTTGCAATAATAAGGAAACCTAAAACGCCACCTATTGCAAATACTATTGCTGTCCCCAAAGACTTACCGTAAAAGAGAGCTGAATCAATATCACCTTTTAGGATGTATTTTACCATATCGGAACAATCGCCTACTGCACCATAAACCTTGTTGTACTGTCCCAATACCATTAATGTAACCGAACCGCTTACTCCCGGCACAGACATAAGTGCACAAGAAAAAAATCCCGCAATAAAAACAGCAATAACATCAGAGAAACTTGTAAGATAGTGGGTCGTTTCTGAAATAGATTCAGATGTTTCTCCTGAAGATAAGTAACCCATAATCATAATAAAAATAAAACTAAACAGTGTAATCAATAAATACACAGGTTTAAAATTAATTTGCTTTACCTTCCTTAACACCAACGGAATACTGCCTAAAACTAACCCTATAAAGAAGAAATATGCTTGTTGCGGAAATTCCTCACACAAATCGACAATTAATTTTGCCGATAAGAGAATACCTATTACACCTCCGAGAACAATCGGCAATAAAAACAATACGTTTTTCTTGAACCCTTTTCTCAAAGTACTTACAGCATTAATCATTTTCTCGTACAAACCAACGATTACTGCAAACATACTTCCCGACAATCCGGGTATAACAACGGCAATGCCGACAATAATTCCTTTTATAAAATTTACAATATGAGACATTGTCTACCTCCTTTTTTTATAGTATAATTGAAAGTGCCTTTAATTGCAACTTTTTGCATTTATAATAATCAATTGATACAGGAGCGTTTCAAATGAACAAATTTATTCAAAAAAATAAATCTGCATTGATTATAGCAACAATATTATCCTTTCTGAATATACTCGTTATTTTTCCTTTTGGTTTACATACATTTACTTTTGAAATGCTCAAGCTCACTTTTACAGAAGTTATGATTTCCGTTTTCGCTTGCTTGTTATATATCGTCTTTTGTATTTTTATGCAGTTCAAACGGTATTCAATACTCTCAAAAGGTCTTTTTTTCTATCAAATGATAGGTTTTTTATCTTATGCCTTATATTTCTTTACCTTCATATTTAACATGGATGTGAAGAATTTTTTCTATATGATCTTTCACGCTTGGACTATTCCTTTAGAGCCTTTAGCTGTTTTCCTTGGAAGATACAGCGGAATACAAGCAAAATATATTGTAGCTCTCATTTATCTTACACTTACATTTATAACAGGCAAAACTATAATTGCAATCAGAAAAAATATCGCATACGAAAAGCAATATAAAGAAGAACATAATATGCATAACTAATAATTTTTTATTTTCTTTCCTTATAAAAAACCAAATTATCAGTTTTTTTCCAATTTGCATAACATTTAGTATTTGGTGAGCTTTTTAGTTCAAAACCTGTTCCTTGTATATAATCTCTTGCAAGTTCAATAATACTTGTGTTCATTGTTTCCTCTGAGAAATCATAAAGATACGAAAGCGAAGCAGACATAATAGGTATTGAAACTCCACCCTCTGCCGCTTTACAAACAACATTCTGTAATGAAGGCAGATATCTTCTGACCGCCGATACAAAATATGAGTCTTCCAATAAATTTTTTAAATCCGGTTTATTTTTATATGCATCTATAATCCTTGTAAGAAGCCTTGAACGAATAAATGCTCCGCCTTGAAAAGTAATAGCAACATCAAGTGAAGATGTTCCCCAAATTTCGGCAAGCGACCTATGCTTCAACAAATTAAATGCCTGTGCATGAACACATATCAGAGTGAGATATAATGCATTTCGAACATCTGCGACAAAACTTTTTACTTCTCTTTGTTTTAGTAAAATATTGTTTTTTTCACGTTTAAGCAAATCAGAATATGACGTTCTTTCCTTTTTTAATCCTGTCATAAATCTGTTATTAAGCGCCGCATATATAGACGGAACAGGTTCTGCAAGTTCAGCCGCACTGTTGCATAGCCACAAAACAGACTGGCTGTAACCAACTTTATCGGAAACTATATTTTTAAATAAATTATCTGTTTCCGAATCCTTTTTGCTTAATATTTCATATACAGCTTGAATTAAAAAGCTTTCATTCTCACCTATCAGCCATTCACCTAATGTTTCAAAAACAATACTGCTATCTAAATCAGCAATACGTTCCAGAACAGATATACTCTCACATATTGATTGCAGCATACCATATTCGATACCATTATGTATCATCTTAGTATATTGGCCTGCCCCATCAGGTCCCATATATGCGCAGCATTCATATCCGCCAAACTTAGAAGAAATATCTCTTAAAATATCGTATATTTCTATATATGCATCTCTGGAGCCTCCGACCATCAACGATGTACCATTAAGGAGTTCTGCCGCCTCACCTGAAAATCCAACTCCTAAATAAGATACTTTTTTCTTTTGTTGAAACTCTCTGCATCGGTCTTTAGTCACTTTATAATCTGCATCACAAGTATCAACAATAATATCTTGTGGCTCAACAATGTCATATAATTCATCAAGAATTTGTTTTGCATACGAGCTACTTCTGCTGACTATAAATATTCTTCTCGGTTTCTCTAACAATTGAATCATCACTTCAGCAGAAGTTGACGTAAGTATTTCTTGTTCATGCATTTCTGAAACATAACAATTTATATCAGTTCTTGATAATTTTTCAAGACCTGTGTTGTATAAGACACAAGAATACCCGTTTTCTTTTAATCGACGAGCAAAATTGCACCCCAGTTTCCCGTCTGTAATAACTCCTACCTCATATTTATTCAAAACAATTCACTCTCCAAAACAGCTTATAAAAAGATTTACGCCGGATGCCTTCATGAAAAAAATTATACGTCATCTCGCCTATTTTTGCAATTAAACAAACTTTATATTATCGACTTCATATATTATTTTTTCTTCATCAAGTCTTGTAATAACTTTATTTTCCATTAATATTTCTCCATTAACAATCACCGTATCAACGTCGGAACCTTGCATCGCATAAACTATCAATGCATCAACATCATTTACAGGGTGTAAATGAGGTGCCCTCATATCAATCATTATTAAATCAGCCTTTTCTCCCTCTGCAATTTTTCGTCCTAATGTAGCAGCTTTAATTACTTGTTTAGGAGAAACCATAGTAGAATCCAAATGCAGACCCTTGTAAAGTATGCCGGCCAAGTGCATTTCTTCAAACATATTCAAATTATTATTGCTTGCACAACCATCTGTTCCGAAACCTACTTTTACTCCAACTTTCAGCATTTCGGGAAGGTTAGGAATTCCACTTGCCAATTTTAAGTTACTTGTAAGATTAATTGCTGCAATTACACCTTTTTTCTTAAGAAGTTGCATTTCTTCGCTATTCATATGAACACAGTGTGCTGCAGTAACAGGAACATCAAAAGCCCCTATTGAATCAAAAAACTCTACAGGTCTTACATTAAGTTCTTTTATTGAATCTTCTACTTCCTTTTGTGTTTCTTGCAAATGCATATTTATTCCTATGTTATTGCCTTTTGAAAAATCTACTACATCTTTCAAGAAACTATGATCGTACAAATATACCGAATGTATCTCACTTAAAAAAGTTATCCTACCATTTGCCCGACCTTTCCATTTTTCAATAGTTTTCTCTCCTTCTTTAAAGGAGCTACCGGTTATTCTCCTACCCGTACTCCAATCATTGTGTAATAATTCAACACTGATTGATGCTCTCAATCCGGATTCTTCTACTGCTTGTGCCAAAGAATCAAACGAAGGATACATGTCTGTAAATTCAATCGTTCCTGAACGTATCATTTCTATTTGTCCTAACAAAGAGCCATAATATATACTTTCGGGTTTAAATTTAGCTTCTCTTGGGAATATTTCCTCAAACAACCATCTGTGCAAAGGCAAATCACTGCCTATATTTCGCAATGCGGTCATAGGACTATGTGTGTGTGTATTTACTAAACCGGGCATGATAAGTTTTTTGCACGCGTCAATTTCTGCTATTTTATTATGATGCTTTTTAAAACTATCAACAACCGACACATCATCGGTTATGTGTTTGATTATACCATCGTCTATACACATAAATTTATAAAACTTCACACCATCATCAGTGTAAATATTAACATTTTTAATTAATATTGTCATAACGCTCACCTATAACCTTTCTGATGAATAATATCATACTTTTTGATATCTCTGCAAGTCCAACACAACCAATTTTGTTGCAGAATATCTCATTAAATACTCCAGTGTATTTTGTTGCAAAAAAGAAAAATCATTTTCAGGTAAAACCAATATAATTTTTTTAATTAATATATCTTTTTTATTTACTGTAATACCACCCATACTACTTCCTTCAAAATTTGCAACAGCATCTATCATCTCTTTAATTGATTTTTCAAAAGTAAACGAATCCTGATATGTTTTTGCAGTATGATTTAAGCTTTTAATCATTGTTGCTGTGCCATATTCAAAAGATGCTATTACAGGAAAGTTTTCAGGCAAATTACTACCGTACATTTGTCGTATTATCCGGCCTCTTGTAAGATTATCTTTTTGCCAAATACTGTCAGAAACTTTTTCATCCGGTATATCCACCGAAACATGTGGCATAATACCTTTTCCCCACGATGCGCAATCTATATCAACAGCAATTTTTGCTTTAAATGGCAGATATGTTTTAACATCACAAACAGCCTTTAATGATATATTATTTGTATCGTTGCTAAAAAAGGTACTTTTATATAAATTCAAATTACTTATATCAACAACTTTATTCCTTACCAATTTGTCATTATTGATATAGCTTTCACATATTTTCTGCGATGTAAAACCATAAATATAATTGAATGAATACTCAGTCACTTTTCTCAATTGCAATATTTCTGATATAAGCTCACCCTCTTCTCCGCTTAATGCTTCACTTAACTCTCCTCCTATTTTTTTTACTATTTCATTTTGCAAATTGTCAGCTGCAAGGTTTTTATATATTGGAGCCCATTTACACATTTTATCTGCTGTTTTCAAAGCCGACATGCGAAGTATATTTTCTGCCGAAATAATTTGTATAACAGATACAAACACTAAGAGTACTCCTAAAAACGCAGGCATAATTACAGCTGCTTCTATAGACACAGAGCCTCTTTCTGAGTTATTAGTATGAAACCTCACAATAATCCTCCCTTCTGTATTTCTCTTCTATTCCTAATAATACAGGAGAAATATACGAAATCTCGGTTACTGCTTTTACACAGACAGAATTGTATACAGAAGAAAGCTTATAATTTTCACCGGTAATTTCCTTCATATTAATTTCTATTATATCGCATATTCTAAGGAGCTTTGTTTCTGTATCGGTAAACAACAATAAAATCCGTAAATAAAAATCATAGTCTTGTATCTCGTTAACTTTGTCCCCTCCTTCTATTTCTAAAAGCGGTACACTTTCCCCTTGAATTAACTTTTCTGCATCAACATAAGAATCTATCAAAGCCCAAGCAGAAATAATAATATATTTGTATAATGTAACACCGGCCCCTCGGCTCACAACTGCAGCGATAGCTGCTGCCATAGCTTCCGCTATAGTAACCTTCTCTTTGTTCCTCATTATGTTAGTGAAATTTAATATAAATCTCAATGCCACAATTTTTTGCTCAACCTTGTCATTATTTGCATCACAAGAAGCATTACCGCAAAGAATATATTCTATTTCATTATTCAATTTATCATCAGACACACCTGACAATCTTGTTGTCATATACGATAAAATATAGTCATCCGTAAGAATTGTACTTGCAGTATCTTTTATTACTTCATTAAAGCTTACATTATCCCAATAAGAAAACATACTGTTAAAAGAGGAAAATTTGTCCATAAAATCCTTTGCCCCGGAATCAATTAATTCCGAAGCCATTTCTGAAACGGCAGCAGCCTTTACAGATGGAAGCATAGCGTATTCCATAGGGGGAATCTCATATTTGTCATTATAAAAAACAGAATTTGCCACCTTGTTTTTTATTTCTCCGGACAGCGCTTCTCTTTGATCTGAAAATCCGCCGCCATCTCCGGAATATAACGTGTTTATTCTAATATTTGTGTGAACAAATCCTTTTTGAAGTATGTTTTTAATTTGATTTATGTTTATCTGCTGTTTGTCATGAATTCTTTCAAGTAAATCAATTCTCTCTTTAAACACTTCGGCATTGTGTTGTAAAGATGTCAAAGCAGAATTATTTAACAGAGTAGTTGCTTGTTTCTTTATTGAATTTGCATTGTTAAGCGTTTCCGGAGAAGAATCATCAATCAGCACATCAGAGAGCATACTTTCTATGTCTGCCAGCCCTATTTGCAATTCTTTGCAAATTGCTGTAGCCTCATTGTTGTATTGCTGATATTGCTTGTGAACTGCAATTGTTTGGTTTAAAAGCATTTTTATTTCTGTATCTTTATCTGAATGATTTTCTGTTTTCGTAATATTCTCTACAAGTTGCAAAACAACACCCTGAGAAAAACCATTAACACAAGCAGGGTCACCGGAATAATATCCCTCCACTTTAAGTTTTAATTTATCCCTCAATTCTTGCATATCAGAAAGTTTTTGCGCTGCATTGCCGCAAACACTGTGCTCATCACAAGATTTATCTGCCTCGGAAATTATATCAAAAGCTTGAAGCACAGCCTCTATAATATTTGTAGGTGTTTTAATGTGCATTATTCCGCATATTTGTTCCTTTAAAACATTCGGTTCTACAAAAGCCTCTTTAAAATCAACTGAGCTTTCTGCCGCATGATAGTACCGCATAAAATTTCTGTGAGCAGACGTATCAGCACTTGTATTATAGCCATACAAACCATATTTATCTGCCAGTAAAGCATCATATGATGCTAATACAGAATTGCAAGCCAGTTGTAATTCTGTAGGTATGCTACTGATTTTTGTTTTCATTCTGACATAATCTATTAAAACAGTATTAAGTACAATTATTGAGGACAAAAAAATTGCAGCTGCAACTGTTATACTTCCTCTGTTATCCCAAATACTTCTCGTACAACTCATTTAACACAACGCCTCCTCTGACAACGTCGGTATGGCTAATTTTTTCTTCGGGAACAGATGCTGCAATTTCATCTGCATGCTGCGATACCATATCTGAATATTTTAAACTTACGCAAACAATTACTGTAATAAAAAACAGCACTGCCGGTAATATAATCGATGTTTCCAGTGTGTGCATTTTATCACCCCCTGACACATGCTTTTATACACCTCTTTCAGCACAAAGTAAAGCATTATCGTTCGTCGTTTTTCATCATTCTTCGTCAAAATCAGAGTATATTTATTAGATTTAACTTGTCTTGTTTTGACGTAATTTCCAGTAATTTTATCAACCTTTCAGCCTCTATATCAGCACTCTCTTTTTCTCCTTTTCTGGAATATTCAATAAAAGCTACAATGCTTAAATCGATTTTTTCTATAGCGGAGTGATGCACAACAAAGCTCCAATGATCCATATGTTCTGACCAAATATTTTCAAGTTCACAACATTTTTCTTCCACATTATTTTTTTCTTCTAATGTGCTTATTTCGTTAATTTTTATTACAAACTTTTCTACATCTTTTCCCAACATTCTGTCAAAAGATATTGTGGGCACAAAAACTGTAATAAGAATCAACAATACTGCCAACAAAAACAACCATGAGTTTTTATACATTTTATATCCTCTCCTTAATATCCACAGCCTGTCTACCCTTTTTTTGTACAACAATTTTTCCTGCTCCGTTTACATAACAATAAAAAACATCTTCAATTTTATTTAAACCTGACCTATGCAGCTCACTCATGAGTAACTCCATTTTTATATTTAATAATTCCATATTATCTTCTAAAAGGCATCCCCCAATTATTAAATCTGTCACAACATCCGAAGGCGCCTTTATATTCATATCTCCCCTTGTAATTTCTTGTGCCTCGCTCGTTGGCAAAACGCTTAATTCTCCATTATTTTCTAAAATTGCCAACTGAACACTCTTAACATCCGGAAATCCTTTTAACCGTAAAGCTTCCAGCAAATCGTCAAGTGTGTACATTTGATTTCGTAAATTTTCTTCTATTATCAAACCGTTTTTTACCATTATGCACGGTTTTCCGCAAAAAAAGCTTCGTATTTTTTTAGATTTTAATACACTAAAAGATATACACAATTGCAACAAAAGCAACGAAAGAATCGGTACAATTCCTGTCCACAGTGGTATAGCACTGTCTTGCATGGGCAATGTTGCCAAATCCGAAATCATTATAGCAATTACAAATTCATACGGCTGCAATTGCCCAATTTGCCTTTTCCCCATAATTCTCATTACAAGAATTACTATCGAATACATAATTATTGTTCTGACAAAACTTACCACTTTTGTATGCTCCTTACCGATTTTTCTTATTCTACGGAATATTCCACGCATATTTTTCACTTTTTTACGCAAAATATTCTGCGTATCAACAAAACACGAAAGGATGAACTGTAAAATGGCAAATACTACAATGCCCGAAAAATCACTGGCAATGCTTGAAGACATGCTTGGCGCAGAATCCATGGCAGTCAAAAAGTACCATTTTTATGCAGCAAACTGCACCGATCCCAATTTAAAGACCGTCTGTGAAAAAGCAGAACAAATGCACCGAAAACACTTTGACACCATGTTCCAATATTTAAATTCACATGCGTGTCAAAGCTGGTGAGTATAAAAATCCCAGGAGGAATAAAAATGGAACAGATTTTAACCGAGCAGGATATGATTACCGATGCATTAAGCACCGAAAAACAACTCACTGAGTTGTATGCCACAGCTGTTTCCGAAGCATCTTGTCAGATACTCAGAAATGAAATCACAAAGATGTTTACAGAAACGCAACAGCTTCAATTTGAAGTTTTTAATGCCCTCAAGGCACGAGGTTGGTATCAAGTAAAAAACACAGAACAGGCTGATGTACAACAGGCCGTTGCAAAATTCCGTCAGGTAATGAGCAATCTGTAAAAAGTGCGGCACAATTATTGTGCCGCAGTACATACAAAAAGCTTTTTAATTTGCTTTATTGAAAACATCAGTAACACTTATGGTATCGCCGTTAAGCTCAGCAAAAGCTTCTTCAACACTCAGGCCGTATCCGGATTTAGCCTCATTAAGTCCCTTTAACATCATAGAATCAAACTGCTTATTGTATAGCAATTTGCAACACAAAATCAAATTTTTATCGACTTATTCTCCTCTGTATATGAACCTGTAAGTTCCCGAACTTACAATATATCCATCATAGTGTTGCGTTATCTTACCGCCGCATAACACCGCTGCTTTTGTTGTATCGATTTCAATACAAGCAGTAGTATTTGCAGGTATTTTAACATTAAGCTCATATCCGTCAGGAGTACTGTGCCATTCAGAACAAATCAAGCCGCTTGCACTGTCATATTTAACATTTACATTGTCAAGACGTTTAGTAAAGTGAGGCTTAATCGTAAAGCGCTTGAATCCCGGCGCGGTAGGACGAATACCACCCATATAAGCGTACATCCATTCAGAAACAGAGCCTAATGAATAGTGATTAAATGAGTTCATTGCAACATTACCGAAGCCGTTTTCTTTGGTGTAAGAATTCCATCTTTCCCAAATTGTGGTAGCACCGTTCTTAATAGAGTATCCCCATGAAGGATACGTCTCATTAAGAAGAATCCTGTAAGCAATATCAGAATAACCATAATCACACAATATCGGCAACAAATAGGAAACTCCGACAAAACCTGTTGAGAGATGATAATTCTTTCGCTCAATTGTTCTTATTAAATGAGCTACAGCAGTTTCAATCTGCTCCGGCTTTAACAAATTCATCTTGAGTGCCAACAAATAACAACATTGAGTATCACCGTTAACTATGCCTTCTTCATTCATAAAAGCATTGCGCCAAGCAGCGGAAATATTCTCGAACATTCCGTCGTAGTATGCCTTGCGCTCAGGCTTACCAAGTACATTAGAAACATTTGCCATAATGCTTGCCGCATATGCAAAATATGCTGTTGCTATAACATTCTTAGGCGTATAATCGTCAATATTGAGCCAATCTCCGTATCCGATATCAGCTCTTAAAAAGCCCTCAGTAGTACCAAGAAGATACTTGAAAAACTTCTCCATTGCTTGGTAATTTTTAGCTAAAATGTCAGTATCTCCGTACATGTTATAAACTGTCCAAGGTACAATAAACATAGCATCCGACCAAGCTGCATGACCATATCCTACAAGGTCAGAGCCATTAGGCCATTTAACATTCGGCACAACATCTGTTACGCCGCCGTTGGGCTTTTGAGACTCAAGAATATCTTCAACATATTTATCATAAAAACCATAACAATCAAGGTTATAGCAAGCAGTTTTACAAAATACTTGTGCATCCCCTGTCCAGCCCATTCTCTCGTCACGTTGAGGACAGTCTGTCGGCACACCTACAAAGTTACCGATTTGTCCCCACATAGCATTAGAAAACAGCTTATTTACCATAGCATTTGAAGTCTCAACACTACCTGTCTGTCTGCAAGCCGAATACTTTACCAAACCCGTTATATCATCCAATGAAGGCATATAATCGAGTCCACTGATTTCTATATATTGGAAACCGTGGAAAGTAAAATGAGGTCTGAATTCTTCTCCTTCATCTGCACCTTTCATAATATATGTGTCAGTTTGAAGTGCGCTTCTAAGATTTTCCAAATAAATTGTCCCGTCAAGATTAAGCATTTCACCAAAACGGAAAGTCACTTTCTGTCCGGCTTTTCCTTTTAATTTTACTGCTGCCACACCAACCATATTCTGTCCCATATTAACGATATATTTACCGTTAATATCTTCACAAATACTTTCAGGTTTAATTGTTTTCATAACTTTAACCTGGGGGCCTATTGAAGCTTTGAGACGAGTACCGATTGTTTTAGGGGGATAAACGCCTATAATTTTAACCCAATCGGAGTCATCAAAACCAGCGCTGCACCAGCCTTCTTTTTCAAGTCTTGCATCATAATACTCACCCGTTTGGTTATCTGTATAAACAATCGGACCTGACGAACCTCTCCAAGTATCATTTGTAAGAATAAGTTCTTCGCTACCATCTGCATAAGTAAGAGAAAGGTGCAACATAAAGCCTAAGGGTGCGTCTCCGTATTGCTTTCTGCCTACAGCCGCAATATTTCCGGCATACCAACCATCACCAATGATTGCACCGATAACATTTTCGCCCTGTACAATACTGTCTGTCAAATCATAATATTGATATTGAACACTCTTTGAATAATCTGTCCATTCAGGCGCCATAGAATAATGTTCATCTTTTTTGCCGTTAATATAAAGCTCGTATACACCGTACGCTGTTGCAAATGCTTTAGCAGAAACAACTGGTTTAGATACTGTAAAACTTTTGCGTAAATAAGGCGCAGCATATCCGATTTTTTCTTTTTCAGGACAATCCATTTGAGGAGTTGCTTCTAATGGTATACCAATAAATCCTGTGTGCCAATCAGAGCTGTAAAACAAACCGGTTGTAAATAAACCGATTTCACTTTCGATAAGATTCTCATCAACTATTGCAAAAAATTTCACATAATATGTTGTTTTAGAAGTGAAAGCTTTACCATTATATTTGATATCAAGAATGTCGTCTCCCGTTACGAAGCCGCTATCCCACATATCACCCTCTCCCGCTTCAATTTTCTCGCGTGATGCGGAAACTATCACTCGCCACTGCTTAACATACTCATTATATCCTTCTCCTTCTACATTGAATGAAAAAACAGGGTTTTCACAATCAATGCAAAAAGGTACTTCTTTGCAAGATGCCTCATCACAAAGCATGTGTTGACACATAATTTTATTGATTTCCATAATTAATTCCCTCTTTTAAAATTTTATTCTGTTCTCAATGCAACTACGGGATCCTTTTTAGCTGCAACTTTTGACGGAATCAATCCTGCAATCAAAGTCAATACCATACTTATAGCAATTAATATTATTGCACCTAACCAAGGCAAAGCTGCTATTCCGCTTATACCTGTTATTATCTCAATTATCATATTAATAGGAATAATAAGCACAAGCGTAACTCCGATTCCAATCAAACCGGCAACAAAACCTACAATAAGAGTTTCTGCGTTGAATACTCTTGAAATATCCTTTTTAGATGCACCTATGCTTCGCAGGATACCTATCTCCTTTGTTCTTTCAAGAACAGAAATATACGTAATAATTCCGATCATAATAGACGACACTATTAAAGAAATAGCCACAAAAGCAATTAAAATATAGCTTATTGAATCAATAATAGTAGTTACAGACGACATCATAACACTAATATAATCTGTATACTGTATTTTATCTGCATCAGATTTACTTTCGTTATATTTTTGAATCTTATCAACAATCGCTTCTTTAGCTTCAAAATTCTCAGGATATATACTTACCGTAAAAGGAGTATCAACATCAGCAACACCCAAAAGCTCAAGATTTCCGTCATATGTTGCCATAGATTTACCAACGTACGACTGCAGCAAAGACATTTGTTGTTCAAGAGGTAAAGCTGCAAATTGCTGCTGAACATCCTCCGGCATCATTGACATAAGAGCGTTCAATTCTTCTTTTGAGAGTTTTGATATATCAATCAAATCACCGTTTGAAAATTTCTGACCTGTAAAAATATCGGTGTCTGTTTTTTCTTTCTGTGCCTTAACAACATCACTGTTATTAACCATATCAATTAACTCAGGCATTAAATCCACATGATAACCAACAGAACCTGAACTTGCTGAAGCAGTCGAATCCTCTTTAGGCTTAAATATACCAACTATCTCAATATCAATACCTTTAGATTCGTTATTAACTAAATTCTTTACAAAAATATTATCAGACGATTTATCGATCCATCTGCCTTCTGCTGCACTGTACTCATAGTAATCAGTTGTAGGCAAAACCTTATATTTTAAAGACATGAGATAATCATACGTATATTTTTCTTGCTCAGTTGCCTCAATCTTACCGCCTGTAGCAAGCTCCTTCATTAATCCAGAAAGCTCTGCAGGGTCCTTTATACCCAAAGTGTAAAGAGCATAATCGCTTATTTCTCCGTTTTTATCTACAATGATAACAGCCTGATTGTATTCTGTCGGTATTTTACCGTAAATATCATATTGCGTTTCAAGCAGCTCCTTATTATTCATAAGCTCCGTCCAAACATTAATATTGGAAGACATTGCAGAACTTACACCCGAACTGTTTCCTGATGAAGACATTCCCATCATGTCATTAAAGCCGATAATATCAAATACCTGGCTGGGGTTTACCTTTAACACACCGCTTGTCGTATCTGTTTTGTAAATATGCATAGGTGTTTTATACGTATATTTAATATCCGTGGTTAATTCTTTAAATCCGTTATCATCATTTTCCAGGAAGGCTTTAAAAGCTTTGAGGTCGTTTACAACAACTTGTTGTGACATTGCTTCTAACATTTTCATCATTACATCATTTGAAAAGGCAGTATTCTCCTCTGTATGAGTATGATCGTCCTCAGCCATAGACATCATGGAAATCATTAATGACGACATATCCATAGAAGCAGACTCAATTACAAGAGGATAACTTGAAAGTGTCTCTGCCTCTACTCTCTTAATATAAAGATTAACACCACTGGAAAGTGCAAGAATTAAAGCAATTCCTATAATACCGATACTTCCTGCAAAAGAAGTCATAAATGTTCTGCCCTTTTTCGTAAGTAAATTATTAAAGCTCAGTGAAAGTGCTGTCAAAAACGACATGGACGTTTTTTCTTTTTTCTTATTGGCATGTTTATCCGACGGAATATCATCTTTCTCTTCTGATGTATACGGATTTGAATCGCTTATTACTTCTCCGTCAAGAAGTTTTATTATTCTGTTTGAATACTCATCTGCAAGCTCAGGATTATGTGTAACCATAATAACCAACTTATCCTTGGCAATTTCTTTTAAAATCTCCATAATCTGTATACTTGTTTCTGAATCGAGCGCTCCCGTAGGCTCGTCCGCCAGTAAAATATCAGGATTATTAACCAAAGCTCTTGCAATGGCAACACGTTGCATTTGTCCACCTGACATCTGGTTTGGCTTTTTGTTAGCTTGGTCTTTAAGACCTACTTTTTCAAGTGCCTCCATAGCTCTGCGCTTTCTTTCTGCCTTGCCTACACCGGAAAGTGTCAAGGCAAGCTCTACATTTGAAAGTACTGTTTGATGTGAAATCAAATTATAACTTTGAAAAACAAAGCCTATTCTGTGATTCCTGTAAGAGTCCCAATCAGAATCCTTATATTGCTTTGTAGACTTACCATTTATAATAAGATCTCCCGATGTGTATTGGTCAAGACCTCCGATTATATTAAGAAGTGTTGTCTTACCGCAACCCGATTGTCCGAGTATTGAGACAAACTCACTTTGACGAAATTCCATGCTTACACCTTTTAGTGCATTTACTTGCATGCTACCCGCATCATAAACCTTTACTATATCATTTAATTTAAGCATTCTAATAAACTCCATTCCACCGCTATATAGTATGATGTTACAGTATACTACTTTAATTATAAAATTTGTATAAATTTTTGCAAAATATTTTAGCACAATTTTCATCCTTGCTCATAATGAGAAATAAAAGTATCTAAAAAGCACAACTTGTGGTATACTTACATACGATTTTGCAAAGGAGTAACTTCAACAAGATGAATTATATTAATTTCATTGGAGAAAACAAAAAAATCAACAGACCGTGGATTAAATACTATTCTGACCCTAGTCTTGCAGATTTATATTATCCTGACGGTACAATGTATGATGTTTTTAGTGAAACAGTCAAAAATTATCCTGAGGCTATTGCTTTAGACTATATGAACACAAAAACTTCATATAAAAAATTACATTCAGAAGTTTTACGCTGCGCAAAAGCACTTTCCGAAAACGGTATACTCCCCGGTGACAGGATAACAGTTTGCTTGCCTAACATTCCGCAAGCAGTCATTGTTTTTTACGCCATTATATATTTAGGCGCTCATGCAAATATGATTCACCCCCTTTCTGCAGGTAGTGAAATAGAATTTTACGTAAATACAAGCAAAAGCAAGCTTTTATTTATTTTCGATGCATTCTATAAAAAAGCAAGCGCCATTAACTGTCCCACTCTAAAAAAAATAATTTATGCAGGCGCTGCGGAATACTTACCTTTCCCCTTGCGTTTAGGCTTTAATCTTACCAAAGGCAGAAAAATTCAAAAGCCGCAAGCTTGCAACGAAAATGCATTTTCAGTAGAATCTTGGACAGATTTTATCAGTAAATATAAGAAAAAACAAATTGCCGATGATTTCGGAGCAAAAGACATAAAGGCTACCCATACTGCTGTTATATTGTACAGCGGCGGCACAACAGGAACCCAGAAAGGAATAATGCTTTCTCACTTAAATTTCAATGCACTTGCAACCCAAACAGCGGCAAACGGCACCGACAGTATTCATCCGGGACACACAATGCTTGCCGTACTCCCTCTTTTTCACGGTTTTGGATTAGGCGTATGTATTCACACTGCAATAATGAAGGGATGTACTATTATTCTTGTTCCGCAATTTAATGCAGATTCATTTGCGCAACTTCTTCGCAAAAAAACACCTACTTTTGTTGCCGGTGTACCGACTCTTTACGAGGCACTTTTAAGAAATAACCGTCTTGACGGCGTAGATTTTTCTAATATAAAAGGCGTTTTTGCAGGCGGTGATACTTTACCTCACGATGTAAAAATCAGATTTGACGAAGCTTTAAGACAAAGGGGCGCAAAAGTCGCACTGCGAGAAGGCTTTGGCCTTACTGAATGTGTTACTGCCAGCGCACTTACACCGGCAAAAGAATACAGAAAAGGCAGCGTTGGAATACCATATTCCGACACCTTCTACAAAATAGTTGAGCCCGGCACTGCAAAAGAGCTACCCGCAAATATTGATGGTGAAATCTGTATCAGCGGCCCTTCTGTTATGAATGGTTATTTAGACAACAAAGAAGAAACAGATAAGGTTCTAAAGCGGCACGAAGACGGCTTAGTTTGGCTTCATACAGGAGATTTGGGAACAATGGACGAAGACGGATTTATTTATTTTAAATCAAGAATAAAAAGGATGATAAAATGCTCCGGATATTCCGTTTACCCATCACAGATAGAAGAAATTATAAATGCACACGAGGCAGTTTCTGTTTCTTGCATAATAGGCGTACATGATGACTATAAAATGAATAAAATTAAGGCTTTTATTGTTTTAAAGGATGGTTTAGAGCCTACTGCGCAACTAAGAGCATCAATAGAAGAACATTGCAAAAATAACATTGCACGATATTCTTTACCTAAAGAATACGAGTACAAAGCGTCTTTACCATTGACCAAAGTAGGTAAAGTAGCGTATACTGTCTTAGAGAAAGAGGAGATGTCAAAAAATGTCAAATAAAGAAAATAAAGAAAAAAAACAAAAAATCAAAATGACAGAGGGAAAGAAAATTTGCTCTGTAGGCGGTCAAGCTCTCATGGAAGGAATTATGATGTTGGGACCTCACGGTATGGCACAAGTTGTTCGTGAGCCTAGTGGCGAGCTTAATATTAAGACAGAAAAAATTACTCCCCTTGTAAGAAAAAATAAATTCTTCGGTTTACCTTTAGTTCGTGGCTGCGTAACTTTAGTTGACTCCATGCGTCGCGGAATGAAGGCACTTTTTGATTCTGCCGAAATTTCCGTATCAGAAGACGATCCCGATTATCAGCCTTCTAAATTCGATAAATGGGTGGAAGACAAGCTTGGCGACAAAGCAATGGGTGTACTTATGACAATTTCGATGATTATTGCAGTTGTCTTTTCTGTTGGTCTTTTCTTCGTGTTACCAACTTTTATATCTTCATTCATCCCGGCTTCTGTTCCGAGGATTTTATTCAATCTGTGCGAAGGTTTAGTCAGATTGACAATTTTTATGGGATATATGATTATTATAGCAAAAATGAAAGAAATACGCCGCGTGTATATGTATCACGGAGCAGAGCACAAAACGATTCACTGTTTTGAGCACGAAGACGAGCTTACCGTAGAAAATGTTCGCAAATACTCAAAACATCATCCAAGATGCGGTACCGCTTTCATGTTCGTTGTAATGATAATCAGTATTCTGATTTACTCTGTTCTTCCAAGATTTGACAGTATATGGATTCGCGTAGGCTGCAGAATTTTACTTTTGCCTGTTATTGCAGGTGTCAGTTATGAATTTAATCGTTTTGCCGGCAAACACGTAAATTGGTTTACGAAAATTCTTCGCGCTCCCGGTATGGCTATGCAACGTTTCACCACGATTGAGCCTGAGGATGATATGATTGAAGTTGCAATTGTAGCATTAAACAAGGCTTTAGAATACGAGAAAAATTCTCAAACAGAAAAAACATACAGTGCACTTGACAACGAGCATGCTTGCTGTGAGGAACCATCTTGTAATGAAGCTGAGTGAGTGGCGTTTAGCCTCAAAATTACCAAAACATGAAACTGATATGATAATCGAGTATGTGTGCGGCTTAAATAAGCTGCACATTGTGCTTGATTCGTCAAAATATGAACTTTCAGACTGTCAAACAAGGGAATTAAACAGGATATACTTTGAACGTTATGAGCGTAAATATCCTTTGCAATATATTTTCGGTTATGCCTTTTTTGACGATTTAAAATTTAAAGTAACTCCGGATGTGCTTATTCCAAGGCAAGATACAGAGCTTATTGTTCAAAAAGCTACGGAATGTATCGCTCCCCTTGCACATCGTGAGGTAAATGTTCTTGATTTATGTACCGGCAGCGGATGTATCGCAATTTCTTTAGCTAACAGATTCAGGAATTTTCCTGCAGTTAATTTTTATGCAAGTGACATTTCCGAAAAAGCTCTTAAAGTAGCAAAAGAAAATGCAAGTACTCTTAACACAGATATAGATTTTATTTATTCAGATTTATTTGATAAAATTGACAGAAGCTTTGATGTTATTATTTCTAATCCCCCATATATATCTTTGTCCGAAAAATGCTTTATGTCTGAGGATACATTAAAATTCGAACCGGAAATTGCTCTTTACGGTGCAAATGACGGATTGGAATTTTATATAAGAATTGCTGACAATTACAAAAATTTTCTTAATACCGGCGGTCATTTGCTTTTGGAAGTAGGCTTTAAACAAGCAGAAGCTGTAGCTGATTTATTTAGAGAAATCTCAAAAACAGAAATTATCAAAGACATAAGCGGACACTGTCGTGTGGTCCATGTGTTTAATTAATCTAAAATTGCCAATAATCCTTTTATAAAATGTTTTTACTTTAAAGGATTTATGACGGCAACAATAATACTTTTTATAATTTTAATATTTATATTGCTTACTGTGGCGATATTCTCCGTCAATCTGAATATCGTAATTTCTTTTTATGCCTCTGTTGATAATTTTTTTAAGATGCAAGATATAGAAGATATGTATAAATATTCCATATCTGTAAATCGTATTCTGCGCAGAAACAACAAGAAAAAAAGAAAAAGAAAAAAAAGCAAAAATGTATTATTTAAAAATATAAAAAAATTCAAGAAATGGATAGAAATATCAAACATAACAATTCATGGAAATATTTCATCTTATGATGCCTTTACCACAGCAATTTTCACAGGCATTATAAATAGCTTTGCAGGCATTTTCATTGCATTTTTATCAACGTGTTGTAGCAAAATATCTTTATCAAAAGTAGAAATTTTTCCTATTTACAACGAAAAAATTCAAGGTGATATTTTTTTTGAATGTATAGTTAAAACGAATACAGGAAACATTATAACAGAAAGTATAAAGCATTTTTTTAATACAAAAAGGCAAAAAAATAAAGAAAGGAAGCAAAAAAATGTCAAATCCAATAAATGATATAATGACAACATCCATGAATGGCATTAAAGATATGGTAGACGTTAACACTGTTATAGGAGATGCTGTTCAGACACCCGATGGTTCTGTAATAATTCCTGTTTGCAAGGTATGTTTCGGAATTGCCACAGGTGGTGCGGAATACAGCGGAAGTATCGATTTTACGAATCCTGTTACAGGCCCCACAAAACCCTTGGACGATAAATTTATTGTTCCCGTAAAATATCCATTTGCAGGCGGTTGTGCAACCGGCATTTCAATTACACCCGTAGCCTTCATAAAATCAGGTGGCGGTAATGTACAGCTTATTCCCATTGACAACAATAACACTGTTGAAAAATTAATAAATCTTATCCCTGATTTGCTTAATAAGATTTTAACTGTACTTGAAAATAAAATGAGCGAAAAAAACAGCCGCTCTCAAGAAAATGAGAGCGACGCTTGTGACTGTGATTAAATTCCCATATAGTCATAAAATTCTTTATATACTGCGTTGCGGATCTTATCCATATTTAAAGGATCCTTACCGCCTACAGGCTTACCGTCAATTTCCGTAGCCTGTATACATAAAGTTGAAGAACTGGAAACTATTACTTCGTCTGCCTCCATAAGCTCCTTCAAAGTAAACGGAGTCTCGTCTACAGGTATTCCCAATTCGTGACAAGCCTTTATAAGGTGTGCTCGTGCGATTCCGGGAAGAATAAGATTATCTGTAGGTGCTGTTCTGAATGTGCCATTTTGCAAAATACTTACATTGCAATGAGAACATTCCGTAACCCTGTCTCCTCTATGTAAAACAGCTTCGTCACAACCTGCCTTGCGTGCCTTTTCACTAGCTATAACGCTTGGCAACAAGTTTATTGTTTTAATATTGCAGTGAAGATATCTTGTATCTTCGAGAGTAATAAGTTTAAATCTTTTATCAATGCCGGCAACTTTACCCGGTTTAACCATAATCATAAGATTTGCTTTTTTATCGGCACCGGGATATATGTGATTGCGTATATCCGTTCCTCTTGAAACTTGCCAATAAACACTTACATCTTCACACTCAGATTTTGATATTGCCTCATAAAGAATCGCTTTCATTTCTTCTTTGCTGTACGGAATATCTATCTCTATCATGGCTGCACTTTTATAAATTCTATCTATATGTTCATCAATTACAAAAATCTTATCCTTATGAGCCAATGAAAAATCGTAAACACCGTCTCCAAAATAACAAGCTCTGTCCAGCATAGGAATTTCCATTTCAGCCAACGGTCCGTATTTACCGTTATAATAACCAACTTCAACCATAAAAATAATCCTTTCTAAAAATATTACTTATTCTTCTATTATTTCTGTTGTTTCATCAGAAGCAGCAGGTAGACTTTCCGTAATGTCAGGCAGCTCGCTTAAATTCCCGATGCCGATGCTCTTTAAGAACAACTCCGTAGTACCGTAAAGAGTAGGTCTTCCCGGACTATCCGCCTTTCCTCTTTCTGCCACAAGACCTCTTTCTACAAGCTTTGCCAAAACACCGTCGCTGTTTACTCCCCTTACCATTTCTATACCGGCACGTGTCACAGGTTGATTGTATGCAATTATTGTCAAAGTCTCCATAGCTGCTCTGCTTAAATTGCCTGTAGCTGTCTCCTGAAAATATACGCATAAATCATCATAATAATCAGGACTTGATGAAAGTTGCCAGCCCTCATTTACTTGACGAATAATTATGCCGCCTTTTCTTTGCTCGTATCTGGCGGCCAAGCGTTTCATTACATCCTCGGCTTCATTTTTTTTAATCTTTAAAACAAGGCACACATCTTCGAGCAATACAACACCGCCCGAAGAAAAAAGCAAGGCTTCCGCTTTAGCTTCATTTTTACTATATGTATTTTCTCCCATAATTAGAATAACCTGCCTTTCTTTGAAGTGTCAGCTGATTTCAAAATCCGAACCGATTTCTCCGTCCCCTGCGAAATCAAAATTACTGTCGTTTATTTCTTCTCCCGGTGTAATAATTATTTCACCGAAATTTTCTTTTTGATCTGCTTTTACGCGTTTTCTTCTTGTAAGCTCTAAAAGCGCAAGAAAACCGGTTACTATCTCTGCTCTGCTGCTTTTTTTAGGCGAGAACAGCTCTGAAAATTTAGTTTTTGCCTTGCGTATTACATTAGAAACAACTTGCTTCATTTTATCTTTAAGGCTTACCTTTTCAACCTTGAGAATCCTCTCCATTTTTTCTCTGTTATCATTTTGCCTTAAAAGATATCTTGTCCGCACATCAGCAAAGCAAGCTGCAAATTCATTTTTATCGATTACGGGCGGTTCATATTTCTTCGGATATTCTAATGGCTCAGGCATTTTATAATAAGATTTTGACCAATAAAGATATTTCTCTGTAATCTCCGGTGTAACGTCTTTATACTTCTTGTACTGCGTAAGTCTTCTGATGAGTTCTTCCTCGGTAATTTCTTCTTCCTCTTTCTCAGGTTTAGGCAGAAGCTTTTTAGATTTCATATGTAAAAGCCAACTGGCGGTAACGAGGAATTCAGAGGCAATCTCCATATCAAAATTTTGACTTAAAACATCAAGATACTGGTCAGCAATCAAACTGATTTTAATATCGGTGATTTCAAGCTTATTTTTCTCTAACAGTGCTAAAAGAAGGTCAAAAGGGCCTTCGAACACGTCAAGTCTGATATTTATTTCTGTTTTGTATTCTTCAGACAAACCCTTATCCTCCCAATAACATAAATCGACTCAGTATATCATATTTGCAAAATAATTTCATCTGTTTTTTAAAACCCAAAAATTTTCTTCTTTGCAAAGACACCTATAATAGGATATAATTGTTTTAAATTAAATTATATTCTTTAGGGAGGTTTTTTTTATGAAATTTTGTACTGTTTGCGGAGCTAAGCTAAGTGACGACGCTAAGTTTTGTC
>JAFZEI010000058.1 GCA_017560765.1 Clostridia bacterium | reverse complement strand
AGTTGAACTTATCTATAAACAAATTCATTTGTTCAAGAAGCACGTCCTTATTAGCAACGAACAATTCGCTCCACATCAAATCGTTGATTCTTGCAATTCGTGTAAGATCACGGAAGGAGTCGCCCGTAAATTTTTCCATATGGTTGTGTTATCCATCACACCACTAACGATTTTATACTCATCTTTTTCTTTTTGAGGTGTTGAGATTTTACCATCGGGGCGACGAAGAGTGAGCATATGTGAGATATATTCGTGATCAATTTTAATACCAGGTGCAAGTCCATCTATAACCGCACCGATATATTCTCCGTGGCTTTCTCCAAAAAGAGTTACCGCCACGCTATTTCCAAATGTGTTCTTCATGCTCACAAATCCTCCAAGATATTCTTTGCCACATCAATTACATCAAGGCAACCAATCTTTTTCATTTCAAAACTGCCGATCTCATTTACCACGGTAATTGTTACAGTATCTCCATCCGCTTTTTTGTCGTGAAACGCCGCTTCGGTAATCTTGTCCCAATCATATTTAAGTATACGATAAAGACCGCATTTTTTCAAAACCTTTATCAGTCTCGGACGAATCGTATTACTGCACATCGGTATCATACCAAGCGCAACACATTCGCCGTGATAAAGTTCGCTCATTTCTTCGCTGCTTTCAATACCATGCCCGATTGTATGACCGAAATTAAGTATCTTGCGAAGTCCCGATTCCTTCTCATCTTGTTCTACTACGCTCTTTTTAATATTAAGAGAACGAATTATAATTTCGTCGATGTTTTCGTCGATAACTTTGTTTTCAAAAATATCAAAAAGTTCTTTATCAGATGTTAGCGCCATCTTAATCGCTTCGGCAAGTCCATTCGAGATTTGTCTTTCGGGAAGAGTTGCGAGAAGATCGGGGTCAATCAAAACCTTTTTCGGTTGATAAAATGCGCCTACAATATTCTTCACGCCACCGAAGTTAATAGCCGTTTTACCGCCAATGGAGGAATCAATCTGCGAAAGAAGAGTTGTTGGAATATTGTAGAAATCAATGCCTCTCATATATGCGGATGCCGCAAATCCTGCAAGATCACCGACAACACCGCCACCGACTGCAACAACGCAATCCTTTCGTGAAAATCCGTTATCGAGCATCGTACCAAGTACTTTACCCAATATATCAAGGCTTTTCGAAGCTTCACCCATAGGCACAGTGTAAATAATTCCTTCCTTGCATTGCGAAGCAAGTGATTTGGCATACTCTTCAGGAACGACTGAATCTGTCACAACAAGGACTCGTCTGTTCAGATTTAACTGTTTATTTGCTTTGGAAAGGACACCACGCTCTACGACTATATCGTAGCTATCCTCACCTAAATTCATATGAATCGTCATTTCCCTCACCTTATATCTCGATATGCGGAGCAAACGTACCTGCTACCTTTAGTTTATCACATACCTTGCTTAATTCTTCAAGCATTTTTGCACCGTTCTCGCTATCGGTAGTGCCGTCAATTTCCACATAGAAATAATACTGCCAAGAATGTTTTTTCATAGGTCTTGAACGAAGCGCCGTCATGCTGTATCCGTACTGTCCGATGATGCCAATGGCATTTGCCAAGGAGCCTGCCTCGTGCTTAACGGTAAACATCAAAACCGTGCTTGAAAGCGAGGGGGACGCCGCCTTCACTTTGGATAGCACCGCAAAGCGTGTAGTATTCTCACCGCTTTTGTTAATGTTAGCTTCGATTACTTTGAGTCCGTAGATTTCAGCAGTTTCAACGCTTGCAATGGCGCCGAGTGTTTTATCATTAGCATCCGCTACAGTCTTTGCTGCAAGGGCGGTATTATTGGCTTCCTCGGTTTCAAATCCGCGCAACTTTATGTAATCGTGGCATTGGCTTAGTGCTTGCGGATGGCTTGTTACTTTCTTGATGTCGTCAACGTTAGCACCGGGTAGACCTAAAAGATTTTGGTGTATTTCAAGTTCATAAATTCCGTTGAGATAAAGATTTCCTGAGAAGATAAGATCCATCGTTTGACCAACTTCCCCAGCATAACTGTTCTCAATAGGAAGAACGGCCACGTCGCTTTCACCATTGACAACTGAATCATAAGCCGCCTTAAAATCACTGTATGAAACACGGTTTCCTTCGGGGAAGATTCTGCCTGCCGCAATATGAGCAAACGCGCCTTCAACCCCGCTATAAGCCACTTTAAGTCCGCTTTGCATACGGAATTGATACGCACGGGATACAGACATTAAGTGTTTTATGTAATCAATATAATATCCTTTTAAAACCTCATCTTCAACAAGTGCTGAATTCTTCTCAATAACGGCATCCTCTCTTTTTTGGTCGAGAATGGGAAGTCCGAATTCTTTCTTGTATTCATAAACCATTTCAGCGGCTCTCATTCGCTTGACGAACAGTTCTGCCATTTGCGAGTCCACTTCATTAATGATTTTTCTTGCTTCTTCTAACTTGTTTGACATCATTGTTCAACCTCTTGTTAAAGTTTATCTGCAAGATCGAGAATTAGTTTCTCGGTCTTCTCCCAACCAAGGCAGGGGTCGGTAATGGATTTACCAAAAATATGTTCTTCCGGTTTGCAAGCACCATCCTCAAGGTAACTTTCAATCATAAGGCCTTTCACAAGGCGTTTAATGTCTGTATTCTGATTGCGGCTATAAACAATATCCTTTGCAATACGAACCTGCTCAAGATATTTCTTGCCGGAGTTGTTATGGTTGGTATCAACAATAACCGAAGGATTTGTGAGGTTGGATTTTTCATATAGTTCTTCCACACGAAGCAGATCCTCGTAATGATAGTTCGACACATTTCTGCCTGCAAAATCAATATATCCACGAAGAATTGCGTGAGAATATGGGTTGCCCTCACTTGTGACTTCCCAACCACGATATATGAATGTATGACTTGATTGCGCCGCTACAATGGAGTTCATCATAACGCTAAGATCTCCGCCTGTAGGATTCTTCATACCAACAGGAGCGCCAATTCCACTTGCAACCAGTCTGTGTTGTTGATTCTCAACTGATCTTGCTCCGACTGCTACATAGGAAAGAAGGTCAGAAAGGTAACGATAGTTTTCGGGATAAAGCATCTCATCTGCACAAGAAAAATCATAATCACGCAAAACTGCAAGATGCAATTCACGAATTGCTACGATACCTTTATACATATCCGGTTTTGCATCAGGATCGGGCTGATGAAGCATGCCTTTGTATCCCTGCCCGGTAGTTCTCGGTTTGTTTGTGTAAATACGAGGAATAATGATGATTTTATCTTTTACTTGCTCTTCAATTTTGCGAAGTCTTGAAACATATTCAAGCACAGGTTCGCTATGATCGGCAGAACAAGGACCGATAACAAGAATAAATTTATCTGAACTGCCGTCGAACACGGCACGAATAGCCTCATCACGAGCCGCTTTAACCTCTGTCATACGCTCGGTTAACGGATAATCTTTTTTTACATCCTGAGGGATGGGTAATTTTCTGTGGAAATTCATTTGCATTGTTTTTTACCTCAATTCTGATTTGTTTTCAAAAAATAAGTCCGCACCTGTTCAGTGCAAAAGCACAACAAATGCGGACTGTCCGTTTTATTCAACCCAAAGAGTTTGTTTTTTGGGTATCAAAGAAGACGGGCAGCCCCTAATAAAGTAATAAAAATAAATATCAAACTTTGTCACAACTCCCGTCTCCTTTCTGCGATTTTTGTTAGTATAACATAACATCCATCATTTGTAAAATGAATAGGTTTGATAATAACTATCAATAATTTAAATGTTCGTTGCTAATAAGAGAGATTTAAAGTTTTTCAACATCTGCCTCTGTAACAAGTTTGAAGCCTGCGTCTGCAAGCGCAGTTTCAGCAGCAGTATGATCTTCAACACGAATAACCACATAGGCGTGTTTTTCGGTGCGAGCCATAAAGGCATAAAGATATTCCATATTGATTTTGTTGTCATCAAGAACTTTCAATGCTTCGGAGAGTTTGCCTGCTTCATCACCGATTTTAACACCAACAACATCGGTAATCTTGATGAGATAGCCTTCCTCTTTCAAAATCTTTTCTGCGGATTCTTCATCGTTTACGATAAGACGAAGGATACCAAAATCTTGTGTCTCTGCAATAGAAAGCGCTCTAAGATTGATGTTATGCTTGGAAAGTGTATCGGTAATAGATACAACCGTTCCTTGTTTGTTTTCAACGAATACTGTTAATTGTTTAATAGCCATAATTAAAACTCCTTCCTAATGTTAGATAAGTTTTCTCTTATCTACAACACGAACTGCTTTGCCTTCACTTCTTGCAATGCTCTTAGGAGCAACAAGGTGAACAGCAGGATTAATACCGAGCATTGTTTTTAGTGCGTTAGCGAGAGATTTTTCCAAAGCGATAATCTCAGCAACCTTGTCAGTGAATTTCTCAGCAGTCATTTCTACGTTTACTTCAAATGTGTCATTGTTATTTACACGGTCAACAACAATTTGGTAGTTGGGTTCGTATCCCTCATTCAAAAGAACGGTTTCAATTTGACTTGGGAAAACATTTACGCCACGGATAATAAGCATATCATCGGTTCTACCCATAGGCTTTGCCATTTTAATAAGTGTGCGACCACAAGAACATTTTTTACGAGAAAGCACGCAAATATCACGGGTACGATAACGAAGTAATGGAAAGGCTTCTTTGTCAAGAGAAGTAAATACAAGTTCACCTTTGCTACCTTCAGGAAGAACCTCGCCGGTATCCGGATCGATAATTTCTGCATAGAAGTGGTCTTCGTTTACGTGCATACCGGTTTGTTCGCTACATTCAAAAGAAACGCCGGGACCGGTAGTTTCAGTAAGACCGTAAATATCATAAGCCTTAATTCCGAGAGATTCCTCGATGCCTCGACGCATTTCTTCCGTCCAAGGTTCTGCACCAAAGATACCAGCTTTTAAAGAAATATCTTCGGGTTTGTATCCTTGTTCTTTGAGAGTTTCAGCAATATATGCTGCATAAGAAGGAGTACAACAAAGAATAGTAGCGCCAAGATCTGTCATAAATTGAATTTGACGTTCAGTGTTACCTGAAGACATCGGCAATGTAAGGCAACCCACTTTATGCGAACCACCATTGAGACCGGGACCTCCGGTGAAGAGTCCGTAGCCATAAGCTACTTGACAAACATCCTTTTTCGTGCCGCCTGCAGCTACGATTGCACGAGCGCAGCAGTCTTCCCATAAATCAATATCGTTTTGTGTATAGAACGCAACAACACGTCGTCCGGTTGTACCCGAAGTGGATTGTATACGAACACAATCGTCAAGAGGTTTTGCAAGCAGACCATACGGGTATGCATCACGTAAATCTGCTTTGGTAAGGAACGGAAGTTTGTGAAGATCATCAATTCCTTTGATGTCTTCCGGCTTTACACCTTTCTCGTCCATAAGGTTTTTGTAGTAGGGTACGTTTTCATAAACGTGCTTCACCTGTTTAACGAGTTTTTCGGATTGAAGTTTTTTCATTTCCTCAACAGGCATTGTTTCGATTTCTTTTTGGTAATAGTTTTGTGCCATTTTGACCACCCTTTCATTTTGCGCTTAGATTATCTAAGCTGTAAATTTGTTAGGCCGGAGTGTGAAAGGACAAATAAAAACGCCCTCCGCATTCCGATAAAGAATACAGAGGACGAGAAAATCAATGTTCCCGTGGTACCACCTCAATTTATCACTACCTCACGATAGTGACCTTTTCAGGTACTAACATACCTTAGTTCTATGACGGGAACTCCCGTTGCATCCTACTACAGATATCTCTGATTCAGCGCACTGCTAACAGAATGAATTCAGAAGGACGTCCACTTTGCCTCGCACCAACCGGCAACTCTCTCCAGATTCTTTCCAACCTACTGGTTTCTGATCTTCGCATTTAGTGTTACAACGTATTTAATTGTCGTCTGATGTTATATCACTTTAGAGTGGCAAAGTCAAGGTTTTTTTGAAATTCGCTTTTTTATTAAAAATCAATGGGAGATTTATTGCAAATTTCCAGTCTATAAAAGGGGTTTAGAGCGATTCATTCAATTTTTCATAGGCATTTAGCCTTCTGCTGCAACTATACAAACGTATTGTATTGATAAATCAATAATTACCCTATAAGGGGGAGCAGATTTCTGCGAAATGGAAATAACCAATTTTGATACCCCAAGAATTATTCTTTTGGGGACATATCTTGTCACACCTCTAAAACCGCAAGCAGTCCCATAGGTTATTACATACTCCAAACACCTTGTGGGGACACCCGTTATCCCATAAGCAAAACATGGTTTTATATGGGATACAACTCTGCAGGGATATTCTTCGTTACATAAACGAACCATCGCCGAAGGATGTGCAGGAGCTTTTAGGTCACTCTGATGTTAGTACCACGATGAATGTCTACGCTCACTCTACAAGAGAGGCGAAGCGTACTTCCGCAAGACTGCTTGATAAGGTAGTTAGCGGTTAGATATAAAAAGTTTCCCTTATTTTCGCTCATAAGGGCAAAAACAAGGGAAAATACATAACAGTTGAGTTTGAAATCAACGAAAAACCCAGTAATATCAAGGGTTTTTAGAGTATAGAACAGTTATTGTTTGATAAATTGGAATTTGTCTAACTGTTATCTCAATATAGCGTTACCAATCTACTGCGATATCAACGGTTTTATTGTACACAGTAATGAACGGATAGGAATGGTTATGATGTTTGAAAAACACCCATTGTTCTTGCTCATCATCAAAATGATGGTAGCCATTCTTTACAAACAGTTCGATACTTATACCGTTGTCTAAAACAATGGTGATGTCGTGCAAAGCATTGACATTTACAGATGTTACCGTGCCACCTACTATTTTTCCTCTGTTTTGTTCAACAAAATACCATTCATCGTTATTTTTTTCTGTTTCGCCATCCCAACTTTGGTAATCCAAAGTTGTTACAAGAACATCATTCCTGCAAATAATGCGAGTAAGGCACTGGGCGTGGAGTTCATGTTTCCCAAAGCTGAACATCATCATTTCACATGCCATATTCAGCGCAACTAATTGCTTTCCAACGATTACTTGAAGATGTTCATTCAGCTTAGCTTGATAATCCATAGTACCTCCTCGTCAAATTCAAGTTTTTTATCTAATCGTATCATAGATTCGTAAAATTTTAAATATAAAGACCGATCATTCAGATACTTTCGTATCAAAATGATCGGTCTTATTTGGTGCGACCGACGAGACTTGAACTCGTACGGGAGTACCACACGCCCCTCAAACGTGCGCGTCTGCCAATTCCGCCACGGTCGCGTTCTTCGCTGTTTACAAGCTATCTCGCAAACAGCGATTGCAATTATACTGTTTAATTTACTCCTTGTCAATACCTAAATTGACAAATTTTTAATAAAATTTTTCTTAATCCCACATTGCCTTTTATAAATCGTAAAATTCCAATTCTACGTGCATATTTACGCTCTCAAAAGCAGGCAACATTCCGATTGTACCATTCTCACGTTCTTTCGTTCTGCTCATTACATAAGAGTTTGTCGGTTCAATACCAAGCACATACTCTCCGCTCCTCATACATCTCCACTGTGCCATGATAGGTAAAGTGTCTACGGAATACTTTACTGTCGCCCCTATGCCCAGCTCAGGATTTTCAAGTCTCACACAAGCAAGTTTCTTCTCTCCCTTATCATTGGAAGTATGGAAAAACAGAGTTTCCTCCTCACCATCAATAGGCATTGTAAACTCAGTTTCTCTGCCGGAATATTCAGCCGCATGCTCAGAAGCAGGAACAGTCTCAATATTCTCCGGCAGCCACATTTTTAAAGCCGGTGAGAGGAACGGAAAACCGAAATTCATATGATAAATAATCATATATTCCTCGTCCTCCGGAATCTTATTTGTAAGAACATCATCAATTATAATTTTGGAACTGCCGACTTCTGATGTAATGGTCCTTTTAAGCTCCAGAGAATGGCCGAAAAGTTCTGTTTCTCTGATGTATCCCTTTAACGTAATTTTGCCGTCCTCACAAATCGCGCTGCAATTTTCCGAAGGGACAGAATGTATTCTGCCGTGAGTAGCAAAAAATTTACCATTCTCAACCACAGCACTGCCTGTATTTCTGAGTCCGCAAGTATAAAGCATGCCGCCATTAAAAGTCTGTCCGAAAATATTGCCGCTGTTTTCGTAAGCATACGGAGAAATAACACTGCCGTTTTTGGAAATATAGCTTATATTTACACCATTATATGACAGATTTGTCAAATCCATTGCATTATCTACAGCTACGTCATATTGGAGTTTCCCTCCCGTTGTAACTTGATATATGCTGCTTCCTTTGCCCTTACCATCTTCTATCATATACCTTTTAACGCTGTAAAGTTGCTCCTCCGAACCTGCAAGGCGAAGCAAATCATTTTTGCTGTATTCATTTAAATTTTTCATATAAATATCTCCTAACCGCCAAAGGCAATCATTTGTAGCTATATTTAATCAACAAAGACTCTCTCTTATTCTTGATTTCAAGCTTCAAGCCATTCTTTTTCAGCTCTGCTCCGGTGACAACGAGCTTTTCTTGTGTATCAACATTTACAAACTCGTATGTTTTATCCTCTGCCACTCCGCCCGGCATTACGTCTGCAACAGCAAACGGACACTCTTCTCTACGGAATGCAAGTATTATACCGCTGCAACTCTCCGGCTCATCATATTGATATGCAGCCCATGATATTGTTTCTTTAGAATTTTTGATTAAAGGATAAAAATCACAAGAGAAATAATGCTGAACAGATAAATATTCATTAAAATATTTCCTTGCCCAATCAAAAGGCTCGTTTGTAGCACCAACTTCCCACTCAGGGTCAGCATGTTCCCATGTACGAATAGTCATTCCCGGTGCATAAGCACTTCTAAAATTGTAAGTATCTCCCAGAGTTGGGCCAAAGCCTACACCTGAGTAAGGATACCACCATGCATTTCCGATTTCCTGTAATTGATAACCCTCCGGTACATTGTCCCAAATACTGCAAAAGTCACTTCTCCAAAGAGGTATAGAACGAGCAAGTGATTCAATATCAACTCTGTGGCCACCGCCGGCACAGTTATCTATGAGCAAATAAGGGAATCTTTCTAAAAGCGTATCCCAGAATCTGTAAAGATTGTTAATATATTTTATTTCGTTAACGCCCTCACGATTTTCTTCATCATTTAAACGCCAAAAAGGAATAGGACCTATATTGTAATCTTGTCTGTAGAGCGTAACTCCCAATTCCTCTATTTTGTTACTGACAAGCTCTATGAGCTGATCTGCAACCTCATCCTTGTGGAGCGCTATAATAACATTCTTATCCTCAAGATTGTGCAAAGGCTTCATGTATTCCGTCCAAGGTTCAACATTTAAATTAATTCTTTCCGGTTCAAACCAAAGTTGGAATTTAATGTCTTTTTCTCTTAACCAATCCACGACGTCTCGCAAGCCGTTAGGGTGATACTTTTTGCTGACTTTCCATGTACCCACAGTGCCCCATTCCGCAGACTGTTCCGCACAAGTTTCACCTTTAAGCGGCTCATACCATCCCGCATCCATCCAAAAATAATCAAACGGGAGCTTTTCATCAAAAATACCTTGCCAGCGTTTTCTTAACGTATCAGAAGGAATGCCTCCCCAAAAGATAGCGGAAAAAGGACATTTTTTATCTCTTTCTTGCTTTCCAACAGGCGAAACGCAGTCTTTAACATACCGTCTCCACATATTGTGTCCATTGGCTTGACCGTTTTCATATTCAAGGATTGTAGTTGATGCTGTACGGAATTTCTCGCCCGGTCTCATATAAAACTTCACGCCTTCTATTCTCGAAAGCATACGAACATCTTTTTCTCCTCGCTCAAACTGAGTATTCCACTGTCCCGTCCAACCTACTGCAAGCAAAACGCCCTTTTCTCTTCTGTTTAATTCAAGAAAAGGCGATTTACCCATTCCGCTTCTGCCGGAATGATTTGCAACTTTTAAGGTTTCATTTGGCCAAAAACGCATATCATACGTCATATTATCGTAATCTGTAATATTCGCGCCATCAGTCACACAAAGCTTTAGTGTATCTGTTGTCCATACGGAATGCTTGTTTTTTCTTGTCTTTACAGGGTCTGCATCAAACGTTGCCATAGTATCACAGTCCCACAAATCAGAAACAATACCACTATCGTGATCTGTATTGTTATACCAATAGTTTGTCCATTTAATAACATTATACTTTGGGAATTTCTCAATACGGCACTCTACTTGTAATCCGTCAGGCAGTGTATAAAGAATTCCGGAATCTGTTTCAACAACAGTCTTTTCCAATTCATCAAAAGGCACATCATTGTACTTAAAAGAAAATCTTGGTGTAATCATATTTCCTCCTCATTAAAAAATCTTAATTTACCTTGATATATAATATTAGCCTCTTCGAGTTTTAAAAATTTCATAGGATGAACTATTTTGTCAAACTTTTCCTCTGCAAAGATTCTTGACTTAATAAGTACATCTTTTACAAACTCTGAACAATAATAACGATTTCTCTTCTTATAACATATATGTAGCGCAGCAAGAAATAAACCTAAATAATTATAATGGTAAAGCCTTCGTCTGCGGTACATGGATTCCAATCTTTTTTTTAATTTATTTTTCTGCTCTTGAGTAATTTCAACCTTCACAATAATTGCCTCAGTTTCTTTAAAACGTGCAAAAGTACCGATTTTAGGCGATTCAATAACAAAACCACCAACTACGGGATTGTATGGGTTTACTCTGCCAAAGGAGTACATTGTACTCAAATCACTATGAAGACTTAGTGAAACATGATTGTATTGAGCCTTTGTAATCAGTCTGATAATTCTTGATAAAATTGTTCCTGTCTGACTGACAACAATATATGCATAGCACAGCTCGTCCTTTAACCGGATATTTTGCTGTGAACAATCTGTAAGTATCAAGTTAAAAACTCCTTTTGCATCTTAATGTTCGCATTCTATCATAAAAAAATTTTTTACACAATAATAAAAACATTTATGATACTCTTGCTTGACAATCTAAACTTTGCTGTGAGATAATCAAGCTGGTGATATGAATGGATGAAATCAAGCTTATTATAGCTCGAAATATAACGGACTTGCGCCGTAAGAACAATATGACACAAGCAGAGCTTGCCGAGAAATTAAATTATTCCGACAAGGCTGTATCAAAATGGGAACGAGGCGAATCTCTTCCTGATGTAACAGTATTAAAATGTATAGCCGATACTTTCCGAGTAACGGTAGATTATTTACTGCAACCTGAACATCACGAACAAGAAGAGCGTATGAGAAAAAAGAACTTTCTCGACAGGCGCAAAAGACGTAACTGCAAGATTATAATGTGGATGAGTATTTTGCTTGTTTGGCTTTTAGCAACAGTTGCCTTTGTTATAGTAAATACCGTTTCTCCCAAAAACATTTGGTGTATATCACCTTTTATGTTTGCAGTGCCGATATCCTTAATATTAGGATTAATATTTAATTCTGTATGGTTTAACAAAAGGCATAATTTTATTATTATTTCCCTTTTAATGTGGTCTGTAATAGCCTCTTTGTACTTCACTTTATATTGGTGCGGTATCAAGGTTCTTTTATTATTTGCGTTGGGCATACCCGGCCAGGCTATTATTTTCCTTTGGTCAGGCATGAGATTTTCAGGCAATAAAAAAGCGAAAAAACCTTAAATTTTTGGCTGTATTCCTTACACTCTACTCATGGTAGAGTGTATTTTTTTATACTCTACCACCGTATCTACCAACGGTATACCCGCTGAAGTATGAAGTTCAGTGACTATTTTTGTTTTAGTCATATAATATATGCGTATAATAAATGCATACGGAGGATTGCACAGATGAAAGATTACATTATATTCACTGATTCCGCTTGCGATATGGAATTAAGTACACTAAAAAAATGGAATGTAAAATGTCTTGATTTAACTCTCAAATTTGAGAACGAGGAAAAAATTTGGTCTAACAACGAAATTGAGCCCAAGACATTTTATCAAAAAATGCGTGATGGCGGCATAGCAAAAACATCCGCTGTTAATTCAGAAAAATTCAAACAAAGCTTTGAGGAAGAAATAAAAAAAGGTAACGATATTTTATACCTTGCTTTTTCTTCAGGACTCAGCACAACATGTAATTCTGGCGCTTTTGCCTGTAAAGCACTTTCCGAGGTTTACCCTGACTCAAAGTTGATAACAGTCGACAGCCTTGCTGCTTCCGCAGGTTTCGGATTACTTCTGTACTTAGCTGTTCAAAAAAAGGAAGAAGGAGCCACTATTGAAGAACTTGAAAAATATATAAAAGAAACAGTTCCCCATATTTGCCATTGGTTTACAGTAGATGATTTGGTTTACTTAAAACGCGGCGGCAGAGTAAGCCCCGCAGCAGCTTTTATAGGCGGAATGCTTGGTATTAAACCTGTACTTCATGTTGATGATGAAGGACATTTGGTTCCGGTTACGAAAGTTCGCGGCCGAAAAGCATCTATCAAGGCTTTAGCCGACAAGTACGGCGAGCTTGCAATTGACAAAACTACCGGCCCTATTTTTATTTGCCAAGGTGATTGTAAAGAGGATGCACAGCTTCTGGCTGATATTATAAAGAATGACTACGGACGTGAAATAGATATAACAGTCTATACAGGCCCCGTAATAGGCGCACACTCAGGTCCCGGAACATTAGCGCTGTTTTTCTTAGGAAAAAATAAATAACGAGGAGATATTTTATGTCAAAACAGATAGATGGTATTTCATATTCAAATATGTTAAAGCGTGCCGCAATTAATTTGCGCAATCATGCCGGAGAAATAAACGACTTAAATGTTTTCCCTATTCCGGACGGAGATACAGGCGATAATATGCTCCTCACTCTTATGGGTGGTGTTGACGCATTAAAGACTGAAAGCCCCTCTTTAGCTGAGGTATCGCGAAATGTGGCTAACGGAATGCTTTTCAGTGCCCGCGGCAACTCCGGTGTTATTCTCTCACAATTTTTTGACGGTATTGCCGCCGGTTTAAGTGAGTCGGAAGTTGCCGACTCCCATCAGCTCAGCAAAGCGTTCAGAATGGGTGTAAAACATGCTTATAACGCTGTAATGAAACCTACAGAAGGTACAATTTTAACTGTTGCCCGTGATGCTACCGAATTTGCATCTACAAAGAAAAACGAGGACGCAGAAGAATTTTTAGGTTCGTTTATAGAAGAAGGAAAGCGTTCTCTTGACCGTACTCCCGATTTGCTTCCTATGTTAAAAAAAGCAGGTGTTGTTGATTCAGGCGCAGCAGGATTGATTTGTATAGTTGAAGGTATGTTCAGTGCCCTTGACGGAGATACGAATTACGACTACACACAGCTTAACGCACTGCCTTCTTCAGGCAGCGCATCAGAGCTCGATTTAGACGCTTTTAACGAAGATAGTGTATTAGAGTTCGGTTATTGCACAGAGCTTCTTGTAAGGCTTCAAAATGCCAAGACTGATATTGAAAATTTTGACATTACAATTATCACTGACTTTCTTCAAACATTAGGCGATTCTATTGCAGCCTTTAAAACAGGAAGTATTGTAAAAATACATGTTCATACAAAAACGCCGGACAAAGTCCTTGCATTTTGCCAGCAATACGGTGAATTTTTGAAATTAAAAATAGAAAATATGACTTTGCAGCACAACAATACACTTCCGGAAGAAGAAGAAAAAACAGAACGCAAAGCTTATGGCGTAGTTGCTGTAGCTTGCGGAGAAGGAATACAACGAACTTTTCGTGAAATAGGAGCAGATATTATTGTAGAGGGCGGACAGAGCATGAATCCTTCCTCAGACGATTTTCTGAAAGCCTTTGATAAAATCAATGCAGAAACTATTTTTGTTTTCCCAAATAACTCCAATGTAATTTTAGCTGCAAAGCAAGCCGCACAGCTTTATAACAAAGCCGATGTTAGAATTATTAACAGCAAAACAATAGGAGATGGCTACGCAGCATTAACAATGACTGACGGAGAGCTTACGGATCCTGACGAAGTCGAAGCTGTTTTTAATGCCGGTATGGAGAATGTTGTTACTGCAGAGGTTTCTAAATGTGTACGTGATGCTGACATGCAGGATATTCAAGTTCACAAAGGTGATTATATAGGCTTTGTAGGCAAAAACATCCTTTCTGCTCAGCCTGACAGAAAATCTGCCACATTGTCTATGTGTGATAATATGGATTTAAAATCTCACGATATTTGCATTTTGATTAACGGTGTGGACTCATCTTTAGAAGAAGCTGATGAAATTAAAAGTTATATCGAAAGCAAACACGGTATTGAAGTATACTGTGTTGAAGGCAAACAGGAAATCTACAGTTACATCCTGATTGCATTATAATTAAGCATTTACCTTAAACAAATAAACCATTCCAAAACGACGGCCGAGCGTAATGCAATCCACGCTTGGCTGTTGTTTTTTATATTTAATTTATTTTTGTAATTTAGATTACATGTGATATAATACTACTTGTACTTTTATTTGTATTATGTATATAAGGAGATGTATAAAATGAGTGAAGGATGCAATCATGACTGTTCAAATTGCAGTGCAAACTGTTCAAGCAGACAGCCTGAATCCTTATTGGAAAAGCCACATGTCGGTTCAGATATTAAAAAGGTTATTGCTGTTGTAAGCGGTAAAGGCGGCGTTGGTAAATCTTTGGTAACATCACTTATGGCCGTTAATATGCGCCGTAAAGATTACCAGACAGCAATTTTAGACGCAGACATTACAGGTCCGTCTATTCCAAAAGCATTTGGTTTAAAAGAAAAAGCTACGGGCGACGAAGCAGGTATCTATCCTGTTTTAACAAAAACAGGAATAAAAACCATGTCTCTTAATTTGCTTCTTGAAAACGAAACTGATCCTGTAGTATGGCGCGGTCCCATTATCGCAGGTACTGTTAAGCAATTTTGGACAGATGTTATATGGGAAGACGTTGATTTTATGTTTGTGGATATGCCTCCCGGAACTGGTGATGTTCCACTGACAGTTTTCCAGTCACTTCCTATTTGCGGTATAATCATAGTGACCTCTCCCCAAGAACTCGTTTCAATGATCGTTGAGAAGGCTGTTAATATGGCAAATCTCATGAACATTCCCGTTCTTGGCATAGTGGAAAATATGTCATATTATGTTTGTCCCGACTGCGGCAAAGAGCATAAAATATACGGAGAAAGCCACATTGACGAAATCGCTGCAAAGCATAATATTCCGTTAGTTGCAAAAATTCCCATAGACGGCAAACTGACTGTTGCTTGTGACAAAGGAACAATCGAGCTTTTCGAAAATGATGCTCTTGATAAATTGGCAGACGCTCTTGAGAAGATATAATTAAAATTATGACACGGCGAGAAATTGCAATCGACTATTTTAAACAAGGCTACAACTGCTCTCAAGCTGTACTTCTGGCTTTTCAAGATTTAACAGGTCTTACGACAGAGCAGACCGCTTTGGTTGCTTCATCTTTCGGCGGCGGAATGGGCAAGCTTCGGGAAGTTTGCGGTGCTGTTTCAGGCATGTTTATGGCAATAGGCTTGATAAAAGGATACAAAGATCCTACAGATTTTGATTCTAAAGCCGAGCATTATAAACGGATCCAAGAATTAGCTGCAAAATTCAAAGCACAAAACGGCAGTATAATTTGCCGCGAACTGCTGAGCGGAGAGTTTTCCGGACGAGCTCCTGTTTCCTCATCGGAAATCAGCTCCTCCACTCCACCTTCAAAGCGCACAGCAGAGTACTATAAGAAACGTCCCTGCGGTGAGTTTGTAGGTGATGCGGCAGAGATTTTAGAAGCTTATTTAAAAATTTAAAACACACACATTAAAAGCTGCCTCAAATCGATGGCAGCTTTTAAATTTTTTATAGTATTTTTAAGAATCGTATGGTATAATTCATTCAATTCTGTTTGTCAAAACAGACACATCTAAGCAGAAGGAATGTTTTAAATGTTAAATATTTTTTTTAATAACATAAAAAATCGTTGCGTTCGTTTAAAAGCAACACTGTTTTTCTTTGTTGTCATTTTTATGATGTTATGTATTTGCGTTTCCTGTGACAATTCACAAGAATCCGCAAATATTATTTCTCCACCAACTTTCCCCTCTTCTACAGCTTTAGCGACACCGGAAATAAGCACTGCAACACATTCCGCAGCTGAAACAGCTACTCCAACAGCATCGCCCTCTATAGAGCCTGGCATGCCGGATACATTAAGTTTATATATTTCCGAAGAAGGTAAAAGAATATCTGTAAACAGTTTTTCATCAGATTGGATTGCCGGCAAAGACATTGACTGTTTTGAAGCAATTACCTCAGCAGAGAAAACACTCAGCGGTAAATTTACAGATATTTGGAATGATGCATGGAACAATTATACAAACACCAGCAATGTTAAAATAGCATATAATTTAGAAATAAATCTAAAATCCGGCGATAAAATCAAATATGACATAAAAAATCCTGAGGATGCACAGCAAAACAAGGATTTCGTCGAAGTATATCTTTATGATGATATTCACGT
Organism: Clostridia bacterium; assembly: GCA_017560765.1. Lineage (GTDB taxonomy): Bacteria > Bacillota > Clostridia > UBA1212 > UBA1255 > Egerieisoma. The sequence continues at coordinate 17,773 of JAFZEI010000058.1, read as the reverse complement.
AGACGGCAGCTGGTACAGTCACCTTGAGACGAGTGACATGTCTGATGAAACGATAATTACATCCATTAAACTTACTGCAACAGCAAAACAAGAATCAATCGAAAAAGTTGTTTTAACTGCTTATTTGTATACACCGGATATGCCGGAAAGGATTATTGTTTCGCACACAATCGATATAATCAACACTTCACAAATGGGTTAAAAAGGTAAAAAGCTAAGACAGGAATGAATGATATGGTTAAAAGTAAATACAGTAATAAAAAAATAGTTATTTTAGAAAAAAACGCCGTTACTCCAAATGGCGATATAAATTTAGATGAATTAACAAACCTCGGTGATGTAACTGTTTATGACAATGTTCCCGATGGTAAATTAGAAGACATTGTAAAAGGCGCCGAAGCAGTAATTTGCAGTAAGGCAAAGTTTACAGAAGAAGTTTTATCCAAATGCCCCGAGCTTAAATATATCGGATTGTGGGCAACCGGCTATGACAATATTGATACAACTTTTGCATCAAAGCAAAATATCACAGTCAGTAATGTTCCCGGTTATTCTACAGACTCCGTTGCTCAGCATACTTTTGCATTAATTTTAAATTTAGCATCAAATATAATAAAATACGATAAATCAGTACATGAAGGAGATTGGAAAAAATCTAAAATTTTTACGTATTTTGATTTTCCCATTATTGAACTTTCAGGCAAGAAATTAGGAATTTTAGGCTACGGAGCCATTGGCAAAGCTGTAGCAAAAATCGGTGAAGCTTTCGGCATGCAACCCATAATTCATACGCGTACGTCGCCAAAAAATTGTCCTTACAAAGTTGTCTCTTTTAACGAGTTGCTATCAGAATCAGATTTTCTGACTATCCACTGCCCTCTGACTGATAAAACAAAAAAGATCATAAACGAAGACTCTTTATCAAAGATGAAGAAAACAGCTTTTATTATTAACACTTCAAGAGGCGGCACTATTGACGAAGAAGCACTTGCAGAGGCGCTTTACAAAGGTACAATTGCAGGAGCCGGAATTGACGTACTCGATGGTGAACCGATGCGTGCCGATCATCCATATTTCGACGCACCGAATTGCATTATCACACCTCATATTGCATGGGCTTCTTTTGAAGCTCGTAAAAGACTTGTAAATATAGTGGTTGATAATCTTAAAGCATACATTGACGGCAAACCTATTAACAATGTGGCAAAAAAATTCGTTTCGTTTTACCGCCCGCAGTTAAGAGGAATTGTGGACGCGATTCCGTCCAAATCTCATGTACACAGATTGCTGATTGCTGCAGCACTGTACGGTACTACCACCAAAATCACATGCGGTGGCAAGCTTTCCGAAGATATATCAGCAACGATAAAATGTTTACAGGCATTAGGTACAAAAATTTCCGTAAATGGCAGCGAAATAATAGTTGAGCGTACAAATACGGTGCCAAAAAATGCAGACGCACAGCTTTATTGCGGAGAAAGCGGTTCTACTTTACGCTTTTTGTTACCTGTTGCTTGCGCTTTAGGTATAAACGCACAGTTTTATCCTGAAGGAAGATTGCCAAATCGTCCTTTATCTCCTCTTCGCGAGGAACTTATAAACCACGGATGTTCCGTAGACTCTGTTGGAACGGTGCCTTTTAAAACTTCCGGCAAATTGCGCGGCGGCAAATTTGAAATTGCAGGCAATGTTTCTTCACAATATATAACAGGTCTGCTTTTCGCGCTTCCATTGCTTGGAGAAAAAAGTGAGATTCATATTATCGGTAAATTAGAATCACGACCCTACGTTGATATGACATTAGAGGTTCTTACTCACTTTGGCGTTGATATAAAGGCAGTAAGCGATTCTCTTATTTTAGTAGGAGGTAACAAGAATTTCCGTCACCCGGACGGAATGCTGTCTTTCCGTGCTGACGGAGATTGGTCAAACGCTGCCTTTTGGTTGACTGCAGGAGCGATAGGTAATAACCCCGTTTGCGTTACAGGGCTTCGCAATGATTCAGCACAAGGAGATAAGGCCGTTCTTGATATTCTAAAACGATTCGGTGCTACTGTTTCCGTATCAAAAAGCACATCATATTCTGACGATAGTTTGTGCGATGTAACAGTGCTTCCCTCCTGTCTGCAAGGTATCGAAATTGATGCTTCCGATATACCTGACCTTGTACCGATTTTATCTTTAGCTGCAGCTTGTGCAAACGGTGCAACAAAAATTTACAATGCTCAACGCTTAAAATTAAAAGAAAGCGACAGGATTGCAACAGTTTGTGATTTGCTTGGTTCTTTGGGCGCTGATATACAGCCAACTGAGGATGGTCTGATTATTAACGGTTACCGTACTGCCGAGAAACATGCAGAGCCGAATAATTTCTGTCTCAAAGGCGGCACGGTAAACAGCCACAATGACCATAGAATTGCTATGACAGCGGCAATTGCAGCTACAGTTTGCTCAGACAAAATGGTTATCACGGATTCTGATGCAGTAAACAAATCCTACCCTCTTTTCTGGCAGGATTATGACAATATGAAGATAAAATAACAAAGGAGTGACAATATGTCTTCGGTTTTTGGCAAAAATCTTAAAATCTCAATATTCGGGCAATCACATTCCGCCGCCATAGGCGTTACTATCGATGGTCTGCCGGTTGGTTTTAAAATTGACATGGACGAGCTATCAGGATTTCTTGCTCGCCGAGCTCCCGGTAATTCTAAGTATGCAACTCCACGCAAAGAGGCAGATTTGCCTGAATTTCTCAGCGGTATTGTAAATGGGCATACTTGCGGTGCTCCTTTAACTGCAATAATACGCAATACAAACACTCGTCCCGGCGACTACAGTAATCTTGCAGATGTTCCACGCCCCGGCCATGCAGATTTTACTGCAAATGTAAAATATAAGGGCTTTCAAGATCCTACCGGAGGAGGTCATTTTTCAGGAAGACTTACTGCTCCCTTGTGCGTTGCAGGCGGTATAATTCTCCAGCTTTTAAAAGAGCGCGGCATTTATGTCGGTGCACACATTTCAAAAATCGGTACTGTTTGCGACAGATTATATGATCCTTGTAATGTTTCTTTGCAAGATTTTGAGGAAGTACGTGAAAAGGAACTCCCCGTTATGGATTATGATGCAGAATGCGCCATGTCAGAGTTGATTTTGGCACAAAAGGCTGTGGGCAATTCCATTGGCGGTGTTATAGAATGTGCTATTATTGGTATGCCGTCCGGTATCGGAGCTCCTATTTTTGATGGCATTGAAAATAAAATTTCACAATGCGTATTCGGCATTCCTGCCATTAAAGGCATTGAATTCGGAGCAGGCTTTAATGTCGCCGAAATGACAGGTGCAGAAAACAATGATGATTTTTATTTTGATACTGATGGTTCGATTAAAACAGCCACAAACAATCACGGCGGAATTCTTGGCGGTATTTCTTCAGGGATGCCTCTGATTTTTCGTGTTGCTGTTAAGCCTACCCCTTCAATCGGGCTGGAGCAAAGCAGCGTATGCATTCCGTCGAAGGAGAATACAAAACTTACAGTAAAAGGGCGCCACGACCCTTGTATTTTGCCACGAGCAGTTCCTTGTGTAGAAGCCGCGGCAGCGATAGCAATTTACGATATGATATGTGACAATATTTAATATGATTTAAATTTTTATAGGATGTGATTTTAATGGAGAATAATTTACAAGATTTAAGAGCGCGCATTGATGCTGTTGATGATGAAATCCTTCGCTTGTTTCAGGAGCGTATGAATATTTCCTCCGGCATTGCCGAATATAAAAAAGCTAATAATTTGCCTGTTATGGATTTAAAGCGCGAACGTGATAAGCTTAGCGATTTAATTGAAAAATCAAACGGCGAATTTAAATCATACACCAGCGTTCTTTACTCTCTTTTATTTGAGCTCAGCCGCTCTTATCAGGACAGAATTCTTTATCCTTCTTCTAATTTAAAAGAAAAAGTTTCCTATGCGATTGATAACACAAACAAGCTTTTCCCCCCTTGCGCAACGGTTGCATGCCAAGGTGTTGAGGGTGCTTATTCTCAACACGCTTGCGAGAAACTTTTCCAAATTCCAAGAATAATGTATTTTAACAATTTCGCGGGCATTTTTGCTTCTATTGACAAAGGATTATGCGATTACGGTGTGCTTCCGATAGAAAACAGTACCGCAGGCTCCGTTAAACAGATTTATGACTTAATGATGTACTATAATTTCAATATTGTTCGCAGTGTACGTGTTAAGGTTGACCATAATCTTTTGGCAAAAAAAGGCACTGACATCAGTAAAATCCGTGAAATTTATTCTCACGAACACGCTTTGGCTCAATGCACAAACTATATTAATTCTCTTGACAACGTAAAAGTCACTGTTGTGGAGAACACTGCTGTTGCTGCCAAAATGGTAGCTGAGTCCGACAGAGATGACGTGGCAGCCATTTCGTCTCGCTCCTGCGCTCCGCTTTACGGTCTTGACTGTCTTGCTTCGTCTGTACAGGACAAAGGAAACAACTACACTCGTTTTATTTGTATTTCTAAAAATCTTGAAATTTATCCCGGAGCTGACCGTACCAGTCTTATGATGATTATTTCACATAAACCGGGCGCACTTTACAGAGTTCTTGCTCGTTTTTATGCTTTAGGTATAAACCTTGTAAAATTAGAGAGCCGTCCCATACCGGATCGTGACTTTGAATTTATGTTTTATTTTGACTTAGATACGCCTGTTTACTCTTCTGAATTCATTCAGCTCATTTGCGAGCTTGACAGTCTTTGCGAAGAATTCCGTTATTTGGGCAGTTATTCAGAAATGATTTAATTTTGAGGTTTTTTATGAAGATATGCGGCTTTACCAAATTTAAAAGCGGATTATTGGGAGAAAAATTGGGGCACAGTTTTTCTCCCCAAATTCACGGCTGCTTAGCAGATTACAGCTATACTCTTTTTGAGAAGTCACCTGAAGAAGCAGAAGCGTTTTTGCGCTCTGGTAACTTCGACGGAATCAACGTGACAATCCCCTACAAAAAGCTGGCGTTCAGCCTTTGTGATGAGGTTTCAGAAGTTGCTTCTAAAATCGGCAGTGTGAATACAGTCGTTAAAAACGGCAACAAAATAAAAGGATATAATACGGATTATTACGGTTTTACATATTTGGTAAAAAAAGCGGGTTTTGATGTTTCTAAAGGAAAGACGCTTGTGTTGGGAAGCGGCGGCAGTTCCGTTATGGCTTGCGCTGCCTTGCGTGATTTGGGTTCTGCCCAGGTTATTGTAATTTCCAGGACGGGAGATAATAACTACTCTAACATTTATGACCTTCACAGCGACGCAAGCTTTATCGTAAATACTACGCCAATGGGTATGTACCCCAAAAACGGCGTTTCTGCAGTGGAATTAGACCGTTTTCATTCTTGTATAGGTGTAATTGACATTATATTTAACCCTGCCAAAACAAAGCTTTTACTCGATGCAGAGCGCCTTGGCATTCCGTATATAAATGGTTTGCCTATGTTAGTAGCTCAAGCTAAACAAGCATCTGAGATATTCACAGGATGCAATTACTCCGATGGTCTTGACAGCTCTGAAATAATCGACCGCATCACATTGCAAATTGAATCTGAAACAAAAAACATTATTCTTATAGGTATGCCCGGTTGCGGCAAGAGTACTGTAGGTGAAATGTTAGCCGCTAAGATGTCACGTCCTTTTGTAGACATTGATTGGGAAATAGAAAAAAGGATTCAAATGAGTATATGCGACTTTTTTGCCAAACACGGAGAACCTGCTTTCCGCAAAATCGAAAGTGAAGTTCTTGATGAATTTACACGAAAAAGCAATCTTATTATCGCTACAGGCGGTGGTGTTATTAAAAATCCAAACAACCTCTCTCTTTTAAAGCAAAACGGCATTATTGTGCTGCTTAACCGACCTGTAGATCAACTTGCCACAGATGGTCGTCCGATTTCCATGTCCTGCAGTTTGGAAAAGCTTGCTAAGGAGAGGTTGCCGATTTACAACGCCTGGAAGGATTATTCTGTCGATTGTTCATCTCCGGATACTTCTGCCGATAAAATTATAGCTGCAATCAAAAAATAATATTTATATTTGTTTTGCTCGCAGTCTGTCTTTTCTTCTTTCTTCTTCATATTTTGCTTTAGTTGCCAAACCGCCGCGAATATGCCTTTCGGCTTTATTTTCGTCAAGAATTTTGCGTACTTCTTCTGCCAATGACTGACTAAGTTGCGGCAATCGTTCTACTAAATCCTTATGTACCGTCGATTTGCTAACTTCAAATTTCTTTGCAGCGGCTCTTACCGTGCAATTTGTATCCAAAATATATTGTGCAATTTCAAAAACTCTGCTTTCTATGTAATCTCTGATTATCATCATTTTACAAACCCCTTTATCGGTTTCACCTTTGGTAAAAATTTATGATATCAGAGACGAAATTATGCTGAATTATTACATTTTCTGTCTATCTTGCAATTGCTTTTTTTTCATAGTAAAATATCAATGTTGTTTATAAAATTCTCAATTTGCAAGGAGTGACCTGTTTGAATCATTCTTTATTCAATAAAATTATTGTTTTTTTTATTATATTTTCCATTGCTTTTACTTGTTTTTCTTGTGCTCTTCCTACACAACAAGATGCGACAACATCTGTAGTTGCCACTAATTTTCCGGCTTATGACTTTGCAAAACAAGTATGCGGCCACATTGCACAAACTACTATGTTGCTGCCTGCAGGAGGAGAGAACCACTCTTATGAGCCTACAGCACAAGATATAATTAAAATCAACAACTGCGATTTATTTATTTATTCGGGAGGAGAGTCTGATGCATGGGTTGACAAAATTTTGAGCTCTTTAGACGAGAAAGTTAACACTCTTAAAATGACAGATTGTGTATCTCTTATCCCCGTGGGAGAGCATGAAGATGAGTTTGACGAGCATGTTTGGACATCCCCTGCAAATGCTGTTCTAATCGTCGAAAAAATCAAAGACAATCTTAGCGCAATTGACAAATCCAATAAAAAAACATACGAAGAAAATGCTGCAAATTATATTAAACAAATAACAGAGCTTGATAATGATTTCTCTGCTTTCTTTGACACAGTTGGGAACAAAACCATGATTTTCGGCGACAGATTTCCGTTTGTATATTTCACTCACCAATACGGAATATCTTACGCATCTGCCTTCCCTGGTTGTGCAGACCATTCAGAGCCAAGCGCAACGCAAATTGCCGATCTGATAAAAAAAATAGACAGTGAAAAAATTTCCACTGTCTATTATATTGAATTTTCAAATCAAAATATTGCAAAAACATTGTCCGATGCTACGGGAGCAAAAACAGCACTTTTCTACAGTTGCCACAATGTTTCAAAAGAGCAGCTAAATAACGGTACAACGTACGTCTCTTTAATGAGAGAAAATTTGAACACCTTAAAAAATACAATGAAATAAAGCAGACATTGCTTACTGTTTTTCTGAATCTTTATCCCAAATATCCCTCTTTACTGCACCAAAAATATTAGACCTTAAGAATCTGTTATCTTTTTCTAAGTTTCGGATAAGATCTTTTATTTCAGCTCTGCTGCCGGCTCTGTCCATAGGGCAAGGATTGTGCACAACAGGAATATCTACTGCCTTTGCAAATTGACGAATATCACTTTCTTCTACGTATAAGTAAGGTCGAACAACACGCACTTGCGCTCTTTCTAACCATGTATCCGGTGAAAAACAGTAAAACCTGCCTTCATAAAAAAGCGACAGTAATGCAGTTTCTATAACATCATCTTTATGATGTCCGAGAGCAACTACATTGCAACCCAGTCGTCCTGCATGGTCATTTAATGCTCCTCGCCTTAAATTCGCACACAACGCACACGGATTCTGTTCCTTTCTTATATCAAAAACTATTTCTGCTATATCAGATTCTACTACCTTGTATGGCACTTCAAGTGCCTCACAATATTTGCTCACAGCAGAAAAGTCCATACCTTCAAAGCCCAACGAAACAGTTACAGCTTGCAATTCAAAGCGTTTTGGATAAAAGCGCCTGAGATTTGCTAAAGTAGTAAGCAATGCAAGACTATCCTTACCTCCGGAGACACCAACGCAAACTTTGTCTCCGTCTTTTATTAAATCATAATCCTGTACGGCCTTGCGAGTAAGACTTAATAACCTACGTAATTTTTCTTTTCCTGTTTTTTCAAATTCAATCATTTATATCCGGCTCCCCGTATTTTTAAAAGCTCCACGTGCTGAACCATCTAAGTGAATTTATATATTCTCTTGACACTTCACGTGCTGTAAGCACAGGATAAAACAAGACAAACAGCAGAAGAACAAGTCCCAAGTATATCCACATTACATGCTTATTGATGATACCATCTTCAATCAAATTTTTAATTACATACACTATCATAAATATAATAAACGGTACTGCTGTAAAATAATGATATATAAAGCAAACTCTTGTAACAAGTACCCAAGGCAAGAACTGTACTGCAAAGCCAACAAAAGCCATCATCATTCCTTTATCACGTTTCTTCCATGCATAAAATCCTGCAGGAATTATACACGCAAGACCTGTCCACCAAACAAGAGGATTTCCCATGGAAACAATGGACGTTGCCATACCGTCAGCCAAATTAGCTTGTGAACCTGAATAATAATAAATCGGTCTTACCATAACAGGCCATGTATACCATGGAGAACCATACGAGTGTCCTGATGTTAATCCGGAATGATATTCAAACATATACTCCTGATTATCTACCATAATATCTACCAAACCCTTATCAGAAGATGCCATATACGGTATATATGATAAGGTATATATTGCTAAAGGAATAACAATAAAGAAAATAACGCAGGCACAACATGTGGGAATAAAATTCTCAACAAACCATGTTTTTTTAGTTTGTTCTTTTACTCTGCCACGCAGCACATCATTAAATTCAAGATATTTTGCTACAAAGAACAAGAAGGCTAATCCTACGCCTGTATAAATGCAAACCCACTTTGTAGCCGCACCTAATCCAAACATTATGCCGCAGAAAAACAAAGGTATTAATGATTTTATAAATCCTTTCTTCTCGTATGACTTCTGAGTGAAGTAGTCATACATAAAGTAGTACATGCACAGTATAAAGAACGCAGAATATGAGTCAATTGTCGCTAATCTGGTTTGTGCCAACCTCATAAAGTCAAACATCATAAGAAAAGCAGCAACAAAGGCATACGTTCTCTTTTTAAATAACTTTAAGCCTAACAAATACATAAGCGGCACAAGTCCGACACCAAACAATGTTCCCATAAATCTCCAGCCAAAAGGATTCATGCCGAAAATTTGAATACCCAAAGCCATAATGTTTTTACCCATAGGCGGATGTGTTATTTCGTAAATATCATATCCGTTTATACTTTCGTACGCTGTACGAGGGAAATAAATCTCATCAAAATACGTAGAACTTCTGTAAGAACTATACGGCTCCACAACGTCCTGTTCATCAAAAAGCATGCCCGGATTACAATCTTCATTCAATTCTTTATTGTAATTTGTTTCCGTCACCTTAAGATTTATTCTTCTATACTCTCCGTTAGAATCTTTAGTGAAAAATCCAAGCTCATTTACGGCAAGTCCTGCAGAGTCTGCAACGACTTTTATTCTCTTGGTTGTAACTTTTTTATCAGTAAATTTCCACTCAAAAAAAGTTTCCATGCTTATAGACTCAAGCTTTTTATACTCTCCCGTGCCGTCGCCTTCCTCATAATATACAGTATAAGAACCGCTTTTTGGTATGTTATTAGAGCAGGCCATTCTTGAAATTTCTGTTTCGGCATCAAACTCAGCAATAACATACTCACCCTTTTCTGCCGCTTTCCAGAAGGAAGAAGGGCCGTATGCGTTACCTAAATCCCAAAAAGACATAACAGAGCACACAATTACCATAACAAGCAAAATCGCCAAATCCTTTTTGCCTATCCTTGGATTTGTTTGTGAAAGAGGATTTGATTTTGCAGCATTTTCTTTATCTGTCCTTATGCAAACTGCGATTGCAAAAACAATCGTACCAAGTGCCAAAACAGCGAAAAGCGATTTTAACCATAAGCTTGCACTCGTATCAATCTCGCCTTCTGCGGCAAATACGCTTTCACCTTCGGGAATACTTTTTACCTTTTCCACCTTAACATTATCAATATAAACAGTGCCTGCCGATTCTGCACTATAGCCTCCGATTCCTATCGTAAGCTCAATTGATTCTTGTTTTTCTTCTGTTGTAAAGTATGCTGTAATTGTTTGCCACTTGTCTACAGTTCCGTATATACCGCCCGTTTTTTGAGAACCCTTTTTAGATGAAACATTAAGACCTGCTCCGTTTTCTGTAGCACCCTTGTCTATATTTTCATATAAGGCATCAAATTGCACTTTGTATTTTGCTTCTCCGGCAACGGAAATCTCTTGGTATATTCTGGCATCGTTGTCTCCTGTGCTTTCAATTTTAACACATTTACCATCAAAACCCATATCTACCAGCGAGATTTTAGTGCGCGAAGAATCACCCTCATAATCTTTATGGTAATTATAAAGTTTCCACCCATTAATGGAAGAACCGCTGCCTTTTTCGAAGTCAGCATTACTTATAATATTTCCCCCGGCTTTTGAGCAAGCCGCAAAAGAAACAACCATTATTACAAGCAACATAAGTGTTGCAAAAATCTTACTCTTCTTTTTCATTTTCGTCACCATGTTCTTCCCAAATCTTCATATTGAAGGTTTTATTATTTGAAAATACCAATATACATGCCACTGCAATAAGTGCAACGGCACAAAATACGTTTGTAATGGCCATAGCAGCTCTTTCCGTATTAAGAGGCGGCCAATAATAATATGCGGCAGTAGCATAGTCTGTATTAATCAACTTAGAACCTATACTCAAACCTGTCATTACCTCAAGGACGGTATAGAAGTTTGAAACCGATACCAATCCATACAAGGCAAGCATTAATTTATTGTTGGAATAAATTACAGCAATAAGCAAAAGTACAATTGCGGGGTAAAAATATCTTTCATGCATACGGGGCGCAAACTGCGTAACAGCATAAATGCACATTGCAGAAAGCAAATAAACATTAACTTTGTGCTTTTTACCGAAAATATAAAGTGCGCCGGTAAGGAGGCAAATAATTACAATCAATAACATGCCCAACGCAAAATACGACATACCTAAAACTTCTGCACTGTCTTTTACCCAATTAAGTCCCAGTAAATACGGGAAATTAAATGAGTTAACAGTCGCATAAGAATATCCTCCTGCTGTATTTACATACACATTGAAGATCCAGCTAAATATATTACCCTCCATTTTTATACCGAACGGCAAAATAATTATCATTGCAGTAGCAAAGAAAGCTACGATGCTGTACGCAAAACGGAGCAACCTCTTCGTTAGCGGAGCATCTTTTTCCTTTATCAACTGTCTCAATAACGCATAACCCAGTATCGGAACGAAGAAAATACCTTGTGGTTTTAATGTTATTGCAAAAGCCAAAGCAATTGCTGAATACGCGTACTTTTCTTTTTCAATGAAGTACGCTGCAAGTAATATTGCCAAGGCGAGTATTGAATCTACCTGCCCCCAGCAAGCAGAATCCAACAATACCATAGGATTAAAGAGCCAAATTGCCATAACAAATAAAATCCAATTTTTATTCATTCGTTTATTAGCGATTTTATATATTAAATAAGCAATTGCACAATCTGCTAAAATCGACGGCAATTTTAAAAGCATATCATAAGCTGCTGTTTGTGTAATTCCTGCTGCTTTTCCCACAATGCCCATAAAGTATAAGTGATACATAAAAAGGGGCGGATAATCAAGATTTATATCCTCTGCGTATGAATAAAAATCCGTTATTCCCTTATCCGCAAGCGTATTCGCCCAATATTGGAAAAGATTTACATCAATATCACATTGCGGCATTGTAACAGACATTACCAACCTTATTACAAAAGCAATAATAATCAAATTAATTACTGCAGTTTTTATACTTCTGCTTTCTTCCTGATAAAAATCCTTTTCTTGTTTTTGGGCATATCTGTAAGCAACACACAAATATAGTAAAAGTACAATCACCATTATGGTTGCTGTTAACATAGTATTCTCATGTTGCGAGTTAGATTTGGCAGAAGAGCTTTCTCCGCCCAAAGTGCTTTCCATAGATGTGTAAGAAGCTCCTTCGGGAAGCTTGTCCAACTGTTCAAGTTGAAAGTCATCAAAATATACAGTTCCGGTATTTATGCCACTGTAGAATCCCAAACGCAAACACACAGTAAAAGACGTCTGATTTTTTGCAGTTTTACCATAATATTCTATATATGTCCACTCATTGTCTCCTTTATAATCCACTGAATGCTCAAAAGTATTTAAGATAGAAATATTTGCTCCTATGGCAGAACTGTCTAAACCTACGTCAACAGTTTTGACCCACGCACTCATTCTGTAATACGTTTTTTCAATCGCCTTATCATACGTGTACGTAAATCTGGCATCTTCCTTTTCCGACGGAACGTCTATCACGATACAGCCGCTGCCGTCTATTCCGTCTTTTTCACTGTAATTAAATGTAGCTTTTCCACTGTAACTGCTTGTTTCCAAACCCTGATACTTTTTTTGAGCATTATCAAAGTTATATTCAGCTATGTTAATGTATTCTGCTGTATCACTGCGAAAACTCAAAATGAGTCCGACTGATAAAGCAACAGCTAAAATAATACATGTAACAATACAAATAACAGTTTTTCTGTTCATGTTCTGGACAACCTTTCCACATGAGCTCCGGGCTCAATTTCAATACTGTCTCTGTACAAAATCTCATGAATCGTACAGCCTTTTCTTATAATTGCACTATCACAATAAAGCTTATCAATATTACAATATTCCAAATCAGCCTCAAAGCAATCTACAAAATCACACGAGAGTAAAAACTCATCATCAGGCTTTTCGCAATCGGGATTTAATTTAACACTAAATTTATCCGTCCGTATTTCCTGAATTCTTGACATTTTGTTACTGCAAATTTTAAATTCATTTGCTGTAACTTCACCGGAATTATTAAGAACTCCGTTTATAACACAGTTTGATGTTTTGAGCTTTGCACTGCCTTTGGCCAGCGAACCTTGCCTCACCAAAAAAGAATATGCTCTTAAATTGCCACGAAATTTCAGCGCACCATGCACAATTACATTTTCGGAATTCAGCTTGCCGTACACTGCCATAACACCGATTATTCTGAGCGATGTAGTCAAAAGCGTACTCTTACAAACACACCTGTTTCTTACAGTCATTTTATCACACGTTATATAAGATTCAAAGCATGCTTCACCTGAAATATCAACAAAATCCGCTTCTACCTCAGAACGAAATTCTCCGATGCCTTTTATGCTCAAATTATGACAATTTACAGCATCGCAAAGAACTTGTTGCTTTTCAATTACAACTCCATCAAACTCATTTCTCATATTACAACATCAAATCCTCAAATTGATTAAGCTTCTCCTCAAACACATCAAAAGCGGCATTAATCGGCTCTGTAGTTGATAAATCAACGCCGGCTTTTTTCAGAAGCTCTATCGGATAATCCGATCCCCCGCTCTTAAGGAAATTCAAATAAGCCGTTCTTTTCTTTTTATCTCCGCTCAAAATACCTGACGCAAGATGTGTTGCGGCAGAAAATCCCGTAGCATATTTATAAACATAATACGAAGTGTAAAAATGCGGGATTCTTGCCCATTCCAGAGCAATCTCATCATCAATTTTTACTACTTTTTTAAAGAATTGATGTTGAATTTTCATGTATATCGCAGAAAGAGATTCGCAAGTAAGTACGCCACCTTTTTCATACAGCTTGTGTGCCTTTTTTTCAAATTCGGCAAACATTGTCTGTCTGTAAACTGTTGCTCTGAATTCTTCAAGATAATGATTAAGCAAAAATGCCTTTTCTATATCATCCTTACTGTTCTTAAGCATATATTCCATTAAAAGATTTTCATTAACCGTAGAAGCTACTTCGGCCACAAAAATCTTGTAACTTGCATATTGAACCGGCTGTGTTAAATTACTGTAATACGAGTGCATCGCATGACCAAGCTCATGAGCTAATGTAAATACGTCCTTTACAGTTCCTTGCCAATTAAGCAAAACATAAGGGTGGCTATCATAACAGCCCCAAGAATACGCACCCACACGTTTACCTTTATTCTCGCAAACATCTATCCAACCGTCTGAAAACGCATGTTCCAGTGCCTTGCAGTAATCCTCTCCCAAAGGCTTTAATGCTTCTGTTACAATTTGTCGTGCTTCTTCAAATGTATATGTCTTTGCGGGCATTTTAACAAGAGGAACATACAAGTCATACATGTGAACCTTCTGTATGCTTAACACTCTTTTTCTTATTTCCAAATATTGTGTCAACAAATGAATATGATCATGCACTGACTTTATAAGACCGTTATATACTTTTGACGGAACATTATCTTGGTACAATGCTGCCAAAAAGCTGGATTTGTACTTGCGTACTCTGGAATAAAACGCATCGGCTTTAACATTACCTGCATACGCTGCCGCCAAAGTGTTCTTGTGCATTCCGTATGCTTCATACATTGAGCGAAAAGCTCTTCTTCTTACATTTCTGTCGCGTGATTCAAGAAATTTTACATATCTGCCAATAGTAAGTTCTGTTTTTTCACCTTGCTCATCAGAAAATGGCTCAAACTTAATATCCGCATTATTGAACATCATAAAAACATCCTGTCCTGTGGAAGTAGCCTCACCGGACATAGCTAAAATCTTTTCTTCACCGGGACTTAATACATGAGCTTTTTTGCGCATAATTTCATCTATAACAAAAGAATACTCTCTCAATTTCGATGTTTTTCTGGCCATCGCTTCGATTCTCTTGCTTTCAAGTCGCAAAAGCTCCGGTTCAAAAAAAGACGTAGCCTCCGAAAATTTTGTTATCAAATAATCTGCTTTACCTGCCAATTCCTGTGATTTGGCATTCGTACTGTCTTCGTCGCGTTTCATGTGTGCATACACATAAATCTTCATTATTTTACGGCTCAACTCGTACATTTCGCTTATACAAGAATACAAAGCTGCTCCTGTCTTTGTGAATTTGCCACGATGTTTTGCCATTTTTACGATTTGAGATTCTGCCTCATCTGCCGCTTTTTGCCATTCTTCAGCAGTTTCAAACATATCCTCTAAACGCCACTTATAAATATCATCTATTTCATTTCTTGTTTTTAAATCTTTCATCCTTAACTCATACTCCCTATAATAAAATTTTCAAATATTTTCTGCACTGTTTACAGTATGCTTAAGAAGCACCGATGTAGTTACAGCTCCTACACCGCCCGGAACGGGTGTTACTGCCGATGCATATTTTATTGCTGCTTGATAATCCATATCTCCGCACATCTTGCCATCAACAAAGTTTATACCAACGTCTATAAGCACTTGTCCTTCGGAAAAGTGTTCCTCTCCCACAACATTGGCTTTTCCCGCAGCCGCTATAATTATATCGGCATTTCGGCATTCTTCTTGCATATTTTTTGTCTTTGTATGACAAACAGTTACAGTTGCATTTTTGTTA
Organism: Clostridia bacterium; assembly: GCA_017560765.1. Lineage (GTDB taxonomy): Bacteria > Bacillota > Clostridia > UBA1212 > UBA1255 > Egerieisoma. The sequence goes on along the minus strand of JAFZEI010000058.1, from coordinate 2,107 downwards.
ATAAGCATCACAGCAAGCGGAAGTCCCACTACGGAACTTCTACCCACAACCGCTATCTTTTTTCCAGTAACATCTATACCGTAATAATCCAACATTTCAATCACAGCAGTTGGTGTACATGGGGCGTAAGACTGGTTCTTTCCGCCTTTTGATGCAATAAGACTGCCAAGTCCTGCATAGGACATACCGTCAATATCTTTTTTCATAGATATTAACTGTTTAATTCTGTCTTCGTCCATATGCTTGGGAAGCGGTCTGAATAAAAGTATTCCGTGAATACCATTATCATCATTTATACTTTTTATAGTCTTTTCTAAATCTTCTTGTGATGCATCCTCCGGCAAAATGTATTTTTTTACATCTGCACCTGCAGAAAAAAATCGTTTTTCTGCGCCTTTTTCGTATGCTTCGTCAGCACCTTTATTACCAACTCTCACTATTGCCAATGTAGGTACTATACCCTTTTCTTTTAATTTTGCAATTTTTTCTTTGCAAACATCCGTAATCGCCGTTGCTACCGGCGCGCCACGCATTTCCGTCATTTCTGCCCCTCCCTATTATATCGTAGTCAAATGTTCCTCAACAAATTTATAAACTTTCTCACATCTGGGAATATATTCCATACAGATTTTTTTTGCCTGTTCATCAGTTTTTTGTGCAAAAGCTCTGTCTTTCATAAGTCTCGTATTTATATAAACATTTAATACTCCGCCCTGTATTGCTGATTGACACATGGTAGCTGCTACACCAACATCGCTAAGAGCTATTTTAGAGCCTTTAATGGTTAATTCTTCTAAAATCGGCACTATTTTACATGCTTCAAGCAAAATCTCCATAGGCGCGCTGCAAGCGAGCCGTAAAGCTTGCTCCAAAACTTCATTTCTTGTAGGATCGTCCTTCGGAATGCCGTACGCCTTTGAAAGTGGTTCAAAAACTTCTGCGTCCTTGTTTATTAAGGATTGCATATTATTGATAATTACTGATGTTTCTTTCAAAATGCGCTCAATATCACATTGAAATTCTGCATATTTCTTTTTCCCGTTAGTAAGTGATGCTACCATGGAACAAAGAGCAGCACTGACACTTCCTACAAGGGCAGACGCACCTCCGCCTCCCGGAACGGGCGCCTCTGTGCTTAAATTTTCCATAAATTGTTTTATAGTTAAATTATTCATATTCAATCTCCCTGTTATTCGGTTTACACCCTATATATATAACGTTGGTAATATTATCATAAATCAAATATAATCTCAACAATTTAACCCTTATTTTTCCAAAAATATTAATCATTTAATTTTCGTTTTTTTGGCTTCTGCGAACACATTTTTACGCAAAACAATATAATGTAACAAACGCAATTAATTCTAATTGAGGTGCAAAATGAAAGTAATAGTAATCAAACCGCCGAAACCCATCAGTTGTTTATTAAGAACTGCTTTTGGCATGAAGAAAACAGATTAACTCATACAAAAATAAGAGGATGCGTTAATTCAGTAGCTCCGACCCTACTTTTTGAATCGGAAAAAGCAAGCGAATACAAATCTGCCGTATTGTTTTCAATTTTAAAAAGCTCGGTGACAATGTTCTTTTCTGCGCACTCTTGTCGGTGCAAAAACTTTGCTTTAGATAAAATTACAGGGACAGAGGCATTATGTTGCAGCAAGTCCATAAGGGCGCCGCAATTCCGTCTCATTCCCAAAACTCTGATGTACGGTACAGGCGCAGTCACATTTTGGCGCAAAATTCCCAGGGTAGACGCAAAAACTATGCGTCGTATTCGAGAAGCAGTATACCTTTTCGATGTGCATTCTGCCACCAATTCTTCAAAAGTACTGCACCTACATGCCGCATCATAAATCTTATATTCCAGTCCTTCACTTACAAAAGGTCTATTACGTAAACCCTCCACACCAAGCCGACGCAAGTCGGCTATAACAATTTTATCAAAATCCTTTGAATATACAGGACACCTGCCATCGCTCAATTCTCTTTGCAAAATCGCAAAAGCTTCTGCAGGCATATAATTTTTTACCTCGGAAATTTTTTTATTGGCAATCAAACTCCTAATAAACATGGCGCTGCCTTCTCCGCTGTGTCCTGCGCCACT
>JAFZEI010000057.1 GCA_017560765.1 Clostridia bacterium | reverse complement strand
CCAATGTTTGCATTATTTTTTTCAGCCAAAATGGCACCTCCTTTTAACATCTTCTAAATTATTGTGTCAAAAAAATAATATGTTTTGTCATTAGTAAATGTATAAAAATAATTATTAATCTCTGCATTTTTTACTTTTTTGTTTTCATCTTTCATTATGATTTCTGCACCAAGTAAATTTTCGTATGTACAACTATTATAAAAACATATATTTCATCTAAAATTTATAAATTCATCAATAACTTCATTTAAATCAAGAAATCCTCAACCTCCCCATCACATCGAAACAAGCATTACTCAGTAAAACTTTCCAAATCCAAACTCGTAAAATTGTTTATAAATTTTATATCTAAATATCTTTATCAAAATTATTCTATCACATTTTTCCACTTTTTCCAATATTTTCTAACTTCTGCCCACATTCGCCCCATTCCTCCTTCGCGACTCCATTCCCACCTTTCCCACCATTCGCCCTGTTTACCCGCCCGTGAAGCGATTTTTGGGCATGCAAGCAAAAATAATACCTCAAATAAGAATTTTTTATAAACATTCATACTGCAAAATAAAAATTTCGCAAAAACACCTTGGATTTTACCCCTCTAAAAATACATATAAGTGTAAAGACTTTTTGAAAGGAGAACATTTTATTGTAACGCAAAACCTAATAACCACTGTCGCCCCCAAACAGCCAAATGCGTCCGCTATCGACTCCGTGTCCGATATTCTTTTTTCTCGCCCTGTTTGGCCGCCTGTGGAGCGAATTTCGCCCCCTCAAACCACCAAACGCAACTTTTAAAAATTTCCCAAAACCTTATGGTACAAAATCAAAAAAATTGCCATATAAGGAATGAGAAGAAAATTTTTACAAATTTGGTTGTGAAAATCAAAAAAAGTAACAAATAAGGAATGAGAAGAAAAATAAAACTTCTCCCGAACCTTGAAAACTAAATAAGTGAGGATGCCGAGTCATAAACTTACCGGACCGAAAGGAAAAGCTGACTCTAAAGGACGCCACGACCTCAAAACGAGCGAGCGATAAACCTTGCAGAGAAATCAAAACAACAACAGCATATTTTGATTAGCCATGACACCGCGTAAGGCATTAATGATACTTCCGCATAAGCGGCCCACCAAAGAAACGGGATATGTTCTTTCAAGCTGGAACTGATGTTTGCTAGGACATATATGATGCTCGTTCTTGTGAAAGAAGTCACAAGATTTATGCTGCGAGATACTTCGCGTCCTCTGAACGCACTAATTATTTTATTCACATACGAAAGGAGAAATTATTAATTGTCAACAGAAAACTTAAAAACCGTAAGCGGAGCCCAGCTCTTGGAGCTCAACTTACCACCCACTAAATTCATAGTCAAAGGATTGATTCCGCAAGGCTTTCACATCTTAGCCGGACAACCCAAAATTGGAAAATCTTGGTTATTACTCCATCTCTGTCTGCAAGTTTCCAAAGGCGAACCCTTTTGGAACTACGAAACATCCAAAGGCACAGTGCTCTATCTTTGTCTCGAAGACAGTTACAACAGAATACAAACAAGACTTTCCGAACTCACCGAAGACGCACCCGACAACCTGCACTTCGCTATAATGTCAAAAACACTTTCCGAAGGACTGGACAAACAGATAATACAATTCATCGATGCACACCCCGACACAAACTTAATAGTCATCGACACACTGCAAAAAGTCAGGACAACCTCCGGCGACACAAACTTTTACGCCAGCGACTACCGCGACATCACTTCGATAAAAGAAATTGCAGACGAAGCCGGCATCGCCATCATCGCAGTCCAACACTTGCGCAAGCAAAAAAATGCAGACCCTCACTTGATGATAAGCGGTTCCACAGGACTTACAGGTGCCGCCGATAGTTCGTACGTTCTTCACAAGACGGAAATCTCGTCGCTCTCTGCTAATTTATTTGTACGAGGCAGAGATATAGACGAGAAAATATTAACACTCAAATTCAACAAAGAAACATTCCAATGGGAATTCATAAGCGGTGACACACCGTCAGAATACATTATGAAAAACGATGAGGTGATGCAAAAACTTGTAAACTACATGACAGTAAACGAAACCTTCGAAGGCACTGCAGCAGAGCTGGCAAATAAGTTAGAAATTGACATTTCAGGAAATGTCTTATCACGCAGAATCAAAAAGTTTGAAAACGAACTCAAACAACTAAATATTTTTTATGCAAAAGAAAGGACAGGCACTCAAAGAACATTGATACTGGTAAAAACACAATGAAACCAATAACAGCCGGCTATGACGATAATGACGGTAATGACGATATTTTGCATAGCGGACAAAATATCCCCCGCTGTCAAAAATACCGTCATTTGCGTCATTTGCGTCACAAAAGGAAAATATGGCTTAAACGGAGGGCGTCCTAAAATGGTTGCAGGAATAAGCAACGGTGTCGTAAACGCCACTTTTGCGGTTCACATCGGGTGGCAATGCCCACCGTTAAGCCAAAATTTGCACTTTTAATCAGGCTATCCTAAAACCCCTTTTTTAGAGGGTAGGATAGCCTAAAGCGCCAAAATCATGCAAAAATTCCAAAATTTGCCTACGTTAAGCCAAAAATTTTAACGCTTCCACGGTAGAAAGGAGAATTATGACAGAAAGACACTATTATTCCATGTTTAAAAACGAAAAAGATGTACTCACAGTACCCGAAGTAATCCGCCTTTTAAGGATAGGAAAAAACTCAGTTTACGCACTAATCAAAGAAGGCAAAATCAAAAGCATAAAGCAAGGAAAGAAAATAATCGTTCCGAAGGTATGCCTCGTGGAGTTCCTGACAGACGAAAAAAACTACCAAACCCCTTCCCCAAACGTCACTAATAATCGCTGGACTTCCGCAAACACTTGTGATAGTTTGAGCCTTGCCCGAGAAAAAACAAAGGACAAACCAACCAAGAAAGGAGCGTGAAAAATTGAAAAGAATAACAGGACACATTACCGAAAAGAATAAAAAATGGTACGCAGTCATCAACCTTTATGACACCGACGGCAAGCGCCACGAGAAATGGAAAAGCCTCAATCTTGAAGTCACCAAAGGCAATAAGCGAGAAGCCCAGCACCGTTTAAATGAACTCTTAACTCAATACAACACCGAGGATTTATACAAATCAGAGCTCATGACACACGCAGACAGAGAGCGAAACCGTATTGCGAATATGCCCATAAACCAATATTTACAAGAATGGCTTGAGCAACACAAAGCAAACATTTCCGCCTCAACCTACAAAGGCTACAAGCTGATGATAGAATCGAGAATGATTCCGTTCTTCAAAAAGTACGGAAATATCAAAGTCAAAGAGCTTACCGGCGACGAAATAAACGAGTACTATTGCGCCATTCGCAACGACGGTCTTAAAGGTACAACTGCCCAAAGGCATCATGCACTTTTGCATCTTGCATTCAAATCGGCAGTAAAAAGACGCATAATTTTATGCAACCCTGTTGAGCAAGCCGACAGACCAAAGTCAAAACAATACATAGGCAGCTACTATAACTCAGAGGAATTAAAAAACTTACTCGACAAAACAGAAAACGACCCTCTGCATATTGTTATTTATTTGACAGCCTTTTACGGTCTCAGGCGAAGCGAAGTCATAGGTCTTAAATGGAGCGCCATTGATTTTACAAGCAAAACAATCAGCATAAAACATAAGGTTGTGCAAGACAAAAACACTGTACAAGGCATGGACGTTATGAAAACAAAATCCTCATATCGTACCCTGCCCTTGATACCTCAAGTCGAAGCAAAGCTACTTGAAGAAAAATCAAAGCAAGAAGAAATGAAGAAAGTAATGCGCCGTGCCTACAACAAAAAGTACGAAGAATATATTTGTGTAGACGCCCTCGGCGAACTGATAAAACCGAATTATGTAACCGGTCACTTCAAAGTACTCTTAAAAGAAAATAATATGAGAATCATTCGTTTTCATGACTTAAGGCATAGCTGTGCTTCCCTTCTGCTGGCACAAGGCGTACCTATGAAAATGATTCAGGACTGGCTCGGTCACAGTGATATGGGAACTACCGCCAACATTTACAGCCACATCGACAGCGAAAGCAAGAAAGCAAGTGCAAACGCTATCGGCAAAGCCTTATCCGCAAACGAAATATAGTTAAATCAAATGTGAGATTAATACTACCGCACCTGCTATCAATGCCGAAAGGCCCACAATAACCAGTGCCGTGGCACAACCCTTTGGCATACCCGACTTTTTCTTGGCAGGCCTTTTTGCCGGAGCTTTGGCAGATTTTTTCGACGGAACTCTCGTCGGTGCCTTCGACGGAATTTTCGCCGGTGTCTTGCGTGATGCTGCTGCTTTTTGTACGGAACGCCTTTTTACAGACTTATGGTAAAGCGTCAAAGGATCTTTTTGCTGCATGATGCGAATGTAAAAATCATCAATCCATTTGACATCAGAAGCAGTAACAGAATTCCTTTCTGTATAACCCGGCTCGTGGGAAATTTGATTTCGTATATGGCGATAATACTTGAGCTTCTTTAAATCCTCATTCCATGTGCTTACATGAAGTGATCCCATAGGAGTATTATTCATTTCTTCTATGTATGCAGTAATGCGCCTGTCATCATTCATGACTTCGCCGCAAAGCTTCTCAAGTCGCTTGTATGAATCTAAAAATCCCATAGAATAAACCCCCTTAAAAAACAAGAAACCGCAAGGTTTTCCTTGCGGCTTCCGGTGCGGTAAAACCGCCGTTGGCGGAGACGGCGAGATTCGAACTCGCGTGCGGTTGCCCGCAAACTGATTTCGAGTCAGCCCCGTTATGACCTCTTCGATACGTCTCCACATATAAAATTGATTGAAACTTTTGCGAGAAAACTGCGAGATTGCAATTTTTTAAAATGCATTTTGCACAAGCAAAAGTCCCGTTGTTAAGCGACTTCTTCGAAGTGACGAGCGATACACAAAACTATGTTTCGAGTCGTTCTCGTTATGACCTCTTCGATACGTCTCCATGCTTTGCGGATTATAACATACAGTCCTACTTTTATCAAGTCAATTTTACTGCAAAACCGCAAAACGTATCTATAACTTTTCCCGTTTTTTGCTTGATGAAAAGCGGATAATGATTCGCAATTTTATTAGCTAACCTATTTATCCTTCTGCTGATATATGCAAATATTGTTTTGTCCCTTTTAGATGATTTGGGACAAAACTCCGATTATTGAGAAGTAAAACATAATTAAAATCAAAGCATCATATTCATTGCAGACAATGAAAGTTGATACAAATCATCATCAAAATAATAATCAGGATATACTTCACCTGATAAACCCATGGCAACTCCTAAAGCAAAAAACAAAACAAACAAAGCAACAACAACACTACCGGCCCAAAGACCACCGATTGAAAGTCCGCGTCCAACTTTAGCCTTGCCATCCAATATACCGTTGTTTAAATTCTTGTATTTATTAGCTTTGCTAAAACCTACACAAGCAAAAATAATTCCAAGCAAACCTGTATATAATCCAAAAGCAAGACTAAGTATACCCCACACAAGAGCGCTCTTTGCCGCACTGTTCTTCTCTTCGCTAACGAAAGGATCCTCCGTCTCAGGTCTCTCATAGTAAAAAGTCTGCTCATATACGGGCTCTGAAACAGGTGCCGTTTGTGTATTTTGCTGATCCTGAACATTAGTCTGCTGAGTTACCTCCGCAGCAGGAGCTCCGCACACACCGCAAAACTTTGCACCTTCAACAATTTGATTACCGCAATTACTACAAAACATCTTCTAATCCTCCTAAAATATTATATAAACTATACTGTCTCACCAATAAGAATCTTATTGCCAACACCATAATTTTCCATAAGAAAATTTTCAATGGCAGAATCATATCTCTGCGTATCCAAAGACCTGAGCATAGAATGTGTACCACCCTCAAACCATACGAAAGTCTTACTATCGCTGCCGCAAATATTATACATCTGCTCAGCATACTCAGGCAAGGAGAAAATATCATTTGTGCCATGCATCATTAATATAGGTTTGTTAAGATTTCCTATAACATCAATAGGGCCATACTTCATTGAATGCTTCGTATAGCGCTTCATCCACATATCAATCAAATCAAGCATAAACATTGTAGGCTTTTTTCTTTCAACAAGATGAGCGCGCATTATGTTGTTAAAGTTAGAAAACATTCCGTCAGTAACAATACCGGAAACATATTCAGGACAATCAGGTGAAGTAATCGCCAGCATTCCGCCGGCAGCACCTATGCAGATTCCGTGTAAAAATATATTCTTAACACCGTATTTGCTGTGAGCAAACTTTGCCCACGCAATAACATCTTTACTCTCCTCAAAGCCTACCGTACTGAATTCTCCATCGCTCAATCCGTGTGAACGCGGGTCAATCACAAGCACATCACAGCCGCAACGCGAATACGGGAAAGCAAAAAAATATGAATAACAAAGGCTTTCAGACCTGCCCGGCAGAATAATAACACACTGCTCACCGCCGAAGCTGTAGTATTCACCGTAAAGATTAAGTCCGTCATTTAAAATATGTACAGGCTCCATCCTGTGAATATTCTCTCTGTGCCATTCCATACCCTTTGCATAAAGCTCCATATAATCCGGATCATCACAAGAAGGCGCTCTTCCCCATTTGCCGTTTTTATTGCGACTTAATGTTGAAATATATACACAATAAGAAGCTACAAAGAAAGACACCACACCCATAATAAGTCCAAAAATCGTTGCAAAAGCCGCTATTTTTAAACCCAAATCTATTGAATATTCAGAAATCTCCCAAATGTTCATAAAATGCATTGTTGTTCCCCTTTCGGCTTTATTTGCCGCCTAATTCTTTAAGTTGCGACCTCAAAGCCAGCGCCTTATTATATACCATTTCGTTCAATGTAACAATCTCTTCCCTGCTGGGATTTTCTGTCTTGCAGTAATCCCATAAGTTTATAGGCTTTCCGATAATTATATGTGCACGCTTAAAAAAACCGTAATTACCGTCCGTAATTATAGGCACGATTGGGGCTTTTGCCCTAAGCGCTATCATAATATAACTCGGTTTGAATTTATCCATTTCTCCGTCATCCGTATTATGTCCCTCAGGAAAAATCTGTACCAATTCGCCTTTTTTAATAAGCTCTGCACTTTCATCTATAAAACGCATACTCTTCATAATACGGTCACACTTAATACCGCCGAAACATTTCATGCCCCACGCCACAAACTTGTTGCTGTAGGCCATTTCCGACGTAACAACATTAAGCCTTCGCGGCAACAGTAAAAACATGTTCAAAACGTAATCAAACATGTTGTAGTGATTAGAAATAACTAAGGCACCGCCCTTAATTTTCTTTCCTTGCACCGCTCTATCCTCATAATATGTTTTACGTTTGAATAATATCCACTGTACAAGATATGCATTTATTATGGCATACCATCTAAAAAAATCATATATCATTTAAGTTTTTCCTCTATTACTCTTTCTAAATCGTTCAAGTTATACGCAAATTCCGTCTCCTCAAACTCCAAAGTAACGCCAAGCTGTTCATCAATTTCGCTTACCACAGTAAAATAATCAAGACTCGTACCGCCCAAATCCTTTATAAAATGCCCTGTATTGGTAATCTTTTCCTCCGGCAAATTCAAAGCCTCAGCTAAAATACTTCTCAATTTCTTTTTTAACTCAGAATCATTTTCAAAGCCCTCATTTTCTACCTCTTCGATAGATTCAAAAAGCTTAATCGTGCCGTTTTCAATATTTCTTCTAACCTTTGTACGGCTGACTTTAATATCGCTTTCCTCCATAACACCGTCAACAGTATAATAAACCTTGCTGATTTTATATACACTCGGCAGCTTATCCTCACAAATTTTTACATTTTTCTCCAACAACTCTCTGTCATTGCGCGCCATTCCCTCCGGAATCTGCACAACAAGAATAAGCTTTTCCATATTCTCATCGCCCATAACAGAAAAGCACTTCGCACCCGGCAAGTCAAAAAATTTCTCGGCAAAATCAGGGTTAAGATTCTCTCCGTTTTCACTTATAACAATATCAGAAGCTCTTCCTTGCAAATAATACTTGCCCTCATCGCTTACCGATACAACATCTCCCGTATTAAACCACTCTTCATTTTCTGTTAAACTTCCGCCAACAATAATCCTCTTGCAAATCGAGTCTCCCTTTACCAGCATTATTCCTTGGCTGTCAACTCTTACCTGTACGGAATTAAACGGCTTACCTACGGAAACAGGCACCTTTTCTTTCGGTCTTTTGGCAAAATCTGCCATTATTATACCTATTTCACTCATGCCGTATCCGCTTATAAGGTGATATCCCAGAGCGTTTATCAAATTCATAGAAGACTCTTTTAAAGGACTTCCCCCCGAAATACAAAATTTAACGCTGTCACCGAAAACCTTTTCTCTGACCTCTTTAAATAACTTTGATGCAATGCGCTCGCCGAATTTAGGGAAAGTATTTTGCAGCATAAGCGATATTTTAATTCCCTTATTAAATTTTTCTTGTGTTTTATCGTCACGCTTGCCAACCTCACGCAAAACAGTCTTTTCAATCGTATGCCATAAAAGAGGAACAGCAAATATATGAGTAACTTCATGAAGTCTTACTGTACGCAAAAGTGTCTCAGGGGCAAGATTTTCCGGGAAAACAAGTATTGCACCAAAAAATGAAAGCCATAAATAAGTTGCTTCAAGTCCAAAAATGTGATACAGCGGCAACATTGCAAAAGTTTTGATTTTACCTTTATAACCTCTGCCTATAGCATTGTTCCATGAAAGAGCCTGCCAACTGTTAAAAATCTGCTGTGATATTTCAAAGCCTGTATATATACATATTTTTTCTTTTAAAGTAGTACCGCTTGTTGTAATGGCAATTTCATTACCAAAATCTCCCAAAACACCCTTTGATATATTACTTTCATTTTCATTAAGCTCATTATATAAAATAAAAGGTATTCCGTCATACTCTGTAGCCTTGTCAGTACAAAGAACAAACTCTGCACCTATCGTTTTTAACATAGAAGCGCTCGCCTCTGCCGGTTGCATAAGATTCACAAGAAAAGGCTTGTTGCCGCTCATTAAAATAGCCCAAAACGATATGAGCCATTCCACGCTGTTTTGTCCCGAAAGTCCGATAAAAGCGCCTTTCTTTTCCGTTTTAAGCGCAATTGCGGCGGCAATGCTTTCAATGGTATTCCTTACTTCTTTATATGTGTATTCCTTTATTTGCATGCCATCAGAAGAAGCAACGGAAGTTTCTGCCATTACTGCATCTCTGTAAAAAACTATATTATAAATATCTTCAAATGTTTGATTGCTGTTTTTCAGCTTTTCGCACTCGCATTTCACAAATTTCTTGAGAACACGTAAATTTTCGTAAGGATTCTTACTCATAAAAATACCTCTTTCAAAGCTTCTTTTTTTCTTTTCCCCTTAAAGTAACATTCTTCGGCAAGAAAAAAGATAAAACAAACGCTGTCATACATGCTATGGCAACAATAATTGTCATATATGAAATGTATCCTTTGCGTTTTAAGAATACCAAAATAACACTTGATGCAATACCTGTCGCCACACCTTCAAAAAGACCTTGTATTGCAAAATACATAGAAGAGATATTCCGTCCTATGCGCTTGCTTTCCTCTGCCGCCAAGAAGGACGGTACGGTGTAGGATACGGAAAAGAACGCACCAATTGCAAAAGACACCAACACTCCGCAAAAAATAGCAAGAGGCAGCAAAATATTTTTAGGTGCATTGTTACAGAAAAACATTATAGACATTCCAACAGAGAATATTAAAAGCACGTATCTGTAACCGAAGCCCAAACCCTTTTTCTTAACAATTGCATTATAAAAAAGTATCGTAAAAGGAACAGGAGCAAACGAAGAAGCCATTACAAAAGTCATGTTAATTCCCGTAGAAGAAAAGAACTCATTTATTCCGCTCAAGAAAAGCTGCAAGCCTACATTCATAATAGCCGCCACGCACATCCAGAATATCAATGTTTTGTTTTTAAAAGAGTACGAAAGCGCCATACCTATTGTGATTTTTTCTTTTACAGGTGCATTCTCCGTAATTGTCTCGTTTTTGCCCTTCAAAGGCTTTTCTTTAAGCAAAAACATAGGAATCATCATTGTAAGAGAAAGCGGCAAGAAAACAAGCGCTACGATTCTTATATTCATTCCAAGACTTATAAACACAGGCAAAAGCGCATAGCCCAATATAAAATAAACAACATCGCAAACAGATTTTACATTTGACAAAAATACTAAATCTCTCTCATTATCAGTAACTTCAGAAAAAGTGGCATAATATGTCAGCATTGTAAGCGTGTAGAATAAATAAAACAAACCCAAAGTAGCAGCGAACCATATTGTGTTTTTTATTGTTGCTCCGTTATCGGGTATCAGCAAAAACATCAAATACATCAATATCATCGGTACAAATCCCATAAGGATAGCCGGTCTTCTTCTGCCCCATCTTGTTTTAAGGTTGTCAATAAACGGAGACATGGGAACGTCGATTATGCCGTCAATAATCTTAGTTGTAAGCGCCAAAATGCTCCACAACGCGGCAACAACCAATGTTTTGTCCGTATATGTCCAAAGACCAAAATCATCCGGATCAAATCCCTCTACAATAAGAGCGCTGCACAAATAAGTGCCAACGATTAAATTAAGCATATTAACACCTAAACCTGAGCAGCCGTAAAGCAAGAGACGACTCTTTCTTGTTATTTTCTGCATAAACACCCCTTCTTTCTCTGAATTAAAATTTTACTCAAAAGACACCGACAAATCGTAGATTCTTTCCTCTGTCGGTATTCTGCATATTTCACAGTACATATACTTCTCGCGAATTTTTTCTTCTATATATTCAAGCTGTGCCTCAAGAACATTCAACCCATAAAATAAATTGATAATACTTCTTTCGTTTTCTGCCATCGTCTTATCGATTACTTCCCATGCCGTATCTTGAAGCGTCTTTCCGGCTACCAAAATATCGTCGCCATCCATTGCAATATAATCATTTTCTTCTATTTTGATTTCTGAATACGTCATTGTCCGTACTGAACGCGCTATTGTAATTGTATATACGTTTTCTATCGTCTCATTGACAGCCTCTGTCACAGCCTCAACATTCGTCTCATCATAATCCACTATTGCCAAAGCGGAATAACATTTTGCAATATCCTTACACTTAAGCACTGTCACCTTAGCCTTTTCGTAAAGTCCGGCAGCTTGCATTGCCGCCAACACAGTATTGGCATTATTTGGGAAAATAAGTATCTCTCCTGCAGAAGTTTTGTCCATAGCCTTTATGTAATCTTCGGCGGAAATATTTTCGCTGCTTATTACAACTGCATCTGCGCCCATATCAATAAACATTCTCCCCAAAAGCTTATCAGGTGCCACAGCCACTATTGAAAAACTGCAATCGCCCCTTTTAGCCGCAACCATAATTTCTTTTTGATTTTCTGTATGCTGAACAGACATATTTTCTATTTTTACAGATAAAAACTCGCCGAAACGATGACAAAAATCCAGCACTCTTTCCGGTGTAAAGCTGTGAATATGAACTCTGATTTTACTGTCATCAAAAGAAGTTACAATAGAATCACCCAATTGAGAAAGTTCACCTTTAAAACTCTCATAATCAAAATTACCATCACAGCCCAGCTTTGCGTCAGTAAGCTGAATAAGGCATTCCGTGCAATAACCGTAAAACTTACTCTGCCTGTTAAAATCCAAATAATTTACATAATTATCTTTTACTGCTTTACCGGACACATCAAGCTTTTCTCCGTCAAGGTACTTTTTCACTCCCTCAAAGAAGAACACAATGCCGGCACCACCGCTGTCCACAACGCCTGCATCTTTTAAAACAGGAAGCAAATCAGGTGTATTTTCTAAAGAAATTCTTGCTTGCTCCAAAAATAATTCAACCAAAGAATTTATACTCGTTATTTTTTGTAAATTATCACGTACATACTGTGTGGCTTCACGAATTACAGTAAGTATTGTGCCCTCGGAAGGTACAGCGACAGCCTCATAAGCAGCCTTTACACCCTTTTCCAGTGCACAAACGAATAATTCTATATCTACTTTATCAGACTTGGCAAAATACTCTGAAATGCCTTTAAAAAACTGAGAAGAAATAACCCCCGAATTGCCTCTGGCTCCGAAAACAATTGCTCTTGCAAACTTTTGTGCCACCGGCGCAATGTCTTCACCTGCATCTTCAATAGCTTTTAAACCATTTTTTACAGTCATAACGAGGTTTGTCCCTGTATCACCGTCAGGAACAGGAAAAACATTAAGTCCGTTTAATATATCACAGTGTATTTCAAGATTCCTCACACCGTAATCTATCATATTCTTATAGCAAATACCATCAATTCTCTCTATCATTTTCCCTCTATGTCCACATTATTTGCCTGTAATTTTGCTTATTACTTCTTTTTCTGCCGCAAGGTCGTCAGATATATCATTTCCGAAATAATACGCACATACCATACCGGGTCCTATATTTGTGCCACTGCCGCAAAATACATCTCCCACAAAGACTTTCTTGGGATTAAGCTTCTGCTCTATCATTTCACCTAATGTTTTTGCGTACATTTCTCTGCCGCTGTGTGTTACAATTATATTGGCATTTTCTAAATCCGTTGCCGTTTCTCTAATGTACTCCACCGTAAGCTCCAATGCTTTCTTTATACCCTTTGCCTTTGTAAGCACTGTTACATATCCGTCTCTGTTGCAATCTCCCATAGGTTTAACACCTGCGAAACTGCCCATAATTGCTTTACCTGTGGAAATACGACCTCTCCTTGCAACAAACATAAGGTCATCTATTGGGCCCATTTGGTGAATTTTATTTTTGTTCGCCTCAAGCCATTCTATTATTTCATTAAAGCTCTTGCCTGCTTTTCGCAACTCTGCCGCCTTGCAAACAAGCATTCCGAAGCCACCCGACGTCCTATATGAGTCAAAAGCGTAGATTTCACTGTCCGGATAATCCTTTTTTATTCTCTCGCAAGCAGTATGTGCGCTGTTAAATGTAGAACT
>JAFZEI010000006.1 GCA_017560765.1 Clostridia bacterium | reverse complement strand
ACTTCCTTGTCGTTGATATATCCTTTCAAAGCGGACTTATCGCTTTTGCTAAGACTTGAAAAATCGTAGCCTGAAACGCCTACCTGCACCTGATATTCCTTACCATTTTCAAACTTATCATTTTCTAAGTCCATTTCCTTATTGTCTGTTACATTTGTCCAAATGAAATCAATTTTATTAGCAACTAAATGCGGAATGTCATATCTTCGCGATAAAACCACGCCTTTTACATCAGGCAATTCTCCCGCTTTCGGCTCGGCAACATCGTAAACTTTTACGTATTTTAGAACTCCGTTAATCTGTTCATTTTTATCAGGAACAACAGGAACAGAATTTACATTTTGTTTTAGCTTATCGTAAACACAAAGAATCGTAATCTCGCTTTTGTCTGGTGCATAATAAGAGGCATCGGTGATTGGGTTTCCATTTACTGTCAATTTTGATATATCAGGCTTACCATTTTCATCAGGAGCGAAAATATACCCACTTTTCGACTTGATTCTGAATTCTAATTCGTAATAATGTCCTTCTTCAAAAGCTGTTGTAGAGTAATAGCTCATTCTTTCGGACGCATCGTAGTATACCACTTTTTTTGCCTTGAGTTCAACGCCGGGATTATTGTTACAAACTACATCATAATATGTATGATGTCCTACGGCAGGATCTACCGCATAAAAATCAGCATTGCCAACTTCGGCAAGGCAATCGTACTCAATCCAATATCCGCGTCTTTCCATACCAAAGCTCGAGATAGGATCAGGTTCCACTCCGTTTATTGTAATGGAATAATTATCATCTGTAACATCAAATTTATATCCCGTTTCCGGTTCAAGGAACACAGACAGCGTGTAGCTGTGACCTACAATAAAGGTATCTCCCTCATTAAGTCTGCGATTAGCTGTGTCATCTTTCCACTCAACACCGTTGATTGTATCCTGATAAATTGATGCCAAATCGGGGATTTTTGTCATCATTTTTGCACCCTCTGCGGTAAGTTTCGCATTAAAGGATGCCTTCTCGCCCGGTACAGGCTTTGGAATCTCAATGGAAATTGCCCCAACAGGTTTTCCGGTTGAAACCGCCGGGAAAGTATAGGAAACTACAACCATCGCCCATCTTTGGTATTCGTAAGCCTTGCCTGCTTTTGCGCCTTTACCATTAAGTGTTGCTGTCACATCAGTTGTTGTGGTAGTGGACGCAAATTCGTATCCGTCATCCGCTTCAAGCCATACGCTTACCGTATAAATATGCCCTTCTGTAAATGTATCGCCCTCTTCAAGAATTTTATCATCTGTTTCATCATACCACTCAGGCTGTGAATAGATTTTATATCCTTTTCCGCTCTGAATTGTTGCAAAGCGATCAAAATTAGCACCATCCACAGGCTCATCAATATCAAAAACCATAACAGTATTGATGGTTGTTGTAGAAGACTGACTCTGTTGATTATTTTTATCAGTAAACATTTCTTTTGCCGCCGATACCGGAAGTGCTCCGATTATCAACAACAGGCAAAGAGTTACAGAAAGTATTTTTCTTATCTTCATAATAGTCATACACCCCTTAATTCTTATCATTCTCATCAAATATATCTCCGCACTCAGGGCAGAACTTCGGAGGATTCATTGGATCTTCAGGTGTCCATCCGCACTTATCACATTTATAAAGCGGTGCTCCTTGTGGCTTTGGCTTTCCGCAATTCTGACAGAATTTGCCTTGGTTTGTTGTTCCACATTCACAAGTCCATCCGTTTGGTGCAGGCTGAGGTTTACCGCAGTTCTGACAGAACTTTCCTGTATTATCAGCTCCGCATTCACATTTCCATGTGTTTGCTCCCACATTAACGGTTTGATTCTGCATTGTAGGCTGATTTTGACCGCCACCGCCTACAAATCCCGTCATGTTGCCCATCATATTGCCTGCCATGCCCATTCCCATAAAGCCTGCCATAGCGCCGT
>JAFZEI010000056.1 GCA_017560765.1 Clostridia bacterium | reverse complement strand
TGGTAACGACCTCAAAACAATCGTATTCAGCGTAAACGAAGGTACTCTTACAAAAGAAGATACAATCATTTCAGCTGCATCATGCACAACAAACTGCTTAGCTCCAATGGCTAAAGCTCTTAACGATTACGCTCCAATCCAGAGCGGTATCATGACAACAGTTCATGCATACACAGGCGACCAGATGGTTCTCGATGGTCCTCACAGAAAAGGCGACAAGAGAAGAGCAAGAGCTGCTGCAGCTAACATCGTTCCTAACTCAACAGGTGCTGCTAAAGCTATCGGTCTTGTAATTCCTGAGCTCAACGGCAAACTCATCGGTTCTGCACAGAGAGTTCCTGTTCCTACAGGTTCAACAACAATCCTTATCGCTGTTGTTAAAGGTGCTGACGTTACTAAAGAAGGCATCAACGCTGCAATGAAGGCTGCTTCTTCAGCTTCATTTGGTTACACAGAAGAAGAACTCGTTTCAAGCGATATCATCGGTATCAAATATGGTTCACTCTTCGATGCTACACAAACAATGGTATCTAAGATTTCTGATGACACATACCAAGTACAAGTTGTTTCATGGTATGACAACGAGAATTCTTATACAAGCCAGATGGTTAGAACAATTAAGTATTTCGCTGAGTTGAAATAATACAAATCCTATGGTTTGATTCGGACCGAAAATCACAGCTTTTTTGCTGTTGATTTTCGGTCTTTTGTATTTTGCGCAAAAAGCTTTATTTATACCATAAAAAAGTATATAATAATAAAAATTAAAATTCTTGTCGGCAGGTGAAAAAT
The DNA here is from genome assembly GCA_017560765.1 of Clostridia bacterium. Taxonomy (GTDB): domain Bacteria; phylum Bacillota; class Clostridia; order UBA1212; family UBA1255; genus Egerieisoma. Next base: position 931 of record JAFZEI010000056.1, on the reverse strand, counting down.
GAAAAAGTATAACGTATGCGGAATTATTTGCGAATACAATCCGTTCCATAACGGACATAAATTTCACGTTTCTGAGGCGCGAAGAAATTCCGAAGCTGATTATGTGGTTGCTGTTATGAGCGGAAACTTCGTACAACGAGGAGAACCTGCCATACTTGACAAGTGGGCAAGGACGGAAATGGCGCTTAAATGCGGAGTTGACATGGTTTTGGAGTTGCCGGCTGTTTACGCACTTTCATCTGCTGAATATTTTGCTACGGGAGCAGTCGATTTGCTGCAAAAAACAGGCATTATTACACATATTTCCTTTGGCAGTGAGTCTTTTGAGGGTGAATCGGGCGCGCTTGAATTACAGAAAATTGCTGATGAGACATTGACCGGCCCTGTTGTAAATAAAGATTCTTTAAGAGAAGGCATCTCTTTTGCGGCTGCCAGCAGGAATTCCGTAGTAGCAAAGCCAAACGATGTATTGGCTACGGAATATTTGCGCGCAATTAATCGTTTAAATGCAAAAATGAAGGTATTACCGATAAGACGAAGCGGCGCAGGACACAGCGGAGAAGGAAGCGCCATGTTTATTAGGAGTTTGATTGCCAATAAAAAAATTTCTGAGGTAAAAAAATATATGCCTGCAGAAGCTTTTGCGATTTTGCAAAGAGAGTTGTGCGATGGCAGGTGTCCTGTATATTCAAGGGATTTTGATAAAATTGTTATAGCCGACTTGCGTCGGCTTGGTGTGGAGGGTTTACGTAATAGACCTTTTGTAAGTGAAGGATTGGAATATAAGATTTATGATGCGGCATGTAGGTGCAGTACTTTTGAAGAGTTGGTTGCAGAATGCACATCGAAAAGGTATACTGCTTCTCGAATACGACGCATAGTTTTTGCGTCTACCCTGGGAATTTTGCGCCAAAATGTGACTGCGCCTGTA
>JAFZEI010000055.1 GCA_017560765.1 Clostridia bacterium | reverse complement strand
GGGGGTTTCAGGCCGAGACGGCAAAACACATCATGGTATATATGATATTTCTTATTTGAATTCTGTTCCGGAAATTTCTGTTTGTGCGCCATGTTGCGGTGAGGAATTAAGGCAAATGCTGAGAATTACAAAGGAAAATGTTTTGCCGGGACCTTTTGTAATTCGATATCCGGCAAAAGATTCTTTTGACGGTAACAGTACAATAATAGATAGAAATCAGGTGGAATATGGTAAAGGCGCTGTACTTTACAGCAATGTTTCACATAAAGAGAATAAAAACGTTTTAATTATTTCTTTAGGACAGATAACAGGTAATTGTATAAAAGCAGCAGAAGCCCTTTCTGATATGTGTAATGTAACGGTATTTCATGGAAGATTTCTAAAGCCTCTTGATGAAAGCGGAATCTTATCTTGTATAAAAGATTTTGCTCCTGACGTTATTTTTACTGCAGAGGATGGTGTTCCAAATGGCGGTTTTGGCTCAAATATTGCTGTGTTACTTCAAAAAAATGAAATAAATACACGCTTTGAGATGATTTCCGTACCCGAAACACCAATAGACCACGGAAGTATCGAAGAGCTCTACAGTGAAATAGGGTTGGACAGTGTGGGCATAATGAAAACGATTTTGAGGAAATTATGAGACTGGATGCGTATCTTGCAGAGAAAAATATATATGATAGCCGAACAAGAGCCGCAAGAGCAATAAAAGAGGGTTGTGTAAAAGTCAACGGCAGGCTAATCACAAAGACATCTTACGAAGTAAATGAGGCTTCGGACGCTGTGGAATGTGGGGAGGATCCCATTCCGTATGTGGGCAGAGGTGCGCTCAAATTAGAATATGCACTGGAAAAGTATGGGCTTGATGTAAGCGGAATGAATGCTGTTGATATAGGGGCCTCTACAGGTGGATTTTCTGAGGTACTTTTGAGACGGAATATCGCCTCTGTTGCGGCGGTTGACGTAGGGCGCGGCCAGTTGGCAGAAAAAATAAAAAGTGATAAAAGAGTTATATCGTATGAGTCAACAGATATAAGAAATTTTAGTGTGGGAGAGGGAACTTATAATTTGGCGGTGACGGATGTTTCGTTTATTTCCGTAAAAATAATCATTCCTCATATTTGCAGGCTCTTAAAAGAAGATGGTTTTGCAGTGGTACTCATTAAGCCTCAATTCGAGGTGGGCAGGAGGATGCTGAATAAAAAAGGAGTTGTAAAAGATTCCAAGGCTGCTCAAAAAGCAGTAGAGGATATAACGCTGTATATGAAACAAAATGGTTTTGAATTAATAGGTGTATGCGAATCTCCCGTAAAGGGCGGAGACGGAAATACAGAATTTATTTGCGTAAGTAGACGAACAAAACAAATTGATGTATAATTTGTGTATAAAATTTTTACCGGCGGTGTAGTAGAATGACAGTTGGATTGCTGTACAATAAAAGAAAAAAAGAAAGTGTGCATTACGTACAACTTTTAAAGAAAAAAATTGAAGAAATAAGCGCAGAAGAAAATATCGACGGCAAAAAGTGGAACGTAGTAGATAGTGGTGATTATTTTCATGATGCAGCCACCGATGATGTTGACTTGCTTATAAGCATAGGCGGTGACGGCACTTTTCTTAAAACCGCTGCTGTTGCGATGAAAAGAGATTTACCTGTGCTGGGATTTCATCTTGGTACAATGGGACTTCTTACAGAGTTTGATAAGAATGATATGGACAATACTGTGAGGCGTCTTGTGAAGGGTGAATATGTAATCGAGGAAAGAATGACGTTGGGAGTTCAAATAGAAAATTCTGAGGGCAAAACACTTTATAAAACAACAGCAATAAACGATTGCGTTTTAACAAGAGGTACTCTTGCAAAAGTTGCGTATATTAACTTGTTTATAAACGGTGCGCTGGTTGATACATATCCGTGTGACGGTATTGTTGTAGCTACACAGACAGGTTCCACAGCGTATTCGCTTTCGGCCGGAGGCCCTATAGTTGAACCGGGAAACGATATTATTGTAGTTACGCCGATTTGTGCTCATTATATTGACGGCAGAGCTATTGTGGCAAGGAGTACGAGTAAAATTGAAATGGAAATGTGCAGAGCCCACAACCAAATGTTTGTGACTGCAGACGGGTATGCAAATATTCAGTTCCCGGAAAAGGGTAAGCTTATTTGCGCAAAAGGTGACAAAAAAGTGCGAATAATAAGAATTGATCCGCCGAACTTTTATGAGGCACTTCGCAAAAAAGCGTCAGAGAGAAGAGAAAGGGTACTTCATGAAGAATAAGAGAAAAAATGCAATATTAAATATAATCAAGGAACAAGAAATAGAAACTCAGGAGGAAATGCTTGAACAGCTTTCGGCGCGAGGATATACTGCAACGCAGGCAACTGTTTCAAGGGATATTAAGGAGCTTCATCTTGTAAAAGTTAAGGGAAAAACAAAAAAAACGAAATACGCTCCGTTGACAGGCGGTGCGCTTACTATTCCGGAGCAGCTTATGCCCGTTTTTGCACACGGATTTGTGTCTGCTGATTTTGCTAATAATCTGGTTATTGTGAAAACTTTGCCCGGTATGGCACAAGCGGTAGCCTCTGCCATAGACTCATTAAACCTTTCGGAAACACTTGGCACAATCGCAGGTGATGATGCGCTTTTGATAGTTTGCCGTACAGAAGAATATGCAGGTAATGTTGTTGATACATTGAAAAATTTAGTTTGAATGGTGGTGTTTTGAATGCTGATGCAGCTTCGTATAAAAAATATTGCGTTGATAGATGAATTGACAGTGGAATTTACTGACGGTATGAACTGCATGACAGGAGAAACAGGCGCCGGAAAGTCAATTATTATAGATGCCATATCGTGCATGTTAGGCTTTAGAACATCAAGAGAGATTATAAAAGCCGGTTGTGAAACGGCATTTGTTGAGGGTATGTTTTACACAGACAGCCAAGCTGTAAATGACTGTTTGATGGAAATAGGCATAGAGCCGGAGGAGGACGGTTCGCTTATTTTGCAGAGGGAGCTTTCCGTTTCGGGACGGAATGTTTGTCGCATTAACGGCAGACTTACAGCCGTTTCTGTCTTAAGGCAGATAGGTGATTTGCTGATTGATATTCATGGTCAAAATGAAAACCAATCACTTATGAATACAAGTGCCCATGTGTGTCTTTTAGATGCATACGGAGGCGAAGAGATATCAGAAATAAAGAAAAAATACGAGATTCAATGCGGAGCGTTTAAAAAGCTTTACAGTTCGCTTAATAGCTTTTCCGGAGATCCAAAAGAAAGAGAACGCCTTACAGATTTATATAATTTTCAAATTGACGAGATTCAAACCGCCGGTTTATACGTAGGAGAAGATGAAGAGCTGGCAGAGAAACGTAATATTTTGCTTAACAGTGAAAAAATTGCAGAAGCTTTAAATGTTGCGAGGGAAATAATTAAAGGCGGAGATTATGGGGAGAATATTTCCGTATGCGACAGGATAGCAGAAGCAAGAGCTTCAATGTCATCGATTACATCGTACTCGCCTGATTATGCAGAAGTTTTTGCGAGAATAGAAGAGGTTTCCTATTTATTGGAAGATATATCTTCTGAATTGCGAGTTTTGTCAGAAAATGTATTTTTTGATAAAGGTCAGCTTGAACAGACAGAAGAAAGAATAAATACAATCAATAAATTAAAAAGAAAATACGGAGCGACGGTTCAAGAAATACTTGATTATGAAGCAGATGTACAAAATAAGCTTGATGAGCTTATTGGTGCAGAGGATAAAGTAAAGGAAATATTAAAGCAACTTGAAGAAAGTAATGAAGAACTCAGGACTGTTTGTGAAGATTTGAATTTTACGAGAGTAAAAACAGCCAAGCATTTGGCAGAACGAATCATGTCAGAACTTGAAAGTCTTGAGATGAGTAAAACAAAATTTGAAGCAGAAATTAATTTTAATGATGAAAAAGACGATAATGGTTATTATAAATTCGGGGCTGAAGGCTTGGACAATGTTGAATTTTTAATTTCTGCAAATCCCGGTGAACCGCTAAAACCGCTGGCAAAAATTGCCTCAGGCGGTGAGCTTTCAAGAATAATGCTTGCAATAAAAACCATACTTGCCGATGCAGATAAAATTTCAACATTAATTTTTGATGAAATTGATACGGGAATAAGTGGCAAGGCTGCCAAAAGCGTTGCTGTTAAATTAAAAACGATAGCTGAAAAGCATCAGGTAATTTGTGTTACGCATCATGCACAGATTGCAGCGGCTGCAGATAATAATATTTATATAAGTAAGGAATTTGCAGATAATACTACAGTAACGTCAGTTAAAAATTTAAATGAAATCGAAAAAATTAAAGAAGTTTCCAGGCTTCTTGATGGTGATTCCGAGTCGGAGATAACAGCAGTTCATGCCAAAGAATTGATTGCCAAATTTCGGTCTAATTGAATATTGTAACAGTATATAAAAACAGCTTTGAGGATAACTTACATTACGAAAAGCGCCGCGTTTTTAAAAGCGGTTTTTCAGAAAATTGTAAGGGAGGTTGACACTTATGAAGACATCTTATAAAAACAAAGCTGTTATTGTTTTTTTTCTGACAATATGTCTTTTGGGACGCGGCAGTTATTCTGTTTCCGCAAAAAACAGTTTAAAAAATAATCATGGCGATAAAACTCGTTATGTTGTTGTTTGCGGAACTCCTGTGGGAATACGCCTTAAATCTCACGGGGTTATTATAACAGGCTTCATTGGCTATACGACAGAAAATAACGAATATTTTTCTCCTGCAAAAGAGGCAGGACTTAAAGAAGGCGATAGAATCATCGGCATTAACGGTGCATGTATTAACAGTATTGATGATATGCAAGATGTTTTAGAGAATTGCACGGAACCAAAAATATTATTGTCTTTAGAAAATTCTCAAGGCAAATTTGAAAAAGATGTAACACTCAATAAAGATTCTGAAACAAATGAATTGAAGCTTGGTATCTGGGGCAGAGACAGCATTTCGGGCATCGGCACTTTGACTTTTTTTGACGAAGAATCCGGTATGTACGGAGCCTTGGGACATGCAATTTCAGACGGGAGAGAACCGTATGATATTTCCGGAGGATGTTTAAAAGCTGCGGAAATCACAGGCATAAAAAAAGGCGTTGCAGGCTCTCCCGGTGAACTGAGGGGCTTCTTCAGAGAAAATGACACAGATATAGGTGATGTTCGTATAAACTGTGAGCAGGGGATATTTGGACACATTGATAAATTGGAGGGCGTAAGTAATTCTACGGAATTCTGCAGACTTGCAGTGGCAAACAACTCGGAAATCCACAAGGGGAATGCTTATATTATGACTTCTGCTCCTGATGGTGAAGTTAAAAAATACTCGATAGAAATAACTCAGATTAACAAGGAAAGCACTGATGGAACAAAATGCTTTAATTTAAGGGTGACCGATAAGAGATTGCTGGAATGTACCGGCGGAATAGTTCAAGGAATGAGCGGAAGTCCCATCATTCAAGAAGGGAAACTGATTGGTGCGGTGACACATGTGCTGGTAAATGATCCAACGCGGGGATATGGAATCTTTATTGAAAATATGCTGGAGACGGCAAATTTAGTAGCAGAAGAGCAGGCAAAAAAAGACGCATCATAAGGTAACGAGTGTGTCGGGATTCAAAGACCAAAATCCCGGCATATTTCTTATATAAAAACATTAAAAATCAGAAAGAAGCCAAAATAGGTTCATTTGTTGCTATGAAACAGTTGCTACGTGATTTTTTGAAAACGAAAGTTCATAACAAATTGTTGATTATTCCCTTATAAACGGATATAATATAAGGGAAAGAAAAGGAGGCTAAGGGAATGAGACCTTTTAATTACTCTGTTATCAAAGATCAAAAATGGGATTCTGAGATTTTAGGACTTATTGCCGCAATATATAAAGAGGCAGGAAAGCAAGAACTTTATCTCAAGCAACGTCCGGAAGAATTGGAAAAGTTGGTTGAGATTGCAAAAATTCAAAGTACGCAAAGCTCCAATGCGATTGAAGGTATAGTTACCACCAATACTCGCATTAAGCAGTTAGTTGAAGAAAAGACTACACCCAAAAACCGTGATGAGCAGGAAATTGCCGGTTATCGTGATGTGCTTTCGATAATTCATGAAAGCTTTGATGCGATATCTTTGTCCCGCAATTATATACTTCAACTTCATAAGATCATGTATAGCCATATGAATAACCCTATGGCCGGACAGACAAAGAATGTACAGAATTATATTAGTGCAACTTATCCTGACGGACATACAGAGGTTTTGTTTACGCCTCTTGCGACCTTTGAAACACCTGAGGCATTAGATAAAATTTGTGATGAATATAACCGTGTTATCGGAAATATGGAATTGGAGCCTTTAATAGCTATACCGATTTTTATTCATGATTTCCTCTGTATTCATCCCTTTAATGACGGTAACGGAAGAATGAGTCGATTGCTTACTACATTGTTATTGTATCGCAGTGGTTTTTTTGTGGGTAAATACATTTCGTTAGAAGCGAAAATTGCTAAGAATAAAGATTTGTATTATGATGCGCTTCGTCGCTCACAGCATGGTTGGCACGAAGGAACAGAGGATGCTGTTCCGTTTATCAAGTATCTTCTTGGAACAGTTCTGGCAGCGTACAAAGACTTTGGAGACCGATTTGCTATTGTTGAAGAAAAGCTTCCTGCTATAGATATGGTACGCAAAGCTACTATGAATAAGATAGGACGCTTTAATAAGCAGGATATACGTGAATTGTGTCCTACGCTTAGCCTTAGTTCAGTAGAAGGAGCTCTTCGTAAAATGGTAGCTTCCGGCGAACTGAAACGCGAGGGAAAAGGCAAGTCAACTTGCTATATCAGATTAAAATAAATAACAGTTGCTGTTGGTAATCAGAAGATAAACGATGAGGTGAATCTATGAGTGGGAAAGTTAAAAATCAGCATTATGTTCCAAGGATGTATCTTAAACGTTTTTCGCCTGATCCAAAAAGAATATGTGTATGGAATTTAATGAAAGATGAAATTTTGACACGACAGCAGCCCGAGAATTACAACTGGTATGTAGGCACTGTTAGTCGAATTCAACAGTTCTTGAATGATTTCTTTGTATGAATCCAACTTTGATGGCTTGCTACGATGCTTACTTTTGTTAAATCCATTCAGATATTTATCGACGGTTCGTCTATCGACATTCAACTGCCTTGCAATCTCTGATTTGTTTAATTTTAAATTATTGTTTTCCATAAAAATCCTCATTTTTGTGCATGTTTATATTAACATTTATATCATTTCTACTGCGAACGAGAGGTATAGATATCGTGTAAAATCTTTGCGTGGCACACAGTTCAGACAATGGGCGACCAAGCGACTCAATAGAAAGTAAAGCAGAAACCCACTAAACAAAACAGACGAGTGTGAATTACATATTTACACTCGTCTATTTGCATATTCGAAATGTTAAATGTTGGTGTTGATTAAATTGATGACAGATGGTATAATTTTGATTACTAAAAAATGTGTATATACACAAAAATAAGGAGCGGTAGTGTGGAGATTAAAAGAGATGTATACCTTGAACAGTTAAAAATAAGAAAAAATAATGGCATGATAAAGATTATCACGGGAATCAGAAGATGTGGAAAATCATTCTTGTTATTTGTATTGTTTAAGAAATTTTTACTGGAGAGTGGTGTAGACAACGAACATATCATAGAGATTGCCTTAGATGGTATTGAAAATGAGGAGTTAAGGGAACCAAAAATGTGTTATCAATATATTAAAGATGCAATAAAAGATAATCAAAATTATTATTTGCTTTTAGATGAAGTACAGTTTATGCCACGATTTGAAGAAGTGTTAAACAGCTTGCTTCGCATCAGTAATATCGATGTATATGTAACCGGCAGTAACTCTAAATTTTTATCTAGCGATATTGTAACTGAATTTAGAGGCAGAGGAGATGAAATCAGAATTTATCCGTTGTCCTTTGCGGAGTTCTATGCAGCTTTCGATGGAGATTATGATGATGCTTGGGAAGAATATATGATATATGGTGGTTTGCCACAGGTGGCACAGTTCTCTGAGGAACGTCAAAAGGCGGAGTATCTAAAAAATATTTTCGCAAATGTTTATATTAAGGATGTTGTAGAACGAAATAAGCTTCAAAATGTTGATGAGATTGATACTTTGGTAGATATTCTTGCTTCTGCGATAGGAGCTCCTACTAATCCAACTAAAATATCAAATACATTTAAAAGTGAACGCGGTATCAATTACAGCAATAAAACCATATCCAACCATATAGATTATCTTATGGAGGCATTTTTGATATCTAAAGCTGACAGATATGATATTAAAGGCAGAAAATATGTGGGAGCACATCTGAAATACTATTTTTCGGATGTAGGACTTAGAAACGCCAGATTGAAGTTTAGACAGCAGGAACCTACCCATATTATGGAAAATATTGTTTATAATGAGCTGCTTATCAGAGGATATAATGTGGATGTTGGTGTTGTAGATGTATATACAAAAAATGATGAAGGGAAAACGACACGAAAGCAGTTTGAAGTTGATTTTGTAGTCAATCGTGGAAGTCAGAGATATTACATTCAGGTGGCATATGACATGACATCTGAAGAAAAGCAGACACAGGAACTCAATTCATTTAGAAATATTCCCGATTCATTTAAGAAGATTGTGATAGTAAATGGAACGAAAAAGCCTTGGAGAAATGAGGAAGGCTTTGTAATTATGGGGATGAAATATTTTCTGCTTAATTCAGATAGTCTAGAGTTTTAGTGAAAGACTCGAAGTGGATATACAGTTTTGCTTGGACTATGCTGCAAGAGTGGCAGGATACGTTGTTTCAAAATATGATGATGTTCCGGATTACAATGTTATTGATTTTCTTTAATTTTATGATGTCGGTATTGATTAAAATAATGACAGGGACTTTTCGGCCCCTGTCATATTGTTATTATAAGGAATGAAATCAGCGCAGTTTCTCCTTTAAAGTAAGGATATCGTTTTCCTCCATACCTGCGTCAAGTAAATATTTCGTTACTGCGGATTCTAAATCAACTTGTAACAACTCTTCGTATGTATTTACACCCGTTACATGGTATAGTATTACAAGCAGATTGTTGTTAAGAACAGCCTCATATCGTTCAGGCTCGGACTCTTTATCAATACCGTAGTAATTATAGAAACTGAGCATATAGTCATCGATGATTTCTTCAAGCTCTGCACCCATCAATGCGGCTAACAGCATGACTGCAAAGCCGGCTCTGTCTTTACCCTCTGTGCAGTGTACGCAATACGGAGGCGTATTATGAGCAAGGAAACTTAATCCATCGGCAATAGAACGGGCAAATTTATCAGAGAAGAAGTCTGCAGTCAATTCCAGTGCCGCTACTTTTCCTGATTCGTAGAGAGTGCGGTAATATTCTGAGTCAAAATCTTCAGCTTTATAATATTCTTCTATTTCCTCGATAGAATCGGCGAGATTTAAGATCGTAGCTACATTTACAGAGGCAATGAGATCGTTGGCATATCCGGCACGACCGTTTTCGTTATTGATTGGAGATGCTGTTCTATACAGTTTTCCATTGCCGATGTGACCTATTGTTACAGCGCGGAAATTGGCGAATGTAACATCGTCGGAATAGTCGGCACGATCATTGCTGTACTTCTGTGAACAAAGCTCCTGTAATGCCAGCATTCCTGCTTTTTCTGCCAAAGTAATCTCGACGGTGTCACCAAGTGCTATTCCTGTTTTAGCAGAAAAGTCACCGTAGTTAATGCATATTGCGATATTTTCTTCAGGAGCTGATCCGCGGAGCATAACTGCACCGGGATTTGAATAATACCCATCAAAAAAAGGCATATCCGCTTTATACGACCCAAAACGTACGCAGACAATATCGCCAAGTGCGTATCCGGTATCGGTAAAATCGGCTGTGGTGATATCCAGTACGGCATGGCCGTGTTTTTCAATTTCAATAACGGTTGCGTGAACCGCTCCCGCATTGCCAGAGGGCTTCTCAGTTAGAGAGCAGGAACTCAGATTCAGAACCAGCACACATAGGACAAGGATTGCAATAGATTTCCTGATAAGTTTATTCATGGGAACATCTACTTTCTGTAAAGATTATGTAAAACGCTTATTGATATATCCATTATAATTTAACAGCGAACATAATGCAAATATTAAATAATCAAACATACAAACAATTCGCTGAATATGATATAATGCAATCAAAACTTGTTCGAAAGTGGGATGAAATCAAAATGAATTCAAAAAAAGATTGTCTAAAGAAACCGATTGTATGTGTGGTAATATGTATCCTTTCGGCGGTGATCCTGCTCTTTGCGGGAATCGGTATCGGTTATGGAATGTATTCAGAGCCGGAAACTTCTACTCCTACCGGCTATGCATCAAATCCTGATTATGAGTATATGGTCGGCGCTGCAGCTTGGCAGATGAGCGCTGAGGCACATGCATTGATGATGCAGGGATTCAATATTGCACAGACTAATATTGATGATATGGTTGCACTTGCTGACGACGCTCAGCAAGGATATCAATGGGTTGAAACTGACGGACAGCGCAAGCTGACTTTTGAAGGAAAACAAGTGGCAGTTGTTTGTGATATTGATGATACATTGGTAGATGGTGTTCACTATACGGCCAATATTCTTGGCAAAAACGGAGAATGGACAAACAAAGCATTCACGGATTTTGTTCAGAGTTTAGGATGTACAGCACTTCCGGGTGCAGTGCAATTTGCTAATCATTGCGTAGAGAACGGTATTGCTTTGTTTTATGTTACTAATCGTTATGACCAGGGGTATAAATTGAGTGAAAACGGCTATGCCGGTCAAGAAGGATATAAAAAAAGCGATGGCACAGTGATTGGATCGTCTACATTTGATGTATTTGGAAAGACAATATACGACATTACTATGGAATCTATGGCAAGACTTGGTTTTCCGATAAATGATTCGCATGCTGTGAATTACAATAAGAATGCAATTTTAGTTGTAAACGATACAAAATTAAACGGCTCCAGTAAAGAGTGGGTTCGCAGGGGAATTGCAGAAGGAGGCATTGTGAATACAGGCGAAAGGGCACAGGAATCAACTGCCTATCCGGAAACAGTCAATCTTTCCTCACATCATATTGCGATGCTTTTGGGAGACGATTTGAATGATATCAGTCAGATTTTCAGTGAAAGTGAAAACGCTGTAGACCGTGTTTCGCTGACAGTTGAAAATATTGACAAATGGGGCACAAAATGGATTGTATTTCCCAATGCAGTTTACGGAAGTTCGGCTAACTACGCATCTCAGTATGGTTTTTCTGAACTGTTTGATTATTTTGATTATACACGTGCAGACAGCGAGGCTTGGGAACTGTACGATTAACGGGAACTTCCTAACGTTAGCTTAAAGCCGCAAATAGAATGGTTATTACCATAGCGATTAGGGGAGCTGTTTGCAGTGCAACATAAATATTTTTCTTCTAATAATCATTTGAGTATGTTATAATTTTGACATGATGTATCCTTTTTGTACTAATGGAGGGTTTGATAATGAAAATCGAAATAAAAAATAAATATTTAATTTTTCCTGTAAATACGTTGTCTGTTAAAAAAAGTTTAATATTTAAAAAAGATAATGAAATGGTATATCAACTTAATATTAAATTAGATAATTGCAATCCTGATTTTTACGCTTATATTGATGTGTCACGATTTATAGGGGAGCAAATTGAAATTTCGGTTGAGCCTGAAATGGAGCTTTTTTATCAAACGGCAGACGAAATGAACATTGAGAATTTGTATAATGAACCTATGCGTCCATTTGTCCATTTCACAACGAAAAATGGTTGGATTAATGACCCTAACGGTCTTATATATTTGGATGGTGTATACCATATGTTTTACCAGTACAATCCTGCCGAGCCAAATTGGGAAAATATGCATTGGGGACACGCAGAAAGCCGTGATTTAATCCATTGGGAAGAAAAAGATATTGCACTTTTTCCTGATAAGCGTGGAGCTATGTTTTCGGGTTGTGCAGTTTTAGACGATAAAAATCTCCTCGGCAAAAATAACGGCAACAACAAAAGTGCATTGCTGTTTTATACAACAACTAATCCTTTTTGTCAGCAGATGTCTTATTCTGTTGACAATTTTAAAAGCATAATTCCTTATGGAAAAGAGCCGGTGATTCCACATATAATAGAAGCTAATCGCGATACGAAAGTTGTTTTTTGTGATGAGTTAGGATGTTATATTATGGTTTTGTATTTAACAAGAGACCTTTATTGTCTATTTAAGTCTGATGATTTTGTAGAATGGGAAGAAATACAGCAAATACAGATACAAGGTGATAACGAATGTCCGGATATTTTTCCGCTTTGTGATAGTGAAGGCAACCGCAAATGGATTATAATAGGAGCTCACGATAAGTACTTAGTAGGTAATTTTGAAAACGGAAAGTTTGTAGCAGAACAATCTGTATTATCACTCCATTACGGAACGGCGGCTTATGCAGGTCAGTCTTTCAGCAATTTACCATGCGGCAGAATAGTTAGAATGGTTTGGGACAGATGGGGTTTGCCGACATATAATTTTAAAGGGCAGATGGGAATTCCGATGGAAATGTCTCTCAGTAAATATAAAGAAACATATTATCTTGAAGCAAATCCTGTAAAAGAAATAGAAAATATTTACAAAACAACAAAGATTTACAGCAATGTTAATATTACAGCAGAAGCAATATTTAAAGAAAAATTAATGCACAGTGCACAGTTGATAAAAATAAAAAGTGAATTTATTGAAAAGGGAAGTTTGACTGTTAGTGTATTTGGCAGAAATATTTGTTTTGATTTAGCACAAAACAAAATGAGTATAGGAGATTGTGCTGCACCTGTTTCTTTAACAGAAAGTGGATTGGATATAACAATTCTTGTTGATAAATGCAGTATGGAAATTTTTGCAGATGGAGGAAAAATATTCTTGTCTTGCTTAAATAAAAATACAGTAAGCGATTTTAATATTCCGTATTTAACTATTCAAGCAGGTGAAAGTATAATATTAAAAGATGTAGAAATTTATTCTTTAGACTCTATTTGGGGGTAAAAAGCTTGAAAGTTTTATCATTTGGAGAAATTTTGTGGGATATATATTCTGATAAAAAGTATATTGGAGGAGCATCACTTAATTTTGCGGCTCATCTTGCAAAACACGGAGCAAAGACGTACATGCTGTCGGCTTTGGGAAATGATATTTTTGGAAGTGAAGCGTTAGCTAAACTTAAAGAATGGAATATTTATACAGATTACATAAATATTCATGACAGCAAAGAAACAGGAAAGTGTTTAGTGACACTCGATGAAAATGCTGTGCCGTGCTATGATTTAAAAAAGAATGTTGCATACGATTATATTGATTGTGAAAATATTAATCAGGAGTTTGACTTGTTGTATTTTGGTACGTTAGCTTTGCGCGACAAATATAATAAGGAATCCCTTGACAAACTTTTAAAGAAACAAAAATTTGAGCATGTTTTTGTTGATATTAATATACGAGCACCTTTTTATACTTGCGAATCAGTTGCCTTTTGTGCAAATCATGCAACAATATTAAAAATTAGTCTTGAAGAATTACATATAGTTGCAGATTTATTATCAGTAGGCAGTAATGTGGGATATAAAAAGTTTGCAGAGCTGCTTAAAGAAAAGTATTCAGGGTTAAAATTGATAATAATTACTTTGGGTGCTGATGGTGCATTTTGTTATGAATGCGAACATGGTATTACATTTGAATGCCAATCGCCAAAAGTAAAAGTTGTTTCAACTGTTGGTGCAGGTGACAGCTTTTCTGCTGCTTTTGTATATCAATTTTTCCATAAAAAGGATATACAGTTTTGCTTAGATTATGCTGCGAAAGTAGCAGGATACGTTGTTTCAAAATATGATGCTGTTCCGGATTACAACATTAATGATTTCCTTTAATTATATTGATAGCTTGACATGTATTTCGGAGTATAGTAGAATTTAACGGTAATTTAATATCCGTGGAGATTTGGAGAGACGGGATAAATAGTGCACATCATTAGATGGCATTTTTTTCGCGTCTCTTTTTTTATGCAATTTTGAAGAAATGAGGAAGTTTTATGGTATATGATTTTATCATTGCCGGTGCAGGTGTTATCGGTGGTATGTTGGCTCGTGAACTTTCACGCTACAATATATCTGTTTGTATTTTAGAAAAAGAAAACGATGTATCAATGGGAGCGTCTAAGGCTAACAGCGGAATTGTACATGGAGGATTTGATCCGCATCCCGGTACATTAAAGGCTAAAATGAATGTGGAGGGCGTTGATTTATTATATCAAGCAGCAGAGGATTTGCATGTGCCGTATAAGAAAAACGGTTCGTTGGTTGTGGCCTTTTCCGAAACAGAAGCAGAACATTTGCAAATGCTGTACGATAGAGGAATAGAAAACAAAGTAGAGGGAATGTCTATTGTTTCAGGTGATGAAGCACGTAAGATTGAGCCTAATCTTTCAGAAAAAGTGGTTAGTGCACTCGTTGTTCCGTCCGCAGGTATTATATGTCCGTATGAATTAACTATAGCGGCAGTAGGTAATGCCATGGATAACGGAGCCGAATTAAAAAGAAATTTTGAAATATCTGAAATAATTAAAGAAGATGATATTTTTGTAATTAATTCTTCTGCAAAAGAACAAGTTAAGGGCAGATTTTTTATAAATTGCGCCGGGGCGTTTTCTGATAAAATCGCTGAATTGGCAGGCGACGGATTCTTTAAAATAATTCCTCGTGCAGGGGAATATTTGTTGTTGGATAAGAGCGAAGGCATCCGTGTAAGTCATACAATTTTCCAAGTGCCGAACGAAAACGGAAAAGGAATTCTTGTTTCTCCAACGGTTGATAATAATCTTTTAACAGGACCTACTGCAGCAAAAGTGGATACACCTGATGATAAAAATATAACACAAAAAGGAATAGATACAGTAATAGAATATGCAAAAAAATCAGTCCCCTCTGTTGATTTCAGACAAGTTATTACGTCTTTTACAGGTGTTCGTTCATCAGAAACAACAGGTGATTTTATTATTAAGGCATCAGAAAAAGTTCAAGGTCTCATTCATGTTGCGGCAATTGATTCGCCGGGACTTTCTTCTTGCGTTTCAATAGCAAAATACGTTACCGGAATTATAAAAGAAAATTGCAATATAGAACTGGAGTTAAAAAAGGATTGGAACGGAAGCAGAGAAAATCCACATGCTTTTCGTAATATGTCTGATGAGGAAAAGTCTGAGTATATAAAGCTTCATCCTGAATACGGCAAAATTGTGTGCCGATGTGAAAAAGTAAGCGAAGGTGAAATTCGTGATGCCATAAGGCGAAATCCTATTGCATTAGATATTGATGGCGTTAAGCGCAGAACGCGTTCCGGTATGGGAAGATGCCAAGGCGGTTTCTGTATGCCGAATGTTATGAAAATCTTAGCAGAAGAAAATGGTGCAGAGCTTCAAGCTGTAACTAAAAAAGGTAACGGTTCAGAGCAGCTTACAGGCAGGCTTTAATAGGAGGTAGCAGGATATGATAAAACATGATTTAGTAATTGTAGGCGGTGGTCCTGCAGGTATGGCTGCAGCAGTAGCGGCATACGACAGCGGAGTTAAGGATGTTGTTATTATTGACAGAGATGCCTCTCTCGGCGGAATATTGCAGCAGTGTATTCACAATGGTTTTGGTCTTCACAAGCTGGGAGAAGAGCTTACAGGCCCGGAATACGCTTCTGTGTATGAGAAAAAAGTAAGAGAGAGAAATATTACAATATACAACGATATGATGGTAACTTGCCTGACTGCCGACAAAATTGTTACAGCACAAGGTAGTAGCGGAATTCTCAAGATACAGGCTAAGGCTGTTATACTTGCAATGGGCTGCAGAGAAAGAAGCCGAGGAGCTTTGAATATATGCGGTACACGTCCGGCCGGCATTTACAGTGCAGGTACAGCGCAAAAGCTTATGAATTGCGAGGGTTACTCAGTAGGTAAGAAGGTTGTTATTTTAGGCTCGGGTGACATCGGTTTGATTATGGCTCGCAGAATGACATTGGAGGGCGCAAAAGTTGAGGCTGTTTGCGAGATAATGCCATACAGCGGCGGTCTTACAAGAAATATAGTTCAATGCCTTGAAGATTATAATATTCCTTTGTATCTTAGCCACACGGTTGCCGAGATTCACGGACAAAAGAGATTAGAAGGTGTTACAATCGCTCAAGTTGATGAGAATCGCAGGATTATAGAAAATACAAAAAGGTTTATAGCTTGTGACACTCTTTTGTTGTCGGTTGGACTTATTCCGGAGAACGAATTGACAAAAGAAGCAGGTATTCCCATAGATAATATTACAAATGGTGCCATAGTAGATGAAAACAGGCAAACACTTGTGCCCGGCATTTTTGCCTGCGGAAATGTGCTCCAGGTACATGACTTGGTTGACTATGTTTCCGACGAGGCGGAGCTTGCCGGAAACGGCGCTGCGCAATACATACTAAATGGCGGCTGCAAGGGAGATTCCGTATGCACAGAGGCAGGAAACGGTGTGCGCTATGTATTGCCCCAAAGAGTAAATACGGGAACGGGGAAAGATGTTTCTTTGTTTTTGCGTGTGACCAAGCCCTATGGCAAGGTGAGATTTACAGTTAAGAGCAGTGAAAATGTTCTTGCAAAAGCAGTTCGTATTAAGGCTGCACCGGGAGAAATGGAAAAGATTACAATAAAGGCTGATTTACTTAATAATATAACAGAACCGATTACTGTTGAATTGGAGGAAGTATGATAAAAAATATAACGTGTATTATTTGTCCTAAAGGCTGCTCTTTGACGGCAGAAATAAACGAAGGCATTGTTTGTGTTAATGGCAATACTTGCGAAAGAGGCAAGCAGTATGCTACGGATGAATGTTTAAATCCAACTCGTACAGTTACTTCTATGGTTAGGGTTTCCAATAAGTGCAATTGTATGGTGAGCGTTAAAACGGTTAAGCCTATTCCGAAAGGTAAAATATTTGAGACTATGGAGCTTATAAGAGGGGCGGAGGTTTGTGCGCCTGTTTCCATAGGCGATGTTATTTTAGAGGATGTTTTCGGCACACAAGTCATCGCAACAAAGAATATTGACAGATAAATATTGACTGTAGGATTTTATGACTTTAAAATAAGCAAAGAATATGATTTTATTTTAAAGGGAGAATTAAACCTTATGAAGCATAAAATTTATACCTGTCTTGAGGTGTCGCCTATAATCGCTGCGGCTAAGGACAAAAATTTTGATAAAGCTTTACAATCCAATGTAAGTGTTATTTTCTTGCTGGGGGCTAAAATTTTATCAATAAAAGAACAGATTGAGGCTGCACATAAGGCGGGGAAATACCTTTTCGTGCATATTGATTTGGCTGAAGGGATAGGCAAAGACAGATTTGGAATAGAGTTCCTTGCACGCTCCGGCGTGGATGGTATTTTGAGTACAAAAACTTCGCTTATTAAGGCTGCAAAGGATTTTGGACTTATTACAGTGCAAAGATTTTTTATTTATGACTCACAAGGCGTTGACAATATTGCGGAAATTTTACCGTCTACCGGTCCTGATTTTGTGGAGATGATGCCGGGTGTGGTGGGGAAAGTTATAAAAAGATTTTCTCGTTGCGGTACACCTGTTATTGCAGGCGGACTTATAGAAACAAAGCAAGAGGTTACCGGTGCATTAAGCAATGGGGCTTTTGCTGTGTCCACCGGTAAAGAAGAGCTTTGGCATTTATAATATAAGGGGGTATTTGTCAGATTTCTTCTAATCCGAACATATCATAGTACATCCAAAGGACAGTATATCTGTCCTTTAAATCTTTTGCGAAGTGTATGGCATCGCTTATTTTTTCTTTTGAATAAGTTTTATAGAAATCTTTAATATCCAATTCAATTTCTGAAAGAATTTTTTCTATATCTTCTCTTGCGGGACATTCTGCCAATATTTCTTTGATTTCTGATTCTTTTTCTTTATAAATTAAAGTACGCTGCTCTTTGTATGTGCCCAGCTTCTCTTGCAATTGTATGCAACCGGCACTGACACTTTTGTAAGTTCTTTCCATTTCTGTCTTGTAAGTTTTTGGATTGATTACAAATTGTGTTTTTGGGAAATCAGATTTAAGAATCTTTTCTCTTATTTCTGAAGTGATAGCAGTAGAAAATACCACATCAATGCCGTGGGGGAGATATTCCGTATTGTCAATTATTCCTGTTATTTCAAAAAAGTGGGAAAGGTGGTGTTCACTTCCCGAAGCAGGGCGCGAATTGCCGGCAAAGCTCATGGCAATTCCTACAAGAATTAGTGCTTCTGTTAATATTTGGATGCTTTTTTCGTCTCTTTTAAGTAGACTTTTAGCAAGAGGCAATACTTTTTTTAACATATCATACGTTAAATCGTACACATAGGGGCAGAAATATTCATTGTTTACAATTTTGCCCAGCTTCCAGTCGTTTAAGGCAGAATATTTGCCTATTATATCTCCGTAGCCTGCTTTGATCATTTCCATAGGCGCATCTTTTAAAATTGATGTGTCCGCAATAATAGCGTCCGGCACTTTTGCGGAGTAGGTCACTTTCATTCCGTCTGTAATCATTGCAGCACCGGAAGAAGCGTAACCGTCCATTGAAGGCGCTGTTGCCACTATGTAATACGGAATGCCGCTGCTGTGGGAAACGTATTTACATAAATCCTGAATAACACCGGAGCCGATACCGATTATAAGGTCTATATCATTCAGCTTGTTTTGAACTGCTTCGATGGCTGATTCGTTTGGAATCAAAATGCTCGTTCCCGGGAAGATTTGACGAGAAATGTTTTTGTCGGAAAGATATTTCTCTGTTTTGCTTCCTGCAACCTTATATGTATTCTCGTCAGCTACAATGAGAATATGGTTAAATTCTTTGCATATATCTTTCAAGTGTGAAACTGCATTATTATCTGCGAAAACATATTTAATGGCACATTCGTGTTTTTTGCCGCAACTGCATTCTAAACCTTTGAGCAATTCGTTTATATCCATGTTTTATGACTCCTTTTTGTGTGAAGTATTCATTACATATGTAAATTATAACTAAGTTGTCAAGCAGAATCAATCGTCATTTACAGCACATTTAAGTTGAGCTGTAAAGTTTTTTATGGTAGTATTTAATGCGAGTTAGAATTATCCGTGAGGTTGATATGAAAAACGAAAAAACAAATGTTATGCGTCTTTTGGACGAGTGGGGAATCGAATACGAACACTTTGCTTATAATCCTGAGCTTGTAAATGCTGTTGAGGTTGCAAAAGCGTGTAAGCAAGAACCGGAGGCTGTCTTTAAAACTCTTGTAACCGTGGGTAAAACAGGTGAACATTATGTATTTATGATACCTTCTAACGGAGAATTGGATTTAAAGAAGGCAGCAAAGATTGCAGGAGAAAAAGCAATAGAAATGATACCGCAAAAGCAGCTGCTACCGCTTACAGGATATATTCACGGAGGATGCTCTCCTATAGGTATGAAAAAGCAATTTAAAACATTCACTGACGAGACGGCAATACTTTTTGATAAAATTTGCTTCTCGGGTGGCAGAGTCGGATATCAAGTTATGATGTCACCTGACTCTTTGATTAAAGCTGTTAATCCTCAATTGGCTGATTTGACAAAATAAAAATGAATAAAATAAACTGCTGCGAGAAATACTTTCAATAAAAATATTGAAAGGTTGTAGTTTTGAATGATTGAACAAGATACAATAAGACTTCTTCGGGAATGTGATGCCGGAGTTAAAATGGGTGTGTCTTCTATAGAGGATGTTTTGGAATATGTACGTTCAAATGAGCTTAAAAAGCTTCTTGAGGATTGCAGGGCAGAACACGAAAAATTAAAAACAGAAATACAAAAAGAGCTGGACAGATTTCAAGACGAGGGAAAAGATCCGGCGGCTATGGCGAAAGGAATGTCTTGGTTTAAGACGAATTTTAAAATGGCCATGAATGAATCTGATAAAACCATCGCAGATCTTATGACAGATGGTTGCAATATGGGAGTAAAATCTCTTAATAAATATCTTAATGAATATGAAGCCGCTGATGAAAAATCAAAAGATATCACAAAGCGGCTTATAAATTTAGAAGAAAAACTAATTATTGATATTAGGGATTTTTTGTAATTTTTACCATTTCAGGTAATTTATTTTAAATTTGTCTAAGGGCTTTAAATCAAATTCTTTAAGAAAAGATAAAGCTTCTTTTTCTGTTTCTTTTGTTAGTAAAGCTTTTGGATTATGGGCATCGCAACCTAAAATAATATCGTTTCCTACCTCTGCGGCTATTTTAAAAAAACGCTTGCAGGGGTATGGACGATTTGTACTCCAACCTAAAAAATTAAACTCCAAAGGATATCCCATTTTTTTTACGCCCTCACAAAGCCTTTTCATTTGTGTATAGTATATCTCGTCATTTCCCGTATAATTTATTAAATCAGGGTGACACAAATAAGTAAACATTCCTGTGGAAAGCCCCTCTAAAGCTTGGTCTACATAATTTACAATTACATCGTCACTTTCCGTAGGCAGAGCGCAGTAAAAACCGTCTTCTTCGTTATACGTAAAGTGCTGTCCCAATATTAAGTATTCCGGCTTAAAAGGCGATACAAAATCAAGCATATCTTTAAAATATTTGGGATAGTATTCTGCTTCAAAGCCGATTAGAATATTAATATCTTTCTCATATTCTTCTTTTAATCGGTGCAATGTATCGAAATAATCATTTATGTCGGATTTAAAAAGGCGGTAACCCGATTCGTGACCGTCATGGAAGGGACAGGGGATATGCTCGGAAAAGCCAAGCGTTTTAATCCCTGAAACAATGGCGTTTTCTATATATTCACGTTCGCTTTCTTTTGCTGCATGATGGCAACGGAATGTATGAGTGTGCAAATTTATAAGCATATAAAAACCTTCTTGTGTGATTATAAACGTAAAACAGTGATGTGTTACGAGCAAATATAACATTGTAAAAGCCTTTGTGTCAATTCATTTGACAAAAAATACAGAAAAATTTTGTTTGATTTGGGTAACAAATAATCTATAGAATAATACAATATAAAGATTGAAATAATATGGAGAAAAGTAAGATTGCTAATTTTACCTGTAGTATGACGAAAAAATGCTTTATATAAAAAGTTGCAAAAAATGAAAAAATCATTGAAAATACCAAGGAAATGGTGTAAAATTAAAGCGTAAAGAAAACAAAAGTTGCTTTTACGGCAACAATACGCTTGATTTGGGACGTAAATTGTGATATGCTGTGCGAGTGCTAGTGTATAATTGTTTGGATGGAGTGATAAAAGATGAGCAAGTTTATTGAAAACGTTAAAATCTATTTGGATGTTAGAAACATTAGGCAAACTTACGTTTCTCTTATGACAGGATGGGAAAAAAGCAGGGTGAGTAAAGTACTCAATGGAACAATAGAATTAAAAGAATCAGAAGCTGAGTTTTTAGCTAAAGCATTAGGACATGAGATGACATATTTTCTTAGTGATTCTGTGAAGGAATATAGAAAATTTGAAGATAATGGGCGATTGGCTTTTTTTGCGGGAACATTAGCGGAAGACGATAAAAAGACAGCTGACAAATTAGTTGAAATGTTTCGTTTTTATGATGCACTGACAATGGTTGAAATGTAATTCTGTTACCTATAGTTGCCGGGGATTTTTTGAGAGGGATTATGGATAAAGAAAAGTTATATAAAATATTGGAATTTAATAAATCGCATAGTAAAGAAATATCAACTGCAAAGAATATCTTTTATGATAGTATTGGAAGACAAAATCCGGTAGTTATATCAGATATGCAGACGTTAGCACAATTGATTTTCGATAACAAAGGATATAAGTTTTTGCGTATCCCGATGAAAAGTAAAGAAATTGGGGCATTTCAGCTTAGATTTAATAATTCAAATTACTTAGTGCTAAACACATCAAAAAGCTTGGCAAATAATAATTTTGCAATTGCACATGAATTATATCATGTTTTGGTTCAAAATAATTCCACCGGGAACACAGCTGATTTATATTTGAATAACTATGATGAAATAGAAGAAGAACAAATGGCAAATGCATTTGCAGGTGCAGTTATTATGCCGACAGAAGATGTAAAATCTGTGGTTGGTTTATTAGAAAAAAAGAGAGTGCCGATAGAGGAAGAACAGAAGCATCCATATATTCATGAATTGATTACTGTTTTCGCGTTAATGAGTTATTACCAGACCACATATATGTCAGTGGTAATAAGGTGTTATGAGTTGGATATCTTTGATACCGGGGATTCTTTACTGATGAATATTTTACTGAAAAACAATAGTGAAGAAAAGCAGAAAGAATTATTTAGAAATATGCCTATGCGTAAGGGTGATGTTTCAATAATGGAGCCAACCGGAGAAGATGATTTTGAAAAATTATTTGATGAAGCCAAAAAAATTGGTGAGAAAAATGTAGCAAGAGGCCTAATAACACTTGAAGATTTAGAATATCGTCTGGAAGGATTGAGAAACGCATATCTCTATGTGAGGGAGGAAGCGTAATGACAGTTGCGGATTGTATTTCTGATATGATATCTGCTTCCGGAGATTTATTTGAAACTAATCAAAAAAAAGTAATTGCTTCAATTTTACGGGCGGAAAAGATAATTTTTTTAGATACGTGCTTTGTTACTAAATTTTTTAATTTTGAAACAGAGGATTTGTTAAAAGCTTTTGAAAAAATTGCAGGAGGAAAGGAAAAATCCAAAATAGTTTTTGTAATAACAGAACTTGTTTTGTATGAACTTAAAGATTCGATAGAGAATAAATTACAAGAAAAGAATGAGAAGTTTTTTTGTAATATGTCTGAATATGGATTTTCTTTGCTTTTGCTGAAAGAAGAGAAAATTTGTGAGAATATTCGACCTTATATGTCATATTCTGCAGAGGCCTGGAATAGGCGTTTTTCAAATCTGATACATGATAACATAGCAAACTTATCTTTGGCAGGAAGAATCAGAACAGATTGCAGGATGCCTTATTACGGGTTTCAAGAGATGGGATTTAACATTCCTGATACAGGTTCGTTTGTTAAGGACATAATAGTATATTTAAAAAATGTAAAAACGAGCAAAGATAGTATGGCGGAAGAATTAATCGCTATCTCACTCTTCTTTATATTTGAGTTAACTCAAGGATCATCACGGAATGAATTTATTTTTTGTTCACATGATTTGGGGGCGATTGCAAGAATGAATAAGTCCTTACAGACATCGTATTCTAATATGGTTTGCCGATTTGGAAGTATAACTGTTTTTTCGATGGTTCAATATATGGTTAGTGAAAGAATCCTTGACTCAAAAGAAAAAGTTCTGGATTCATTACGAAAAATAATGGGTGAGACGGTTAAATTGGTTATCAGAAATAACCTTCCGTTTCAATCGGTGGAAAAGAAGATTTCAATTGAGGAAGCTGTTGAAATGATCTTTGCGAATGAAAAAATTGATTTGATTGGACGTGAAGCATAATATGAAACTTTTAAGAGCTAAAAAAATATTTGTTTGCTTTCTTTTACTTGCTGTTGTTCTTGTTTGCCATGGCACAAACGGACGGAATTTTTTATGCTACTTTGGGTATGGCGACGAGGGCAGATTCGGCGCGGATATTCCGTCGCTTAGTATAGCAGAGGACGCAGATACGGTGTTCGTTGTGGTAAAGGATGCAGGTTATACCTCTTGCAACTTTTATGCATACGCAAATTATGCAGGCAGGTGGGTAGAAGAATTTAATACAAAAGGCTATCTTGGTGCTAATGGTGTAATTACGGATGCAACGAAAAGGCGAGCCGGCTCAAAAACCACACCGGGAGGAGTATATTCACTGGGCGAGAAGTTTGGTATTAAAAATAAACCGATGTGGTTAAATGCTGAATATATAAAAGTGAATGAGGACCACTATTGGAGCGGTGACTCAAGATTTCCTACATATAATCAGCTTGTAAAGGGCAGTGAGATGCCTTCTTCATGGAGCCCTGCCGGTTCTGAACATTTAATAGATTATGTGGGTGTCTATAATTATTGTACAATGATAAATTTTAATGTTAATCCTGCAGTACCGGGACGTGGTGCCGCGATTTTTCTTCATTGTACAAGTGATACAGCAAAGTCTTCTGCCGGTTGCGTAGCCATACCGGAGGATAAAATGATTGAATCTCTTATACTTATGGCAGAAGGTAACTCTTATATTGTTATTCTGGAATATGCTTCGGATTTTGATAAATATAAAAATTAAATTGCTTTTAAAATAAAAATGGGTTATACTAAGTCAAGTTCGGCTTTCAAAGGTGCAGCCGGGACATACGCAACAGAAATTTGTGAACCCCGTCAGGTCCGGAAGGAAGCAGCGGTAAGCGAAGCCCTCTGTGTGCCGTATCCTTTCCGGCTGTACCCTTGAGAGCCGAACTTTTTTGATTTATTGTATTTAGGAGGACATGGGAAATGGCTTATATGGCACTGTACAGGAAATGGCGACCTATGACATTTGAAGAGGTTGTAGAACAGAGCCCGGTTGTAACGGTTTTAAGAAATGCTGTTATGTCCGGCAGAATTGCCCATGCATATCTTTTTTGCGGTACAAGAGGAACGGGTAAGACAACTATGGCAAAGATTTTTGCAAGAGCAGTTAACTGTCTTAATCCTCAAAACGGCAGCCCTTGTAATGAGTGCGATGTTTGTCGCAATATATTAAATCAGCAAATACTTGATGTTTCGGAAATTGACGCTGCTTCAAATAATGGTGTTGATAACATTAGAGCGATTATTGAAGAAACTGCTTATGCTGCATCAATTGCAAAATTCAAAGTATTTATAATAGATGAGGTTCACATGCTTTCGACAGGAGCTTTTAATGCTTTGCTTAAAACTCTCGAGGAGCCTCCGGAGAATGTTATTTTTATTTTGGCAACAACAGAGCCTAATAAATTGCCGGTTACAATTTTGTCACGTTGCCAAAGATATGATTTTAAGAGAATTTCGCAAGAGGGAATTATAGGCAGATTAGAGAAAATCTGCAAGGAACAGGAGCTGTCGTATGAGCTTCCTGCGCTTGCTTTTCTTGCACAAAAATCAGATGGTGCCATGCGTGATGCCATAAGCCTTCTTGACCAAACTTTGGCTTCTTGTTCAGACAATCTTACTCTTTCTGCAGCAAGGGCAGCTACAGGTTCAATTGACAAGGAGTTTGTTGAGAAGTTTGCACAGAATATTATCCATTCGGATGGGGCCGAAATTTTGCGCCAAGTTTCCGTATTGTTCTCTGAGGGCAGAGATCCCTCGGATTTTATTGCAGAACTTATGCAGATTTTCAGAAATGTATTGGTTATTTTAACTATTAAAAATCCTGAGGGCATGATTTATGAGACTCCGAGCAGCATGAATTTATTAAAAGAAATAGCAAACGATACTAACAAAGAAGAATTAACTTTAATGGTAAAAGAGCTTTCAAAGCTGGACAGCTCTTTGAAGTGGGCTTTGCAGAGAAAAATACTGTTTGAAGCAGGTATGCTCGCTTTGTGTGACAGGAAATGGGATGAATCCGAAGCTTCTGTTTCTCAAAGGATTTCTGCGTTGGAGCAAAGACTTTCTGACCTTGTAAGGACAGGCATTCGAACAGCAGAAAGACATTCCGTAAGTCAACCTCAAATAGTTGAAGAGAGGTCTGTAGAAATTCCGACAGAGAAACAGGTAGAGAAGCAGGTAGAGAAACCCCTGCCCAAGAAGCAGGAAACACAAGCAGAGCCGATAAAAAAGGAAACGGTAAAGAAGAATCCCGTAGCAGGCATAACAGAATCTGACGAGCTTGATTGGAAGGATTTCCTTTCGAATGTTTCAGGTAAGGGCCAAGCCTCTTTGGCGGCTTTGATAAAAATTAACAGTCGCGGCGTGCTTGACGGGAAGGGCAATTTGATACTTGTTTTTGCAAATTCAATTGTTAAAGACATGATTGTGAAAAAGGATGCGACGGACATTCTTTCGGAAAGTGCAACTACAGCATATGGTATGTCGCTTCGTGTGGTTTATGCCACAAAAAATGATGATTTAAATGGATTTGCTGCTGTTTCTGATGAGCAAACACAAAAACCTGTTGCGGACAGCTTTGACAGTGCTGTGGATTTGCTTAAGGAAATATCTCAGCAAGATGGTTTTGAGATAGAATTTAATTGATTCGTATATCAGTACGTCTAATTATCCCGGTGCATATAATACTAAAGAGTTATTTTTATCAGGAGGCTCTTTAGCATGATATTATTAAGACGCGGTGACAAAGGCCCGCAAGTGGAAATGCTTCAGCTTGCTCTTTTACGAGCAGGTTACAACATAAAAGGTAGGAACAAGGGCATTGACGGTGTTTTTGGGGAGAGCACGTATTTAGCTGTGAGAGAATTTCAAAGAGACAACGGCCTTACTGTTGACGGTGTGGTAGGTGCGGCTACATGGAAAAAGTTGCTGCCATACATTACGGGCTTTTTAAGATACAGGATTGAGTCCGGTGACACCTTTTATAAAATTTCAAGACGTTACGGCACTTCTTCGCAAGCTATCAGCGTTGCTAATCCGAATATATCGCCTAATAATTTACCGATTGGGGCGATAATTAATGTCCCGTTAGGCTTTTATAACGGAGAAAATACAGTTACTTACGGTGAAATTTCATATACATGGGAGCTAATGTCTTTGTTTATAGAAGGGATTATTGCCCGATATCCATTTTTGGAGAGTTATACTATAGGGAACAGTGAGTTGGGGAGAGGTTTATACTGCATTACTTTTGGCAAGGGTAATACAAGTGTTATGTATAATGCATCACACCACGCAAACGAGTGGATAACAATACCTGTGGTTCTTAAATATATTGAGAAATTAGCTAAGGCTTATGCCTTTGGCGGTGATGTTGGTGGTTATAATGCCAAAACCATTTATGATTTGTGTCGAATCCACATTGTACCAATGGTTAATCCTGATGGAGTGGATTTGGTAAACGGTTACTTTGACAAAGACAGTGATATATATAAATCAGCAAAAAAACTTTCAGAAAATTATCCGAATATTCAATTCCCGACAGGGTGGAAGGCTAATATAAAAGGCGTCGATTTGAATCTTAATTATCCTGCCGGATGGGAACAGGCACGTGAAATTAAGTTTGCACAAGGATATAATTTGCCCGGTCCGCGGGACTATGTGGGACCTTTTGCTTTTTCTGAGGCGGAAAGCGTTGCTTTGGGCAATTTTACCCGTCGGAATGCCTTTAAATTGACATTATCTTATCATACGCAAGGTAATGTTATTTTCTGGAAATATCTTGACTATGAGCCTGAGGGTTCTCTTGAAATAGGGCGTAAATTATCCGAAGCAAGTGGATATTCTCTTGAATTAACACCGACAGAATCAGGCTATGCCGGGTACAAGGATTGGTTTATACAAGAAAACAATCGCCCCGGATATACCATTGAATGCGGCATCGGTATAAATCCTTTGTCTGTAGCTCAATTTGATACTATTTATAGGGCTAATGAGCCTTTGATGTCTTTGGCAGCTGTTGAGGCAGCTAATTTATAATCAGAATTATTTTCTCATATCAATTATAGATTTAAGCTTTCCTGTTCGTGGGTTGTAGTCCAAATCGGTAGGTTTGCACCATTCCACAACAGGGGAGTTTAATGTACCGTCGTCAAGAGCATCTTTTAAAAATGAACGTTCTTTTAGAAGCATATCAATAAATTTATCCGTATCGCCCTGTTTCGGAGCAGCTATTCTGAAAACGAAGTAATCTTTTTCACTGCGTTTTGAGATGATTTGATATGAATAATAGTCTATACCGCACTTCTTTAAAATGCTGCCTATATCTTGATAATACAGAGAAACATAGCCGGCTCTGGCAGCAACATCGCTTCTGCCGAGAATTCTGAATTTACGGTCGGGATTGCCTTCTGGTTCGGTGTATTCACCGATATCTCCCGCAGGATAACGAATAAGAGGTATTAGAGTTTTAAAAAGAGAAGTAATATATATAACGCCGGGACGATTCATTTCAGTAATAATTTCACCTGTGTCGGGGTCTATTAACTCTAAAATTGTAAGTTCGGACATTACTCTGTGCTCATTGAATCCGCAATCGGTTGTAAAGTAACCGATCGGGCCGCCGTCATTGGACGCATAAAAAATCGATTTAAAATCAATGTTTCTGCCAAAAGCATTGCTGATTTTATCTCTTTGGTCTTGATAAAGTGTTTCGCCGGCAAAATATATCGTATCAACAGCAAAACCGGTCATATTATTTTCTTCAATATATGAAACAATTTTAGTAAGTATTGACGGCAGTCCTGCAATACAGTTGATTTTGTGATCGTGTATGGTATGGACAATTTCTTCAATATCAATATTTCCTGATAAGTTATACACAAGAGTTTTTGCAGAGGCAAAATAGAGCATACTGTATGTATACAAGAAACTTGCATAAAGACCGCCAGCATAGAAAAGGTTTGCGATTTTCATACCGTTTTTTAGACCTCCTCGTGTTAATACAGCACCGCTGCACTCACACATTGTTTGCCACTCTTCTGCAGTATAGAGGGAATATTTAGGATTGCCTGTAGTACCGCCGCTTTTAAAAATTTGTCCGTCTGTTTGCTCACGAGTCGCAACACAATATCCGTTTTTATCGCAATTGGCCCAAAAGTCATCTTGTACAATCAAAGGTAAATCAGTAAGGCAGGCATTCTCAGGTATGTCTCTGTATAATTCAGCGTAATATTTTGAATTCTTTCTTGCATATTGTATTATTTCTTCTGCGGAATATATTTTTACACTCATTTTTGTTTCTCCTACACTAAAATTATTTGTTTAAGTCAATAATCTCATTTTTGAGATCTTCATAATCGCCTACAGCAATCAAACTGTCATAATCATAATCTGATGCAAGCAGTAATTGCATTATAATATAATCTGCTATTTCACTGCCCGGGAGAATTCCCGAAATTTTAAAATCGCATTTTTTTGCAATTCTATAAGCAAATTCACAGCTCGGGGTGTTAAGAGAAATCATAAGTTCTATCATATCAAGTTTATTTTTTATAGAGTCTTTTACTGTCTCTCTTAATACTCTTTCGAAAAAATCATCAGCCGCAGAAAGAATGATTCTCGTCATTTTTAAGTGTCGGCTGGTATGGACATTGATTTGAGTTTCTTTTGCTTTTGCCGCCTTAGCACCGATTTGATAATTGTAATTTGCTTTTGTCAGTATATTTTCTATAAAAGATTTTATTTCTTCGGGAGGATAAATCACACCGCAAGCTGATTCGTCAAGAATTTTTACAGCGGCAAATAAATCCATTCTCTGTTTGTTTTTGTTATATTCACTTTCGATTTCGGCATTTATATATGAAAGTAATAGGGAGGTGGCAGTAAAACCGGCCTTTATAAAAGCCTTTTGAGACATGGAATGAAAGGCTACGGGTTGCCCCATCAATGCACGGAAATTGTTCGCTTTTCCCAGTTCAATGCTATAATCCATAAATTTTGCAAATAAACCTAAGCCGCGGAATTCTTTTCGAGTAACAACCGTGGAAATTTCAGGCATATTCTTGAATTTATCAGAAAATAAAAGTGCGAAATGACCTGCTGTTTGACCATGCTCGTTAACTGCCAAAAATGACATTATTTCCTTTTTTTTGATAGCATTCATAAAACTTTCAACATAATAAAACTTTTGATAAGAATATGAATATCCGTATTCGCTGTAAATACATCTGATTGCTTCGAGAACATCTTTTTCTGTTTCGACACGTTTTATTGAGATGTTTGTGTCCAATACTTGCATTTCAGGGAATGGATCAGGTTCTTTAAATACAATCATGTTCAGCATATACATTCTTACAAAAATTCGCTGGCCGTCTTTACCTAAATTTTCCATACCGATAGAATCAACTTTTTCACTTTTGAAATCATCTATCCAACATGGAACACCTTTGTCGTTTATGGAAATTTCTATATAATCTTCGGTAAGCGACATATCGATATTTATTATTCCGTCACATCCCGGGTAGGCGTTATCTATTCTAAGTTCAAGTATTTTAATAACAGCTTCTTTGAAATTTAAAAATCTTTCGTTGTTTTTGCTTTTGTGATTATCGGCAAGTGACTCTAAAAAACCATTAACCGCATTTAAGTAAAATTTTTTGTTGAGTATAGATATTGAACAAATTTTTCCTGTAAACATAATTATTCTCCTTGCTTAATACACAATCTGTTCCATCCGAGTACCGGAGCATCTTCGGATATTGTTGTGCGTTTTAGATTGTCTCTGATAATGATTTTGTTATCAATATTATTTATTTCAATTTCAATAAATTTACTGTTTTTAATAACGCTAAATTCTTTTAGCATAGATAAGTAATGGGATACGTTGTCGCAAACTTCTGTGCAAAAATTATTTTTTTTAATGAAAGATTCCGCATATGATATAAAATCTTCTAACTTGTCTTCAGAACAATTAAAGGTTAAACAGTATATACCGTTTTCGTCTGTTTTTATACTGTTTTTTGCTTTTTTTGCACTGAGAAAAGATACGATAAAAATGAAAGCTGATACTTCTGCGATGGTATATGAAGTCCATATACCGTTTATACCAAAGATTAACCCCAAAATAATGGTTGAACTAAGTAAAAAAACAAAAGAGCGCAGACTGACTAAAATTGTCGAAAGTGTTGTTTTTTCGGTAGATTGTAAGTAATAACCGATAACGACATTAATCGTCATTATTATCATGCTTGTAGCAAAAATACGAACAGCTACCGCGGACTCTTGAATCAAAACACTATCATCAATACCGAAAATAATAGGGACAAGCTGCGGGAAAATTTCCAAAAGGAGAGTAACACTGCCGCAAATAACCAAAATTGTAATAAATGCCAAGCGAAGTGTTGCCTTAATGTTTTTGAAGCTTTTTTCACCAAAGTATGTACTTATCATAGGCTGAATTGTCTGGCTTATGCCTTCGAACACAGAAAGTGAAACGGTAGATAAATTAAATACCACGGTATAAATAATAACACCGTTTGCAGGAGCCAGTTTTACCAAAATATGGTTCATAATAAGAATTATCAAAAACTGATAAACAAAATTGAGAGCAGAGCTTACACCGTTTTTGATAACACGGCATATGTTTTTATTTAAGGTAAAATAGAACTTTAATGTATTTACAGAGGAAAAGAAATGAGTAGCGATAATTGATATACTCACAATTTGACCGATTACAGTCGAATAAGCCGCACCTGATACACCGTAGCCGAGATAGCCGACAAAAACAAAATTAAGAATGATGTCCACTATAATCGAAGAAAACATTCCGATCATAGAAAGAGTAGGACGACCATCGTTACGTACAAAAAAAGCCAAACCGATATTTATAACAAAAGCTGGTCCGCCTATAAGAATAATACGTGAATATTGTTCTACCAAACCGAAAACTTCGCCGCTGGCACCAAGCCAACCGGTAATGGTATTGCTAAAAAATGTACCTGCGAAAAAAAACAAAATACCGATAAAAGAGAGCAGCTCGATGGATAAGCTGAATGCTTGATTGGCTGATTTTTTATCTCCTTTACCGGCATCGATGCTCATTGTGATACATCCTCCGACGGCAAAAAGTGCCGCGAAAGTATTTATTAACATGAAAATCGGTGTCGCAAAAGTAACAACGGACAGCGATAAATCATCTAAATACTGCCCGATGATAATTGTATCGGCAACAGAGCCTATCGCGGTTGTCAAATTCATCAAAATAGTAGGGGCGAGCATTGATAAAAATATTCGCTTAACTATAGGATTGTGTTTGTACAAATATTTATCATTCATAAATAAAACCTTTTCTTATTGTTATTTTCTCAAATCTATAACACTTCTGACTTTGCCGCCGCCTGTGCTGAGCTCAAAAGTATCTTTGCTTTGTTTGATTATTCTGATGTTGCCGGTGTTGTCATCGAGTGTTTCTGCAACTTCGGGGGAGTGCGCTTTTAATACGCTGAGAGTTTCTGCTTCGGATACGGAAATATTATCTTCTACGCGAATCTCCATGCTGTCCTTGGTGTTGTAGCTGAGAACTATTTGAAGCCATCCCGTATAGCCGATTTCTTTGGCGAAAATAGCTTTTATGTTTTGGTAATTGACATAATTTGTGGCAAACTTAAAAATGTCACCAAAGCGTCCCAAAAGCTCGAAACGAGGCGCCAATCTGCCGCATTTGCAAGGTTCATTGATAAAACGGCCTAAATCGCCTATCTCGTATCGCTTGATTTCGATGTTTTCTTGATCTCTTGGTGTCCATACCAATCTGCCGATTTCACCCGGCTCAACTGGCTCGTCTTTGTCTAATTTAAGTATTTCAAGGTATTTTGTAGCAACAACATGATGAATGCTGCCTTCGCAATGCTCGCAAACATATCCCATAGAACCTATTTCGTTACAACCGTAAACAAGTGAGGCAACTCTTTGAACATTGAATGTTTCTTTTAAATATGTTATTTGTGCAGGATCAAAATGTTCGCCGCCGTATAATACTGTTTCTATATGAGCATATTCTTGAAGAGCTTCTTTTTGCTCGCTGAAGAGTTTAAGAATGTAAGTGGGCATACCCATAATTAAATTTACATTATTAGCAATTATTTCCTGTACTACAAATTCTGTATCACTTTGTGCAGTCATGGGAAGCTGTATGACATCTGCTTTTTTTAATGCTTCATATATGCTTATGAAACCGCCATAAAGTCCACCTGAATAGAAAAGATTCATACAGATGTCTTTTTTAGGATCTACTCCTGCGGCTATTATGAAGCGTGCAGTTTCATCGTATGTTGTTTGTGCATCGTCATATGAGTGCGGTGCGTATTTTGCCTTACCTGAACTGCCACCGCTTTTTAACACAAGATAACCTTTGTCGGAAATTTCGCGCATTTGAGGGAAGTCGCTTTTGTTCATAAGAGGTGTGCCTTTTTCAAAAGGCGCGATATCCATCGGGCGCATTTCAGATAAAGACATACTGCCTTTGGGAAGATTGTTGTTAATAAGACTTACTCGTTTGAGATACTGTGTCATCGCACGAACTCCGTCGTGAGGCTCTCCTGTGTAACCGCCCATCATTAGTCCGGGTTCGGTAATTCTACTTGCGCCACCCGCGTATAAGAGGTTGCTTAATTGTGCTATTTCTTCTTTGCCACACGCAAGACCTACACTTTGTAAATAAGAACGAAAAGGTCTTAAAATTGATATCAAATTATTTCTTTTAATTGGTTTTACAATAATAGTACGGAAAAGGGGAGATGCACACAATTCCTCGTCAAATCTTACAAAGATTCGACAACCTTTGCCATCTATTAATTTCCCTTTGCCCATTATCTCGTCTAAGTAGCAAAGTTGTTTTTGAGTCGTAAGTTCAGCGTGCTCTGCTTGAGACATGGGGTGAAGAGGATATGTGTCAGATACCTCTTGAAGTATTTGCATAAAGCTTTCGGCAAAAGAAATGAGATCTTCTTTATTATCTGCTTCGAAATAAACAACTTGCGGTGCGCTGCAAGCTTGTTGGTCGTTGACACACACGTCTTCTGCCAATCCTTTTAGTGCTTCTTTTGTATATCCTTTTTTTGTAAAATATGCAAAACTTATTCTGCTGCCCCATTCTATAATTTTAACCCCGGCAGGTGCGAGTTTACGTACGCCTGATGTAGCAGCGTCAGACCCCCAAACAGCAACTGCGTTGCAAAGTGCAAACATTTCCTTTAAAAGTGCCTCGTCTTTTGAAGAAAACGGGAAAACATAAAAGTACGGTGCCAATGTCTCGTCAATCTCACATAATTTTTCAATCATAGTCATGGCCACTTTTCGTGCTGTCGAAGCTGTTTTTATGATGTTAATGTTGCCTGTTAAAATACCTTCAACCGAACTGAAAAATGGAAGCATAGCATCGTTTGAACTGGTTACGTGACCTAAAACACCTACAGGCATCCATCCTTCGAACTCGTCTTCGCGAGAGCTTAACCTGTTGATTTCAAACGGCATACCGCCGAGCTCTCTTTTTATCTTTTTAAATAGTTCATCGGCCGACAAAACACCGAGAGAATCTTTTTTTATTTGAATTGCTTCCTCTGTTGAAAAACCTAACTCGCACAATTCGGGAAGAAGGAATTCTTTGTTATTTATCAAATATTGTCCCAATTCGTCAAGTGCTTTTATTACTCGTCTTACGTTTAAAGTGTCTTGTGATAGTGTTTCGTTTATCCATTCGTTTACATTATTAAGACAATTGTTTTTGTCTGTTTGTATTCTTTTACCCTTAATAATAACGTCCATAAAAACAACCTCCTCAGCGTTTTAAAAGTTCGCTTGCCGTTATAGCACAGCTCTTGCCTTTGCTTGTACCTGCTCTGCCGATTATTTCCATATATGGAGTTTGAATGCCGCATTCGCATTCTTCGGGAGCATGTAAAACAGCCATGTCTCCCATAAGTACGGAAATTGCGGGTACACTCATAAGGTGAGGCGTAATAAAGTTGGCAAAACCGGGCATTCCGTAGGGAAGCGGCTCTAATGTCTCTACGTCACGGATTATCATCCTACTGTAAACCGGTATATGAAAGTGATGGTGC
Organism: Clostridia bacterium; assembly: GCA_017560765.1. Taxonomy (GTDB): domain Bacteria; phylum Bacillota; class Clostridia; order UBA1212; family UBA1255; genus Egerieisoma. Next base: position 24,187 of record JAFZEI010000055.1, on the reverse strand, counting down.
GGACATTCAAAATATGGTACGGAATGTTCGGTAGAACCGTATCCGTCACGGCAATTTGCTTCCGGAATGCCGAGCATTTCTTCTGCAAGTGCATATAGCTCTGATTTTTGTATTTGTTTATCGGCATAGCCTTTCCATCCGCCGCCGAGCATTGTCATGGATTTTTTGTTAAGTTTGAGAGGTCTGTGACCAATATCTTTCATTTGTTTGAGTGTGAAATACAAGAAAGATGGGAAACCGAAAATACGAACGGGACGACCTTGCTTTTCATATTCTTCGAGTGCATTTATGGTGCCGTAAACATCAAAATCGTGACCTTGTCCATTATATCTGAGTGCAAAGAAAGTGTCGTTTACAGGCGCATATTGAAGTAAGCCCATATCTGTTTGTGCAGTTCCCAAATTTTTACTCGTTTGAGCAGGTTCGTATGTAAAGAGCAGATAATTGGTCAACTCGTCTGATAAAAAGTTAAAATATCTGAATTCGTTTTTTATCATTGCATTGCCGAAGTCGTTTGAGTCTTTATCAAAAAACATCTGACTTTTTTGACCTGTTGTTCCTGAACTTGTGGCATAAAAAACTATATCTTCACGCGGTACGCTGAGTACCTCGTATTTCTTAAAGAAGTTGGCATGTATAAAGGGAATCCTTTTTAAATCATCCTCAGCTTGCAATGTGTCGGGATCAAATCCTTCTTTTGACATATATTGTCTAAAAAACTGATTATTTTTAATGTGATGCTTGATACAATCACGCATTGCTTCCAAGAAAATGTCCGATGAACCCTTATGATCATAAACATCGTGAAGTTCTATTAGCTGTTGTCTTGCTGTCATAGTTAATTAACCTCCTCAAAGTGAGTTTGAAAGTAATTAAATAATAACATTTTTACAGAGTACAGTCAAAGAAAAGTACTTGAAAAAATCATTAACAAAATTTGAGGTGAGAGAAACTTTTCCGTAGAAAAAGTACAAAACGCGGCATGGTATATTTCGGTTGCTGTTATTATATTATTTGTGGTATAATACTCATTCAATCAAATTTGCTTTTCAAAGCAAAGCAGGGGAAGGATGTGTGACAAAAATGGCAGAGTTATACGAGCAGAAAGCATTCGAATTAGTATCGCCTTTTAAACCTACGGGAGACCAGCCGGAGGCAATAGAAAAACTTGTTGACGGCTTGGAAAGTGGTTTAAAAGAACAAATTCTTCTTGGCGTTACAGGCTCCGGTAAAACATTCACAATGGCTAATATTATAGCCAAAATGAACAGACCCACGCTTATATTGGCACACAATAAAACACTTGCAGCGCAGCTTTGCAGTGAATTCAAAGAATTTTTCCCAAATAATGCCGTAGAATTTTTCATTTCATATTATGACTATTATCAACCTGAAGCTTATATAGCAGCATCAGACACGTATATAGAAAAAGACTCAAGCATAAACGACGAAATAGACAGACTGAGACATTCCGCAACAGCAGCACTTTTTGAAAGGCGCGACGTTATTATTGTAGCCAGTGTTTCATGTATTTACGGACTTGGAGATCCGGAGGATTATACAGACCTTATGCTTTCATTAAGGCCGGGTATGCACATGGAAATAAGAGATGCGGCAGCAAAGCTTGTATCTATGAATTATACAAGAGATACAGGAGATTTTTCAGGCAGAGGAACATTTCGTATAAACGGAGATACATTAAGTATACGTCCTGCGGAAAGCAGCGACAGCATCATAAAAGTTGAGTTCTTCGGAGACGAAATTGACCGCATTACGGAATGTGACGCGCTCAACTATACTGTAAAAGCCGCACTTTCCCATGCCGCAATTTTTCCGGCTTCGCATTATGCCACAACAGACGAAAAAATGGACAGAGCCATTGCAGGCATTTTAGAAGAAATGGAAGAACGTGTTAAGCAATTAAAAGCCGAGGGCAGAGAAGTTGAAGCATACAGACTTGAAAAGCGCACAAGATATGATATGGAGCTTATGAAAGAAACCAAATTCTGCAGCGGCATAGAAAATTATTCACGCCATATAAGCGGCAGAGCACCGGGTAGCGCACCGTATACACTGATGGATTACTTCCCGGAGGACTTTCTAATGTTTATAGACGAGTCACATGCAACCATTCCCCAAGTAAGAGCAATGTATAACGGAGACAGAGCCAGAAAAGAAGCTTTGGTAGAATATGGCTTTAGGTTGCCTTCCGCATTTGACAACAGACCATTGAAATTTAATGAATTTGAGGACAAGATTCATCAAATAATATATGTCAGCGCAACTCCTGCAAAATACGAAAAAGAGCGCGCTTCTGAGGTGGTAGAGCAAGTTATCAGACCTACGGGACTTATAGACCCGGAGATTGTTGTAAGGCCGGTAGAGGGACAAATTGATGATTTGATAGGTGAAATTCGTTTGGTTACAGAGAAGAATCAAAGAGTTCTTGTTACAACATTAACAAAGAAAATGGCAGAGAGCCTTACAGAGTACCTTTCGAATGTGGGCATCAGAGTCAGGTATTTGCATTCTGATATTAAATCTATAGAGAGAATGGAAATAATCAAAGACCTCAGAACGGGCGAATTCGATGTGTTGGTAGGCATCAACCTTTTAAGGGAGGGACTTGATTTACCTGAGGTATCCTTGGTAGCTATTCTTGATGCGGACAAGGCAGGATTTTTAAGAAGTGAAACATCTCTTATTCAGACGGTGGGCAGAGCTGCGAGAAACGTAGAAGGCAGAGTAATAATGTATGCTGACGATATAACAGAGTCTATGGATTATGCAATAAAAGAAACAAACAGACGAAGAAAAATTCAAAGCGAATATAACAAAGAGCATAATATTATCCCGAAGTCAGTAGTAAAGAGTGTACGAGATGTTATAGACTCTACAAGAATAAAAGAGAATTCCGGCGATGTGATAAAAGATATTGCCGCAGGCGGAGTGGATAAAAACGGCAGGAGAATAGGTAATAAAGCTCCGGAAACAAAACTAAAAAACGTTATGAATTTAACAGAAGAAGAGAAAAATATGCCGCTTGATACGCTTATAGAAAAACTTACGTTTAAAATGGCAGAGGCTGCAGGAGAGCTTAAATATGAAGAAGCAGCTATGATACGAGATACAATAAGAACCTTGAAGGCAATTCAGTAGAAAAGAGAGAAAAACATGAAAGAAGAGTATATTTCCGTATACGGAGCCAGAGAAAACAATTTAAAGAATATAGATGTCAAAATTCCCAGAGACAAGCTCGTGGTGCTTACCGGATTGAGCGGTTCGGGAAAATCATCGTTAGCCTTTGAAACGATTTACGCAGAAGGGCAAAGAAGATATATGGAGTCATTGTCTTCCTACGCGCGAATGTTTATAGGCCAGATGGAGAAGCCTGATGTTGACAGAATTGACGGACTTTCGCCGGCAATTTCCATAGACCAGAAAACTACCTCTAAAAACCCGCGCTCAACAGTAGGTACCGTTACGGAAATTTACGACTACCTCAGACTTTTGTACGCCAGAACGGGAGACCCGCACTGCCCAAAATGCGGCAAGCCGATTTTTACTCAGACAATAGATCAAATGACAGACCGTATTTTACAGTTGCCCGAAGGCAGCAAAGTGCAACTGCTGGCACCGGTGGTAAGAGGAAGAAAAGGTGAGTATACAAAATTACTCGAAACATTAAGAAAAAAAGGTTACTCAAGGGCACGTATTGACGGTGATATTTATCCTTTGGATGAGGAAATAACACTGGACAGATATAAAATTCACCATATTGACGTTGTTGTGGACAGAATCGTTATAAGAGAAGGCTTGCAAGGCAGAATAAGCGACTCTTTAGAGGTGGTACTGTCATTGGCAGCAGGTATCGCAATAGCTAATGTTACAGAACCGGCATCTGATATAAGCGAAAAGAGTGAGGCTTATGATATAATGTTCAGCAGTAATTACGCATGTCCCGATTGCGGCATAAGCTTGCCCGAGGTATCACCTAAGCTGTTTTCGTTTAACAGCCCTATGGGAGCATGTCCGAAATGTGCGGGAATCGGCAGAATTCAACAGTTTGAAAAAAGTTTTTTTGCAGGGCGAATAGGTCACAGAACATTTTATGATTTGGGAATGGCCATGCTTTTTGATTATAACATATCACAAAGAATGGAGATAATAGAAAAATTAAGTAAGAAATATCAATTTGATATGCACACAGAATTCGCCGAATACCCTGATAATATAAAAGATATTATTATTTGCGGAGACGGGGAAAGTTATAAAGGATTGATATCATCTCTTGATGCAAGATATCAACGTAAAATGCAAGGTCATATAGAGATGTATCCTTTAGAATATTACATGACAGAGTCTGTGTGTACGCACTGCGGAGGCAGAAGACTGAACGAAAATGCCCTCTCGTTCACTGTGGGCGGTAAAAATATTGCAGAGTTTACGGAAATGTCGGTGGACGCGGCTTTGGAGTTTGTAAATAACCTTAAGCTGTCTCAAGAAAAAACAATAATAGCAGAAGCTATTGTCAAAGAATTAAAAGGGCGATTGGGCTTCTTAAAAAATGTAGGTTTGGGATATTTGACACTTTCACGTTCTTCGGGTACTCTGTCAGGTGGAGAGTCGCAAAGAATAAGACTTGCAACACAGATAGGGGCAGGTCTTATGGGCGTGTTGTATATACTTGATGAGCCAAGTATAGGACTCCATCAAAGGGATAACGATAAGCTGCTGAATGCATTAAAAGGCCTGAGAGACCTAGGTAATACATTAATTGTTGTAGAGCATGACGAGGACACGATGAGGCAAGCAGATTATATAGTGGATATTGGTCCTGCCGCAGGAGTGCACGGAGGTGAGCTTATTGCAGCCGGCACACCGGAAGAAATAATGAATTGCAAGGATTCGATTACAGGCCAGTATTTATGCGGTAAAAAGAAAATAGAAGTACCTCAGACCAGACGAAACGGAAACAATTTGAAACTTACCGTAAAAGGTGCTAAAATAAATAATCTACGCAATGTTAACGTAGATTTTCCCTTGGGAAAGTTTATTTGCGTGACGGGAGTTTCCGGCTCGGGAAAAAGCTCATTGGTAAATCAAGTGCTTGTAAAAGGCATAGGCGAAGAATATTGCACTGATGGTTCATATAAGGCCATAGAGGGCAGGGAGAATATAGATAAGCTTGTTTGTATTGATCAGTCTCCGATAGGCAGGACACCACGCTCAAATCCTGCGACGTATGTAGGAGTATTTACAGCTATAAGAGATTTGTTTGCCTTAGTACCGGAGAGCAGAGCAAGAGGTTATAAAAGCGGCAGATTCAGTTTTAATACTAAGGGTGGACGATGCGAAGCTTGTGACGGAGACGGTATCAAAAAAATAGAAATGCACTTTTTGCCGGATGTATACGTGCCTTGTGAGGTATGTAAAGGAAAACGATACAACAGAGAAACATTGGAAATCAAATACAAAGGGAAAAATATCTCTGATGTTCTCGATATGACGGTAGATGATGCAGTGGAGTTTTTTAAGGATATTCCGACGATACAGAGAAAAATCTCTACGCTGCAGGAGGTTGGTTTAGGGTATATAAAGCTGGGACAGCCTTCAACCACGCTTTCCGGAGGAGAAGCACAACGAGTAAAGCTTGCCACAGAGCTGTCAAAGGTCAGCACGGGAAAAACGTTTTATGTGCTGGATGAGCCTACAACGGGACTTCATACAGATGATGTGAGAAAGCTTGTGGAGATTTTACAAAAGCTGGTAGACAATGGTAATACTGTTGTTGTTATAGAGCATAATTTAGAATTGATAAAATGCTCTGATTATATAATAGATATGGGTCCGGAGGGCGGTAACGGTGGCGGAAATGTTATTTTCGCCGGTACGCCTGAGGAAATAATTAAATGTGACAAATCCTATACGGGATATTATTTGAAAGGGTTGTTAAAATGAACGGAGAATTGTGCAGTGTGTGCCATAAAAGAATAGCAACGGTTTTTATAACACAGATAGACAATAAAGGGCAGCAGGTAAATAAAGGACTGTGTCTCGTTTGTGCTAAAAAGATGAATTTGCCACAGGTAACACAGTTTTTAGATAAAATGGGTATTTCTGATGAAGACCTTGAGAATATGACAGAGAGTATGGACTCGATGCTAGAAAGTCTCGGAGAAGATATTGATGATAATCTCAGTAATTCTGCAGAGGACACCCCTTCGGGCACAAATACTCCTAATTTATTTAAGCTTTTTGGTAATATGGGTGGTTCCATGATGCCTCCCGATGAGTTCTTTGCTGCGCAAAAGTCACAAGCAGAAGCAAAGCAAAACGGTAAAAACGGTGATAGAAAAAAAGAAAAAGAAAAGCCGCAATTTAAATTCTTATCCATGTACAGTGTGGATTTGACAGAGAAAGCAAAATTAGGCGGTATAGATAACATTGTCGGCAGAGACAGAGAGATAGAAAGAATAGTTCAAATTCTTAACAGAAGAACAAAAAACAACCCTGTGCTTATAGGCGAGGCCGGTGTGGGTAAAACAGCTATTGCAGAAGGATTGGCATTAAGAATAAGCCGCGCAGAAGCACCCGAAAAGCTTCTTGATAAAAGAGTGCATTTACTTGACCTTACAGCAATGGTAGCCGGTACTCAATTCAGAGGACAGTTCGAAGCAAGAATGAAAGGTCTTATTGATGAGGTAAAAAGAGCAGGTAACATAATTCTTGTTATAGATGAAGTTCACAATATAATGGGCGCAGGAGAGGCAGAAGGCTCCATGAATGCGGCAAACATATTAAAACCTGCACTTTCCAGAGGCGAAATACAAGTAATAGGCGCTACAACATTAAAAGAATACAGAAAGTTCATAGAAAAAGACAGTGCCCTGGAAAGACGCTTTCAACCTGTGTTTGTAAATGAACCTTCTGTTCAAGAAACATTAGAAATATTAAAGGGTATAAAAGTACATTATGAGGTATATCATAAAGTTCGTATGAGCGATACATTGCTTGAAGATGCCGTTAAAATGGCAGAAAGATACATCACTGACAGATTTTTGCCGGATAAGGCAATTGACGTAGTAGATGAGGCGGCTTCAAGGGCAAATCTCAGGAATAAAATGTTACCGCTTATAGCAGCTAAGAAAAAGGAAATTGCAGAACAAAATGATAAAATTGCTGAGTTAGAGGCAAAAGAATCGACAACAGAAGAAGAACAAATGGCATCCTTTAAAGAAATTGCAGAAGTAAAAAGTGCTTTGGCGCTTAATCAATCGCAACTTGCAGAAATGGAAGAAAAGCAATACATTGATTTGACTTATGAGGATATAGCCAAGGTTGTGGAAACGTGGACGGGAATTCCGCTTCAAAGAGTGACAGAGGACGAAGCAGAAAAGCTTATGCGCTTGGGCGATAGGATAAAATGCAATGTAATAGGTCAAGATGAGGCTGTTTCTGCAATATCAAAGGCAATCAGAAGAAGCAGATCAGGATTCAGAAGTCATTTTAAGCCTGCATCATTTATATTTGTAGGACCTACAGGCGTAGGTAAAACAGAGCTTGTTAAGCAGCTTACAATCGAGCTTTTCGGCACAGAGGATGCACTTGTACGTCTTGATATGTCAGAATATATGGAGAAGCATACGGCATCCAAAATGATAGGCTCACCTCCGGGATACGTAGGTTATGACGAGGCAGGACAGCTTACGGAAAGGGTACGCCGCAGACCGTATTCAGTCGTGCTTTTCGACGAAATAGAAAAAGCACATCCCGATGTGTTTAATATGCTTTTGCAAATTCTTGATGACGGCAGATTAACAGACAGTCAGGGCAGAACAGTAAATTTTGAGAATACTGTAATAATAATGACATCTAATGCCGGTACATCTGCTAAAAACAACGGTATAGGCTTTGCATCTGACAGTAGGTCACAAGCAAAAGAACATGCCACAGATGCACTTAAACAGATTTTCAGACCTGAGTTTTTAAACAGAGTTGACGAAATCGTTGTATTTAATACTCTTTCAAAAGCAAATCTCGTTGAAATTTCTAAGATTATGATGAAGGATGTAATATCTCAATGTAATGACAAGGGAATAAAAATTACAATTGAGGATAGTGTATACAATTATTTGGCAGAAAATGGCTATGATGAAAAATACGGAGCAAGACCTCTTCGTCAATTAATTCAAAAGAAAATCGAAGATGAGTTGGCAGAATTATTCTTACTTCGCAAAATCGGTGAGGGTAGCAATGTCCAAGTAGTGCTTGATAATAAAGGTGAGATTACAATAATATGAACAACGAAGAAAAGCATGTCAGAGAAACACTTGAAGTAGTAAAAAAATGTATTGATTCTGAGCTTGCACATCTAAAAATGCGTCGTGAAAATATTCTTGAAGAAAGAAAGTATTTTAACGACTATTTCAATGAGCTTAAGGATGATGAAAAGAAAGACTTGCTTGAGAATGAGCTTTTGGATACTAATGCATATGCGTATTCGCTTCAGTTTGTGGCACGTTTGGGAAAGCAGTTAAAAGAACCGTATTTTGCAGGCTTTACATTTAAAGAAAAAGGTGAAGACGAGGAAGAAAATTATTATCTTAGTATTCACACACTGCGCCAACCGGAAACAGGTGCTATAGTGACTACAGACTGGCGTGCGCCGGTTGCGTCACTGTATTATGAAGCAGAGCCCGGCAAAGCTAATTTTTCCGCACCTGCAGGTGTTATTGAGGGCGATTTGCTTAAGAAAAAGCGATATGTTTTCAAGGACGGTAAATTGATTAAAAGCACAGAAATCGGAATGCCTTCCGATGATGAAATGCTGTGCGAAGTGCTTAATCAAAACTCTGATACGCACATGAAAACAATATTGCAGACTATTCAAAAAGAACAGTATAAAATTGTACGTGATTACATTGAAGGAATCGCTGTTATACAGGGCTGTGCAGGCAGCGGAAAATCTTCTATTGCCCTTCATAAAGTTGCATACGTTCTTTATGCTTTCAGAGATAGACTGAAACACGGAGAAGTGACAATTATTTCTCCGAACAGTGTGTTTTCAGAATATATTTCGTCAGTTTTGCCGGAATTAGGAGAAGAAAGTGTAAAAGAGTTTCTGTTTGAAGACGTAATACAGTATGCGCTTAAAGATTTAGAGGATTATAAATTTACAGACAGACTTTCACAGCAAGAAATAATTCAAAGCAGCACTCCTGAAAGCATCGGTTATAAACGCTTGGCAGAGTATAAATCCACAATGGATTTTCGTAATAAAGTAGCAGAATACGTAAAGTATCTGAGACAGAATATTTTTATGGCAGAGGATCTTGATTTGGATGATGACGGCGGCAGAAAAGTTCCTGCTGAGCTTCTGCATGATTTGTTTTATTCTACGTATTCCGACTTGCCAATAATGCAAAGAACAGAGAAAATAGCTGTGTTCGTGGCAGAACAAAACAAAATAAGAACTCCCGAGTTGATAGAGAAAATCAAAATGGAGCTTGATTTTATGCTTATGTCTATGTCTGCACCTGTCTTATACAGAAAGATGTACAGCGTATATCCTGAGATTGCTGATTATGCACCTGCAAATGACTCTTGGGAGGATGCTTGTGCCGTGGCTATTATATATGTGGCTTTGTATGAACCTGATATAGCTGTAAATAATTTTTATATTATTGCAGACGAAGCTCAGGATTATGTGCCTGTTTATATAGAGCTTCTCAAAATCGTATATAAAGGCTCTAATATGCTTTTTGTAGGAGATTGCAATCAGAAAATAATGGGAAATCAAGGCAACTTTGTAAAGGATATTAAAAGCATTATTAAAAAAAGACCTTTCAGAACGTATGAGCTTAATACAAATTACCGCTCTACACGTCAGATTGTTGAATATGCGTCTAAATATCAAAGTCAAAATACAGAAACAAATTGTGTGCGTGAAGGCTGTTCTCCTGTTGAAATAAAGGCAGAAAATACCGAACAGGCAGCATTTGAGGCACAAAAGTATATAAAACAGGCAATAGAAAAGGGATACGAAAACATTGCGGTAATTTGTCGCAGCGGAGCAGAGGCACGTAAATTTGAGGGCTGTATTAAAAAGGAATGTTTCGTAAGCAATAAGGTCAACTTTAAAGTTCTGCCCTTATATATTGCTAAAGGATTGGAATATGATTTTGCCATAGTGTGGGATATGCCGGCAGATATGATGTATACGGCATGTACAAGAGCTATGCATGAGTTACTTGTGATAAAAAAAGAATGTGATAATTAAAATGCAACAAAATTCAAGTTATTCTTCACAGCTAAAACAACAACTTATTGTTTCTGATATTAAATCAAAATGTTGCGCGGCAGCCGAGCTTTCCGCATTTCTTTTGATGCATGGGGAGAATAATTTTAAATTAAAAGATAAAAATTTAGTCCGCAGGATAAACGGTTTGGCTTCAAAAGCAAAGTCGATTGGGTTTGAAAAGAGAGTATATTTTTGCAAAAACAAGAAAACCGGCATTTGCTACGGAGTGGAGATTTATCGTGGGAATTCTGTTTGCTATAATGAAGAGCAAAGCAAATTTTGTTGCAGTAATTCTTTTTTGAGAGGTTGCTTTTTGTATTCCGGATACATTGCGTCGCCGGATAAGCCTGCAAGAGCAGAAATAGCTTTTAAAAATAACTTGGCGGCGGAAATATGCAAAAAGCAGCTGTATCAGTGCGGTATTCCGTATAATGTCACCAAAAGAAACGACAGAGAAGTCGTTTACATAAAAAGCATAAACGGAGTTTCTGATTTTTTGGCACACATAGGCGCTGTTGGTGCAATGTTGGAGTTTGAAAACAGAAATATTATAAAAAAGGGCAATAGTGATGCCAACAGGATGATGAATTGCGATAATGCAAATTTAGATAAATCAGTGGCGGCAGCAGCAAGGCAGACAGCATTACTTTCGTCATTTATGAAAACAGCAACCTTTGAAACGCTGCCGGAGCAGCTTAAAGAAATTGCAATATTGCGAGTAGAAAATGAATCTTTGAGCCTAAAAGAGTTAGGAATGCTGCTTGTTCCCGTACTCAGTAAATCAGGCGTTGCGCACAGGCTGAAAAAATTAGAAGAAATGGCCGGCCATATCAATGTAAATCAATAAAAAATTTTGTTTTAGAATATTTCCCGGATTTGATTATTTCCCGGGAAATAATTGTATTATGAACCTGTACTCAAATTAAAGGAGGATAATACAATGAAATTTGAATTAGCAAAGACCGGAAATTTGTTGATAGTTAAAGTTTCCGGTGAACTTGATCACCATTTTGCAGATGAAATAAGAATTAGGATTGATTCGGAGCTTATTAAGCCGCCGGTCAGAGATATACTGTTTGATTTTAACGGATTGTCATTTATGGATAGCTCAGGTATAGGAATGCTTATGGGCAGATATAAGAAAGTAAAAGCGTTGGGCGGCAAGGCGTGGATTATTTGCAACAACCCCAATGCTACGCGTATTCTGGAAATGTCAGGAGTTTTCCAATTTATAGAAAAATGCGAAAGTATTCACGATGCCGTTTAAAGAAAGGATAGGTGTTATATATGAGTGAAAGTATGTTTTGTGATATGTGTAACAGTAAAGAAATTAACAGATTAAACGCAGAATTCAGCGCAAAATCCTGTAATGAAAAACTGGCAAGGTCTTTAGTAAGTGCTATGGCAGTACAGCTTGATCCGACCATAGATGAGTTGTCGGATATTGTAACTGCCGTTAGCGAAGCAGTAACAAATTGCATTATACACGGATACGGTAAAATCAATAAGAAAAAAGAAGCTTGTATTATAAAATTTGAGTGTATTTTATATGAAAATGCAATAGAAGTCGGTATAACAGATGAGGGTTGCGGTATTGAGGATATAGAAAAAGCCAGAGAACCATTATATACATCTTCTCCTGAAATGGAGCGCTCCGGTATGGGCTTTACAATTATGGAGTCCTTTTGTGACGGGTTTAGTGTACAGTCTATTGTGGGTGAAGGTACAGAAATTCGTTTGTTTAAAATATTCGGTGGTGATAATCTGTGCGAAAATACGACGATACCGCAGTAAAAGAACTTATCAAAACGGTTCAATGCGGTAACGACGAAGAAAGTAATGCAGCACAGAAAGAATTATATGAAGATAATACAGGACTAATAAGGAGCGTAGTGAAAAGGTATTTAAACCGAGGTACAGATTCTGAGGATCTTTTTCAGATAGGCTCTATAGGATTGATAAAAGCAATAAGAAATTTTGATTTGAGTTTTGACGTATGCTTCTCTACATATGCGGTGCCTATGATAGCAGGAGAAATACGCAGGTACTTAAGAGATGAAGGACCGGTAAAAGTTTCAAGAACTGTAAAAGAATTGGGATTTAAAATTAAAGCGTATGTAGAAGAAGTACAACGCAGAAACTTTAGAGAGCCGCCTGTTTCCGAAATAGCAGAGGCTTTGCAGGTAGAAAAAGAAGATATAATAATGGCAATTGAAGCAGCCAGAATCCCGGAATCGATTTATGCACCTGTAGATGAAAATTCTGCCAACACAGAATTTCTAATCGATAGGATATTACAATCCGATGATGGGGATAATCACGGATATGAAAGGCTTCTTGACAAAATTGCACTGGATAGGGCAATGGAGGATTTAAATGATAATGAAAAGAAAATAATACAACTCAGGTATTTTAACGATATGACGCAGACAGAAATTGCAAATCGACTTGGCATTTCTCAAGTACAAGTATCGCGTATGGAGAAAAAGATATTAATTAAAATGCGCATAAAACTAACAGAAAGATGAAACAATACTCATGATTATTTTTAGGAGGTATTTATGAGTAATCATCTTAACAAACTTACCGAAAAGAAATACAGCGAAATGACAAATAGATATTCCAAAAAGTCAGGACTTATTAAAGATTGTTTTTTTGCATTTGTTTTCGGTGGGCTGATATGCATAATTGCACAATTGTTTCATGATATTATTATCAGTAGTACGGCACAAAAGATTTTTGGTACATTAACAGAGGAAAATGCCAAGGCGCTTACAGTAATGTTTATGGTCTTTGTCGGTGTTTTGCTGACTGCTTTTAATGTGTATGATGAAATAGGAAATATTGCCGGAGCAGGCACTATTGTGCCTATAACGGGATTTGCAAATTCAATAACTTCGCCTGCTATGGAATATAAAAGCGAGGGCTTTATTCTTGGCGTAGGAGCACAGATGTTTCAAGTGGCAGGTCCTGTAATAGTTTATGGGACTGCGGCTTCGGTTATAGCCGGCTTTATTTATTATCTTATAAAATAGAGGAGCAATATTATGTCAACTAAGCAGGGAAAACAGACGTATACAAATGATAGAAAAGTATATATAAAAGAAACAGCGGCGATAGTAGGACCAAGAGAAAAAGAGGGTCCTTTGGGAGATTATTTTGATGAAGTACAGAATGAGGATTTTGATGAAAAGTCCTGGGAGAGAGCAGAAGCAAAGTTTACAGGTTCGGTTTTTCAAAAACTTATGAGGAAAATCCAACTTAAAACTGATGATATAGACTGTATATTAGCCGGAGATTTAATGAATCAATGTATTGCATCATCTATTGGTTTAAGAGACAGCGGAGTACCGTATTTGGGACTTTTCGGTGCATGTTCTACAATTGCGGAGGGAATGGTGACCGGTTCATTACTGATAAACAGCGGAGGAATGGATAATGTAATCTGTATGGCCTCAAGCAATTTTTGTGCTGCAGAAAAAACTTTCCGTATGCCTGTAGAACAAGGCGGACAAAGGCCTCCCACTGCACAATGGACGGTAAGCGGAGCTGCCGGACTATGGCTTTCAAGTCAATCGGGAGGACCGGTAATTACTTCTGTAACTATTGGCAAGATAACTGATTTTAATGTAACAGATGCAAATAATATGGGCGCAGCAATGGCACCTGCGGCTGCAGATACAATAATTGCTCACTTGTCCGATTTGGGTTTGGAGCCAAGCTATTATGATGCAATTATTACAGGTGATTTGGGTTTGACAGGCAGCGGCATGTTGAGAGAATTGATGGATATGCACGGATATAGCCTTTATGATGAAAGAAATAATTGTTTTAGGCATCAAGACTGCGGAGCAATGATATTTGATCCAATAAAGCAAAAGACTCATTCCGGCGGCAGTGGTTGCGGTTGTATAGCATCTGTTTTTGCAAGCTATTTTTATAAACAGCTTCAAGGCGGGAATTTAAAAAGAATACTCGTTGTAGGTACAGGAGCTTTAATGAGTCCTGTTTCTGTGAAACAATCTGAGAGCATATCGGGGATAGCTCATGCCGTCGCAATAGAGGCTCAATAAAAATAGTTTGACCGAGGTATTAATTATGACAGTAGATATATTTCTTAAATATTTAGGTGTTTTTGCTGTGGGCGGTATATTATGTACCATAGCACAGATTTTACTTGATAAAACAAAGCTTACATCGGCCAGAATACTTGTGTTATATGTTGTGTCCGGTGTTGTGCTTACGGCAGTAGGTATATACGATTATGTGGTAAAAATAGGAAGCTTTGGAGCAACAATTCCTTTACTTGGATTTGGATATTCTTTGTGTAAGGGAGTATTTAAAGCTGTAGATGAATTTGGTTTCAGAGGGATATTTACCGGAGGACTTGCAGATGTGGCGTCGGGTATTGTAACAGCAATTTTATTGGCATTGATAGCATCTCTCATATCAAAGCCAAAGAGTAAAAAACAGTGAATTTTGAAAAGACAGTCGGGAAAATGTTTTTTCCGACTGTGCTGTGTATTGTACTTTCTGTATCGATTATTAAAGTTCTGCTTTTTACCGATGCTCAGAGCTGTGATAATCTGTACGAAGGTGAATTGTTTTCCTGTGAGTACATAGATGGCTTTGTGTATAATTCATGTAAATGTAAAGAAAATCAGCTGATTTTTATATATAAAGGCGATTTTTTACAACAGGAAAAAATAATGTTATATACGTATAAACAAAGTGAAAAAATTAAAAGTGTATTAGAAAAGGGTGCGTATATAAGAATTTATACTCCGGGAAATTATGTCAAAGTGCCTGAAACGGCATCGAATTTTGGGGATTTTGATAACAGAAAATATCTGGCAAGTCAAAAAATCAAATATATAATTACGCCGGAGGATAATAGTATTAAAATATTAAATAAAAGAAAAAATGTTACTTTGCTTGCAGCAGACATCAGAAACAGCATAAAAAACACTCTGTCAAGAAATATCGGCAAGGAAAAGACGGGTGTTGCCATGGCAATTATAACAGGTGATACGAGTGGTATATCATCAAGCAACAAAGAAGCTTACAGAAATACGGGAATATCTCACGTTATGGCCGTTTCCGGAATGCATGTGGGCTTTGTACAATGGGCAGTGACGAAAATGCTTTCAAGGCGATACGTCCATTACTCTGCCAGAAGTGCAATTTCTGTTTTGGTATTAGTGATGTATGCTGCAATTGCGGATTTTTCTCCGTCTGTTACGAGAGCAATGTTGCAAAGCGGTTATTTACTTACTGCAAAAGCGTTAAAAAAGCCTGCTTCGGGACAAAATGCGTTGTTCTTTGCGTGTATAGTGCAACTTATGAACAATCCGTATTTACTTTTTAATTCCGGTTTTATACTGAGTTACGGTGCGGCTGCTTCTATGCTTTATTTGTTGCCTATTCTTTCTTGTAAAGTGTTTGCTTTTGGTACTTTGCCTCGTTGGTTGGCTTCGGGACTTAGTGTGAATATTGGGCTGTTTCCATTGCTTGTAACGTATTTTAACAGTTTTTCGTTTATCGGAATAATAGCCACTCTTTTTGCAAGTAAAATTGCAGGAGCAATATGCGTATCAGGTTTAGGAATATGGCTTTTAGGTTATTTGCCTTTGGGAGCGATTTTTATGAAATTGTCGGCAGCAATAACATCGGTGGCTGTGATAGGTTTGAATTTTATTTCCGAAACAGGTTCGGGAATACCTCCTCCTTTTGGCTTATGTACTGTGCCATCAATGGGTAAATCAGAAATAGTGCTTTATTATTTGGTCGTAATAATCTTTTTTAATAAGAGATTTATTAAATATTTAAGAAAGAATTACATTTTGACAATTGCTGTAATAATCGCCGTTGTAGCGACGAAAGCAGTAGTATTCCGTAGGACAGAGGTGCACTTTTTTGATGTAGGTCAAGGGCTCAGTGTGCTTTATAAATGCGACGGAATAGCCGGCCTTGTTGATACAGGTGAAGGTGATGTGGATGTGAGTGCTTTGCTTTTAAAGCAAGGTGTAGGGGAATTGGATTTTGTTTTATTGACACATGGACATAGTGACCATACGGGAGGTTTTGAGAAGGTAGCAGAAGAACACAAAATAAGGGTGCTGGTGGTACCTGATAATCCTCAGGATACGGGAATAAAGAAAGCGTGCAAAATCGCAGAAAAGTTCGGTATAGAAATAATGCAAATATCGGAAAGTATGCAGTATGAATCAGGTCGGACACGACTTACTTTTTATTTAAATAAAATGGCGGTTAATGAATCAAACGAAGATAATTTAAATAATGCATCAGTGGTAATGATAGCTGAAAACAGTGATGGTACAGCAATTTTTACCGGCGATATTGAGGAGAAAACAGAAAACTTTTTGACAGAAAGAAAGTTTTGGTCTGAGGCGGATGTTTTGCAGGTGGCTCATCATGGGGCTGATACAGGTACACTTGACAAAAATATTTCGATTATTTCACCTGAGTATGCTATAATAAGTGTTGGTAAAAATAACAGTTACGGACATCCGTCAGAAAGAGTTCTTAAAACGCTGGAAAATGCAGGCGCCGCTATTTTCAGAAGCGATTTGTCCGGGGCAATAAGAGTCACAATGAGAAAGGGTACTGTAAGAGTATGGCAGAAATTGAAGACATAAAAGCAATAAAAAATCATCTTCAAAATGAAGATCTTAAAAACGTATACCTTTTTTACGGCCCTGAAAGTTATCTTAAAGACTTATATGAAAGTCGGATACGCGCAAGGCTTGATGTTGACAGTATGAATTGTTATTTCTTCGGACAAGATGCAGATGTAAGGGAAATTGAGTCTATATGTGCAACGACGTCTATGTTTGGAGATAAAAAACTTGTGGTGGTAAGTGGCAGCGGTATGTTTAAAGCGGCTACCGAGACGTCTTTTGTAGATATAGCTGAAAATAGCGATACAGTTATTGTTTTTAAGGAGTTTGAAGCCGATAAGCGCAATAAGCTTTATAAAACAGTATGTGAAAAGGGAATTGTTTTCCAATGTAAGAAACAGTCCCCGGCAGAGATAAAAAAAGTTTTGGCTTATGAAATAAAAAAAGCCGGCAGAACTGTTTCGGATTTTGCACTGCAATACATGATAGATGGCGTTGGGGATGATATTTCAAGATTAATGACAGAGCTTGAAAAATTAATACTTTACGTACCGCAAGGCGGCGAGATTAATAAGGAACACATAGATTTGCTTTGCAGTATGCATTACAGTCCCAGGTTGTTTGATCTTAATGATGCGGTGGCAAACGGTGATACGGATAAAGCTTATAGGATTATGAAAGGGCTTTTGGAGGATAAAGAACCGCCTGTGAAGATAATAGCCGTTTTGAGCAAAATGTGGTCGCAGCTTTACAGTGTTAAGAAGTTAATGTCAGAGGGTACGGGCAATGCGGAAATTGCTTCGTATCTTGGTATAAAAGATTTTGCTGCTTCTAAACTTTCCAGGCAAGCAGGTCGTATGAGTTTAGAGTTTATTAAAGCAAAAATAGAACTTTGTGAAGAAATGGATATGTCGATAAAAAGTGGTCTTATAAAAGACTATGCAGCCCTTGAACTTTTAACAATTGGTCAGTAGGAGGAAATATGCAAGGTTATTTTGAAAATATAGATTTTACAGAGAAAGCACAAGCGGCCCTTTCGTATGCTGTATTAGAAGCAAAAGAGTTGGGCAGCAATGTTGTTGGTACAGAACACTTACTTTACGGATTGTGTCTCGATCCTATAGGTATTGCGGCAACAGTGCTAATAAAGAATAATCTTACACCTGTAAAGATACACGAAGCTATTTGTCGATTAACAAATAAACAAACAGGGAGTATAAATGTATATACAGGAGAAGTGTTTTACACAATTGCGTGTGACAGAGTAATAAGAAGAAGCAAAGAAACAGCTTTAAATTACGGACACAGCCAAGTGGGTACAGAGCATCTTCTTGTAACTATTTTCAGAGAAGTAGACAGCATAGCAGTACGTGTGCTTATAGATTTAGGCGTAGATCCTACAATGTTGTTTAAAGATATTGTAAATGCTTTACAAACAGATGATTTTACAGCTGAACTTCAAAAACATAGGGGAGGACAAGATGTGACGCCTATGGAGAGGATGGCTGTGGATTTTGTAAAAAAACAATCAGAAGAAAATATGTCATTCCTTGAAAAATACGGTACTGATTTGACACGAAAAGCTTTAGAAGGCTCAAGGAACATCATCATTGGCAGAGAAAAAGAAATGAACAGAGTTTTCCAAGTGCTTGGCAGAAAAACAAAAAACAACCCCTGCCTTGTGGGAGAACCGGGTGTTGGCAAAACAGCCATTGTGGAAGGCCTTGCCCAGATGATTGCAGACGGAAATGTAGGCGGCAATTTAAAAAAGATGCGCATTATTTCTATTGATTTATCTGCAATGGTTTCCGGTGCTAAATACAGAGGTGAATTTGAGGAAAGATTTAAAAGAGTTTTGGCAGAAGCAAAAGCAGATCCTAAGGTGATTCTTTTCCTTGATGAAATTCACACAATAATCGGAACGGGAAATGCTGAGGGCTCGCTTGATGCAGCTAACATTTTAAAACCTGAGCTTTCAAGAGGAAGCATAAAGCTTATTGGTTCTACTACTCTTAGAGAATACAGGAAGTATATAGAGTCTGACCCTGCATTAGAAAGAAGATTTCAACCTATTAATGTGGAGGAGCCAAACGAAGAAGAAACGATTGAAATTCTGCGTGGGCTTAAAGGTGTATATGAGAAGCATCATAATGTTTTCATAAAAGATGATGCCATAAAAGCTGCAGTGAATTTGTCCAAGCGTTATATACACGATAGATTTTTGCCGGATAAAGCTATAGATATAATAGACGAGGCTGCTTCTTATAAAAGTTTTCAAAAAATGCCTCCGGTTATGATAGAAAGCGACAATTCAGACGAACAATTAAAACAAACGAGAAGACATCTTGACGATGCAATTTTTTCAGGACGATTTGAGGATGCGGCGGCTTTATATAAAGAAGAGAGATTTTTAACATCACAAAAGCGTAAAAACGACGCAAAGAAAGAGTTAAGCGGCGAAAATGTCAACATACCTACGGTAGAAGAAAATGATATTACAGAAATAGTATCCAACTGGACAGGAGTACCGCTTACAAAATTAGATTTAGATGAGAGTAAAAGACTTTTAAACATAGAAAGCATAATGCATGAGAGGGTAGTAGGACAGGACGATGCAGTAAATGCTGTGGCAAAGGCTATAAGAAGAGGCAGAACAGGACTTAAAGATCCTAACAGACCTGTGGGCTCATTTATATTCTTGGGGCCTACCGGTGTTGGTAAGACTGAGGTTAGTAAAGCGCTTGCAGAGGCACTTTTCGGAGACGAAGCTGCTTTGATAAAATTTGATATGTCTGAGTTTATGGAGTCGGCAAGCGTTTCGAAGCTCATTGGTTCTCCTCCCGGATATGTTGGTTTTACAGACGAACCGTTGCTGTCTAAAAAGATACGCAATCAACCGTATTCTGTTGTGCTTTTTGACGAAATAGAAAAAGCACACCCCGATATTTTTAATATATTGCTCCAAATTCTTGATGAAGGTCAAATAACTGATTCAAAGGGAAGAAAATTAGACTTTAAAAACTCTGTGGTTATAATGACATCCAATGTGGGAGCAAGAAATATTTCAGAGCCAAAAACTTTAGGCTTCACACAGCATTCCGAAGCTGAAAAGCACGAAATAATGAAAAAGAATGTAAACGATGAGCTTAAGAAAACATTTAAACCTGAGTTTTTAAACAGAATTGATGATATCCTTGTTTTTAAACAGCTTACTAAATGTGAAAT
The DNA here is from genome assembly GCA_017560765.1 of Clostridia bacterium. GTDB lineage: Bacteria > Bacillota > Clostridia > UBA1212 > UBA1255 > Egerieisoma. The sequence continues at coordinate 4,018 of JAFZEI010000055.1, read as the reverse complement.
AAAGCAAATAACATCTATTCTCGTCAATAAACTTGAAAAACGTGCTGCCGCAAACGGTATGAAGCTAAAAGTCGAAGAAGCTGTTGTGGAATTAATAGCAGAAAAGGGATACACGCCCCAATACGGAGCGCGACCTATTAAAAGATTGCTGCAAAATGAGATAGAAGATAAAGTTTCAACAATGATGTTGGAGTCAAACAGTAAAAATATTGTTATTACCGTAAAAAACGGTGAAGTGGTGGCAGAAAATGGCAAAGACTAAAACAGTGTATTTTTGTACGGAATGTGGCTATGAATCAAGCGGCTGGCTTGGAAAATGTCCCGGATGTCAAAATTGGAATACTTTTGTTGAAGAAAAAATAAAATCTGAGAGTAAAAGTTCAGGTGGCAACTCTTTCGGTTTTCAGGGTGTTCATGTTCAAACAAAGGCAAAGACTTTAAAGGATATTACATCAGAGTCTTCAGAAAGAGAAACTACGGGAATAGGTGAACTGGACAGAGTTTTAGGCGGTGGAATTGTAAAAGGTTCACTTATTTTAGCCGCAGGTGACCCCGGAATAGGTAAGTCTACTATGATGCTTATGCTATCCGGAAATATAGCAAAAAACAGAAATGTGCTGTACGTTTCCGGAGAGGAATCTTCTCAGCAGATAAAAATGAGAGCAGAAAGACTTAATGTAGATGCTGAAAAGCTTTATATTTATTCAGAAACACTTATAAGCAACATTGAGAGCGAGATTGAACGAATAAAGCCGGATTATATAGTTATTGACTCCGTGCAGACAGTGTATGATGATGAAATTGCTTCTGCTCCGGGCAGCGTAAGCCAAGTCAGAGAGATAACGAGCAGGTTGATGAGAATTGCAAAGGGAATGAATGTTCCTGTGTTTATAATAGGACACGTAACGAAAGACGGTGGTATCGCAGGACCTCGCGTTTTGGAGCATATGGTTGATACAGTTCTTTATTTTGAAGGTGAACGCCACCAAGCATACAGGATATTAAGGTGTGTTAAAAACAGATTTGGCTCTACAAATGAAATCGGTGTTTTTGAAATGCGTGAGGAAGGCCTTATCGAAGTTATAAATCCTTCTGCAGCTATGCTTGAGGGCAGACCTGAGGATGTGGCAGGCACTGCTGTAGTTTGTACATTAGAGGGTACACGTCCTATGCTCCTTGAAGTGCAGGCTCTCGTTTCAAACTCAACACTTGCAAACCCCAGAAGAATGGCAACGGGAATTGATTACAACAGAATTTCACTTCTTGTTGCAGTGTTAGAAAAGAGAGCGGGTTATAAAATGTGTGATTGTGATGCTTACGTTAATGTTATTGGAGGAATGCGTATTTACGAACCTGCGGCTGATGCCGCTGTTGCAGCTGCAATCATGTCGTCCTACAGAAATGTTGTTTTTCCTCAAGATACTGTTGTTTTCGGTGAAATTGGTCTTACCGGTGAGGTACGAAGCGTCAGTCAAGCCGAAAAGCGTGTGCGTGAAGCATTCCGTATGGGCTTTAAGAAATGCGTGGTGCCAAAGGGCAACGCTGAGGCGATTAAGAAGGCGCTTAGTGAGGAGAATTTAAAGAATATCAGATTTATATCGTCTGTGAATGAGATTATATAAAAGAAAGGGATTGATTAACTATGAAAATGATGGTACTTTTGTCGAATGGTTTTGAGGAAGTTGAGGCAGTTGCTCCTGTTGATATTTTAAAAAGAGCAGGTGTGGCAGTTGATATTTACAGCACAACAGGTCACGATATCCTCAAAGGCGCACATAATATTGATTTTATAGCAGATGAAATATTGCCTGATAATATGAATGACAACGATTACGATAAAATAAGCAAGGATTATGACGGTGTTATTTTGCCGGGAGGACTTCCTAATGCTCATAATCTTCGTGATGATATGAGAGTTAATGAGATTGTTATGGCATTTTATAATAAAAGTAAGGTAATTGCCGCCATTTGTGCTTCGCCTTGTACATTTGAAAAGCTTGGCCTTTTAGAGGGCAGAAAAGCCACATCTTACCCCGGATGTATAAATCCGGATTCCTGCGGAGAATATACACAAGAGCCTGCGGTAAGAGACGGTAATGTAATAACCGGTCGTTCCGCAGGCGCTGCAATAGATTTCGGATTTGAAATTCTTAAAGGTTTAGGCTTGGAAAGTGAAGCAGAAACCGTAAAAGCTCAAATAATTTATTGATTAAATTTTTATTTCTCTCGCACCGTCACCGATGTCACAAACATAGAATGCAGGTGTGATTCCCGTTTTTGCCTCATATGCGCTGCCCACGGATTTAATGAAATCCTCGGCGGCGCTTTTCTTTACGATATTAACTGTACAGCCGCCAAAACCACCGCCTGTCATACGTGAACCGATACAACCTTCTGTTTGACACGCAACATCAAACATTGTATCAAGCTCAAAGCCTGTAACTTCGTATAAATCGCGAAGAGATATATGTGCTTCTTTAAGCATTTCTCCAAAGCCCATTAAATCGCCTTGCTCAAGAATCTCAACAGCTTTTTTTACACGTTGATTCTCGAAAATAACGTGTTTTACTCTGTCACGTATCTTGTCAGCGGGGAGGGAAGGCTCGGCCTTGATGTAATCATCCTCTGCAAAATCACAAAGGTTTTCTTTGTTTGTACCAAGAATGTTATTCATTCTTATGAGGCCTTCTGAAACTTCTTCTCTGCGCTTGTTATATGCAGACGCACCCAAGGCATGCTTTTTACACGTATTGGCAAGAATGAGTGTATATTCGCCTAAATTTAAAGGCACATGCTTGTAGTTAAGAGTAGCGCAATCGAGCAAAATGGCATTGTCCTTTTTACCCATTGCAGAAGCAAATTGATCCATTATTCCGCAATTTACTCCACTGAAAGTATGCTCGGCTTTTTGGCCTATAAGCGCAAGATTTATTAAATCATAACCTTTCTCGTTGTAATTTGCAGAGAGGCTTGCTGCGGCCACAGCAGTTGTAAGCTCAATAGCGGCAGATGAGGAAAGTCCGGAGCCGAAAGGAATATCTCCTGTAAAGAGAAAGTCCATTCCGCGAACTTCGTAACCATTGTCCATAAGCCAATGAATAACGCCTGCTTGATAGTTGCCCCATTTAAGTTCTTTGCCGGCCTCTGTATTGCTAAGGCTGAAAGAATAAAGTCCGTCTAAATCATCTGCGCGAAGATTAACAGTGTTGGAATTATTGAGTCTGACTGCAGCAACACTTGAAAGTGTGAGCGCAGCAGGAAATACAAGTCCTCCGCAATAATCAACGTGTTCTCCTATGAGATTAACGCGGCCGGGTGATGTAAAGAAACGTATTTCTTCTGAAGATTCACCGTAGTATTTTATAAAAAGATTCTTTAATTCTTCTATTTTTTTTGATGTAATCATAGTTGATTCATACCTCTTTCACTTGTCTTTTATGGTATTCTAGTATATAATATTTTTTGAATTTAGTACAGCGTTTTTTTTATAAATGCTCGTAAAATTTAATGATAATATCAAGGAGAAAAAGTAATGCTTTCTATAGATCCTACAGCTATGCTCGAACAACAAAAAAAAGAAAAATCAGAGAGTAAACAAATGAAGATTTCACGCACATTTGTTTTTTCTTTGTTAGGAGCCCTTTTAGGTGCGGCAATATGTGTTTTGCTTGACTTCGTTTTTATTGGTAGTGTCACAGGAATTTTCTATCTGCTTGTGGGAATGTCTTCGTACGCTTTTTATCTGTATTTTGTACAGAGAAAGGATCAAAGAAAAATTCATATTCTTATAATTGCTATTGCATGCTTGCTTGTGACAGTGCTTTCTGTGTTTGTAGAGTGTATGATTTTGCACGCGTCGGAGGTACAGAATGTTGAGATGAACATTTTCGAGAAAACAATCGAACTTTACAGGCAAAATATTTCTGCAAACGGTTTCGCTAATAAAGCCCATCAGACGGTGGGAGGAGAGGTGTTGTATTACAGTCTCTCTATTTTATCAATTCATACAATGTGCGCC
>JAFZEI010000054.1 GCA_017560765.1 Clostridia bacterium | reverse complement strand
TGTTAATTCTTCCCCGGCAACAACTCTCTCCATCCAATTTGCAATGGAATTTGCTGAAATAGGATTTATGCCTTTTGCTCTTAAAGCCTCTTTAATTTCAGCCTTGTTTTGAGCCGTGATTTCAGCATTAAGCGCATTGAACATTCTTCCAATGGTGTATGCTCCTGTATTTTCGTTGATTCTTCCAGCAAGCTTATATGCCTCTGAATTGATAGACAATTTACTTCCTAACTCTGAAAGTTGTTTTGCTGTCACACCTGCTGCTTTAAGCTGTTTGCCTGTCCTATATGTACTAACATTGCCCCCAACCGTAGAGCCACCTTCAAGCACACCTGCCGACAACGCACCAAGCAATCCTGAGTAAAGAGTATCTTCACTGATAAAGCGAATGTCATTGTCCTCTCCAAATGCAATGTTTTTAAAGAAAGGATCAAGCACTTCTTGAAGGTACTCTTCAGTACCTTCTAAAAACATTTTCCCTCCAAGCTGAATTGCTGTTCTTGCAAATACATTGTCAATTTTTGATACAGCACTACTTATAGCTTTGCTTGATACTGAACCTCCAAGCTTTCCGATACCGCCCAATAAGAATTGAAGTCCTGCCTCAGAAGCGCCCACTAACGTAGAATATCTGCTTGCTTGCTCTGGGTTGTATCCAAGATTAATCATTTCTGCATAAGCATTACCCTTTGCCGATGCACCCATCAACGCAGAGCCTGTCGCTTGTCCCAGAACAGGATTTATCGCTCCTGCTGCTGTAGATGCGAGGATTGATGGCATCATGTTTCCTGTGGTATTGAAAAGGTCATATCCTACCTGACCGATGGATGAGCCAAGAATTTCGAAACCATCATCGGCAAGTTTGTCTCTGATTGCACCTGATGTATACTGCATTGAATTGGTATTGTAGTATTCTTTATCCGAAAACAAATTTTCAAAGCCTGTAGAAAACTGATCCACACCTGCCGCAAAACCAAATATATAATCTGCTGCAAGATTTTGGGCATCACCATACTCTTCCATATATTTTCCTGCAGACCTTTGATTCAAAACATCTTCAAGAGAAGCTAAGTATTGCTCTGCTTTTTTAGAATCTTTCATCAACCAATAACTGTATATTTTGCCTTCTTGCTCGGTCATTAAGTTATAATGCGTTGAAGCTGCTATGTTATTTGCTTCACCTTCGGTGTTTTTAGCAAAAGTGTACTTGTTTTTAACTTCCTTTGCAAAAGGTTGCCAACCTAAGATGTTCAGTGAGCCTTTTGATTCAAGCCATGTGGGATTTTCGATGTTTAATCCCTGCTGTGCAACATCTTCAAAATCAGGAGCATTCAACGCATCTGTAGTAAGAGCCTCTGTTTCTTGAAGTTCTTTTGCGTTTGAATATGTTTTGTTAAGCTCTTCTAATTTCTTTTTGATATCAGACGAAGAGCCAAAAACACCCTCCAGCTCTTTTTGTTTTTTATCAAAAGCATCTAACTCCGCTTTGATAGCATTCAATTCTGTTTGTCCTTCTGCACTTGGATATTGATTGCTTGAATACATCAAATTGTCATATTGATTTGCAAGCAATGACCTTTGACCTTCAATATTCAAGATGTTATTCAACGCATTAGTTAGATCAGAAATTTCTGTTTTTACAGAATCCAAATTTGTATTTCTAAGTGTTTCTTTTTGCTTTTGTTTTTCTGACCAATCATAAAACTCATCAGCATTTTCAAATTGAGAAAAGAGATCATTGTCATCTGAATATGTCTTTATTATTTTGTCATAGACATTTCCTGCATCGTTTAAATAATTTTGCGTTTCCTGTAGCCAATCTTCCTTAAAATTTGAACCGTAAGAATCTAAAAGACTAATTAATTCTTGTCTTTGTTTCTCTAACCGTTCTTTTTCTTTGTTTGCAAATAGCAATTCTACTTGCGTGTTTCTCCTATATTTATCTGAAATATACTTTCCATCCGAATCAAAAAATCTATCATTGTACGACTGCACAAATTTAGAATTCGAATTTTCATAATTCTTAAGTTGTTCAACAATATACTGAGAAGCTTGGTTTTCTATTTCTCTTTCTCGGAACTGTCGATATTTAGTTGCTGAGTTCGTGTCAGCTTGTTTTTTTAATTTGTATTCTGTAAATTTGCCCATAAAAACCTCTCTTTATTTGTAAGCAACATTGGTCGGATCATTTTGCCAAAATAGCGGAGCAAAGTTTAGGATGTTTGTATACGTCATTTCCAACTCAAAAGCTACCGCCGGGTCCAAACCTTGCTCGACAAAAAGCGCAAGCATTGCTGTTAATTGTTCTGGACTTTCTGCAGTCATGAGAGTCTCGTTGATGTTTGCCGTAGAAAGATCTGACCAATTATTTTCTTCTTTTTTTCCGTAATTTGACACATCATACCCTAACGCTTCAAGCTTTGATGTGTCACCTAACTCTGCCGCAAGTTGTGCTTTTTGAAGCGCCTCTTGGCTTAGGTATCTTTCGTCTTCGATTCTTTCTCTGTCTAATTGATGTCTGAAATTCAAATCGTTAGACCAATCCGTATATGCCCTATCGTAAATTTTGTCAGCCTCATCTTGCATCATTGCTAAATCGTTGTAGTGTCTGTTAATTGCATCCATATCTTTTGAATACTCACGTGCATCAAGATCTTGATACATAGCAAGCTGTTGACTCAACGCATTACCTTCGTCTTGGTATTTCTGATATGCAAGCTGGTACAACTCAGGAACTACATCGTTAAGTTGTTGCAAATGAGCTTGATATGCTTGATTGCCCACAGTTGATGCATAAGAGTTTCCGTAGCCGCCTGTAAGAGCCGCAGCCTGTCCCATTGTATCCATCATTGCCATCTTGCCCTGTTGGGTATAATTGTCTTTATATTGCTGATATAAAGCATCACCATTGACATCGTACTTAAATTCTTCTCTGTTTAATATTTTGTTTAAAGTATCGTTTATGCTATCTAAATAAGTACCCTTTATTTGAGGCATTTGTGCTTTTTTCTCGTTTATTGCCGCCATAGCTTGAGTGTATGCATCAGGTGCTTGGAAATCCTCGTATGTAAAGTTATATTTTGGAGCTTGACTATTTGAAGTCGAGCCATTGCTTGTTGCATTATTTTTTATCTCGTTTTGCCCCGGTGTGTTTTTTGTTGCCAAACTTGAAATATTATCAGCGATTTGTTTTTGTGCAGGAAGGATGTTTTTTGTTGCGCTGTTTACCGTTTTATCCCAAAGACTTTTTGTTTCTTTTTTTACTGCCATTTTTAATGCCTCCTTATTTTTTAGTATTTGCCTTGAACAAAAATACATGTATTTATGCGTGTACCTATTGTCCAAGAATAAAAGTTTAGAAATTGATAATATATACTTGTATTGTTGCCGCTATTTCCAACTTTCGAAGGAATAAACTGCGTAAACGCAGTAGCTACGCTTGTAACATCAGTTGCTTCAAACGGCAACTGAATTTCAAAAACCTCAGACAAATAACCTGCTCCAAGGCTTGTTGGTGCATGTTGAGTTGTTAATTCAAGCAACCCTACCGCTGTAAAAGAACCATCCGAATATTTTGTATAGCTCCAACCGTTTACCTCACCCTTTTCAATAGGAAGACAAGGAACAGTCTGCCCTTTAAATTTAAATACACCTTTTAAGTTCACAGAAATATCATCTGCAATGCTTATGGTATTTGGTTCTTTGACGTACTCGCCAAAGCCAAGAGATCGAAGCATAGCAGACCTATGCATGAATATGAGTTCGGAAGGCACTGAGTAAAACTTCGGTGCAGAAGTATTGTCAATATTATCAAAAATATTAAGCCTCACAACGTAATTTGTTCTTGCGGACAATCCAAGAGAAAGGACACCATCAAATTCATCAGACAAGCTCGTTGCATCTAATATTGGCACTTCCTCAGAAAAGTCAGTTCCATCTTCTGCTATAGCATACGTCACAGTACAAGTATTAATATTCTTCGAAGCTTTATCCGTAATAAGACTATATTTTCTCTTGAGTTTTATGTGTAAATAGTTTCCGTCTTCAGAAGGATTGCCTTCTGCATCACTTCTCTCACAAACAATTGTCTTTTCGTTTGTTGCCGGGACTATTTGTGGATTTGAGTACGGAATTACATCTATCTGCTGTGTATATTCTCTGTAAAATCCTCTTGAGTCATTAATAAAGAGACTTACAGTGCCTGATTCGTTTACAAAATCACTCTCATACGGAGTTTGCGTGTAGCTAACATCTCCAAAAGACATTACAATCGAGCTTACTGTTGCTCCGTATTTAGGCTGTGTAGTCAGTATGTTTGCTTTAATTTTTGATTTACCTTGAATATATAATCCTTCGAATTTAGATTGCAGCACGTTCTTAGGCTCTATGCTAAAAGTCATTTCGGGAAGCAATTCTTCCGAAGCTAAAACATAAAGCGAAAAATATGATTCGTCTGTCCCAATCAATCGCCCGTTCTCGTATGTGTTCAATAAAACCTTTACGCTTTCGTGGGGAGGCATTTTCTTTATTTCTTTTGCCCATGTCTCGACATCAAAAGTATATCCATCAAACAAGCAAGGTTCTGTTGTATTGGGAGACAATGTATTTGAAGTCCATTCTGTGTTTCCAAGTTTAAACTTAAAAACATATGTATGTTCTGCTTTGTTAGGCAAATAAATAATGTTACAAGATTCTCCAGTATTAACCGAAGCCGCACTTTTTATCTTTGCACCCACAGATATTTTTTCTAACACTACGTCTCCCATACAGTATATTGCTGTAAGAGATGACGGAGGCAACGAGCCTTCTGCGCTTATCGTGATTTTTTTTGTGCCGTCAGAGAGATGTTTAACCACTTCAGAGGCTGTCATAGCTAATACCCAATCGTTTTTTATCGACAAAGCAACATTGTTGGATTGGTGTTTTATTCCATTTATAAATAGAGCAAACGTACCTGTTCCTGAAGTAGTGTATCCCGTATTCGTTCTTCTTAAATAAAGCTTTGCTGTTACATTACTCGTTTGGCTTACAGCGGATGCTGTAGCTGTCCACTCTATTTTAGACTCAATATTAACATTACTTGTCTTTCCGTTTATTCTTCCCGTAATCATATCGGACTCCATTTCTCAACAATGCTGCCATCTGCTTTCAACAGAAATACAGTATTTCCCATTCTTAATATGCTGATACGAATTTCTCTTACTTCGATGGTCTTGTCGGCAATCTTCACGCACCAATCATCTTCGTCTGAGGCTGTTCCGTCATACAGATATACACCTTCGGAAGTGTAACGAGCGAATCTTCTCTTTACTTCTTCGCCATTAGTGTAATCCGTTTGTCCTATCTCCATTCCATAAAGATAGTGTCCTGTCTGTTTTGTGGACAAAGCTCCTATCTTTATCCAAGCATCCGTGGATAGTATGGTGGTTGTACCTTCGTTTTTTTGTATTACCTCTTCCAAGCTACCAACCTTACTGCTCAGTGTTTGCGTACTTTTTAAGTTGATATCTATTTTTGACGAATTGGCATCAATTTTTGCTTCCGTTTCTTCTTTGTATTCTCCCGTTGGAGATTCAGCGACATATACACCTTCCAAACGTCTACTGATTTCTTCGTAATACGCATTAACAACATCCGCTGAATTAATGATAAGCGATTTGATGCTGTTAAAAGTTGCTTGCGGAGTTTTACTTGAAGCGCTGTCGTTGATGTCTACAGTGCTGTCTTTGGCGATTTCGTTGCGAACCAAAGAAGAATTCGACTCATACACATTCAAACCCCAATTAAGTGTTTCTGCGAGCTGAAAAAGATATCTGCGTATTTGCTGAAGCTGCTCTGCTTCTGTCTTTCCATTTATCTCCGGGAGTCTAATATCTATATTCATCAAACGTCACTTCCTTGTTCAATGTGCTGTGTTATTGAATATATTTTAGCTTCGCCTTCGCCTACAATTCGGAGGCGCAAGTGGTCGCATCTTTTTGGTTTTATAGGCAAAGTAAAGGTACGAAGATTTGTTGCTTTTACAGAAACAACTTGCTCCCAATCGCCTTGAGAATCATATTGTATATACATCCTAACTACTGTGTTCAAATCAAGAGACATCCTGACATTTAAACGATATATATATTTTTTGTTTGGTGTATCTGTACTCAAAACACCCGTTTCAGCAAGCCAAGGTACCGGCTTTTTCTCAAGATTACCCTTGCCTAATACAGTCTTGATTTGTTGCGTTTTTTTGTCGATATAGTAAAGTTCTCCTTGACAGTTACAGAATTGAACTACTTGTGTGTCATCTTCCTTGTGCCACAGTCCTTTGGCAGAATCAAATACAAAAAGATGATACAAATTTTTGTTATCTGCCATCGATACATAATATTTATTGTTTACAGCACCTGCCACGGCATTGTGGTATTGCGTATTGCCTAATTTTTGCGACATTTCCACAGGAAGAGAGCCATCATAAGCGCATATGCCTGACCGAGAAAGATAAAATAGCACTTCGTTTACTATTACTAAGCTCTTACTGCTGCCTAACTGAACACCCCTACATGCTGTGGTTTGAATTTGAAAGTTCGAAGGGAACGTGCCATAAACTTTGTGCAGTGAATTTTCTTTGAAGAATAAAGGATATCCCATGTGCGTTGTTGCACCCGTAAAATGTCCATCTGTTCCAACCGAAGCAACATAGCTGTCTGTAGATAAACCCATAAAGCAATTCCAATTTTTAAAATCTCCAAGTTTAGAACAATATATTTCGTTTACAATTTGACCGTTGTTTGCCTGTCCGTATTTGCAACCCCAAAGTCTGTTTCCGGACTCCGTTACAAAGTCCATCTGTGGCATTAATCTCTCAATCTTAATCGGTTCTTGCTGCTCGTAATGTATACTAATTAAACCCACAACTACAATATAATCCTTGGCTTTTTCCCATACAACCATTGTGTTATTAATGTCTTGCAGATCTTCTATTTCAATTCCGGAAATAGTAACTCCGTCAAACTTATTGAATTTTTCGCCTATTCCAAGAGATGAAATCTTAATATATGTTGTAGTTACTGCTACCCAAGCTGCATTTGTTTTTGAGTATTGTTTAAGAGTATTCGGTGTCGAAGAAGTATCAATCCACAAGTCTAAATTGTTAGGATTTGATGGCTCGCTTGGTTGCGCTGGTATGTTATCAGGATACAAGTTCGCATCAATCTTACACAAATCAAAGTTAACAGTAGACGAAGAAATAAATGTTTCTTCTATATTTCCTCTGTCCTCAAGTTTTTGCGTATTTATATATTTTTTGTCAGGGAATATTAAGAGATACGCTCCCATAGACACAAGATTTTTTTCAGTTTCTGCGTCTAATTCAAAATCCGGAATTTCTTTGCCATTGTAATACAGTCTGCCTTCATCAACATAATACAAAGCATCTTTATCTATCATACCCAATGGTTTTTTTGTCGGAAATTCATAGTCTCCTCTTTTGGAACGAGGAGAGAGGACGGGATAGTTGTCAGAGGTTAAATTTCGCATATCGAAGAATTCATTTGAATTTAAGCTCAAATTATGGTTATATCCTCCGAATGCATCTATATTTATTTGGGAGGTTTTTACATCTTGCAGGAGTTTGTTGTATACCATACCGTCCTCTCTCCACCTTTCAAAAGTAATTTATTTTTGTTTGTTTTGGCATATGTGTTCTGTTGTAATAATTTTCAAACGCTGTATAAATCTCGTTGTATCTGCTTATGCTGTTGTTGTATCTTGCAAATTCGTGATTGTCATAGTCTATTTGAGCTTCAAGCCATAAAAAATAGATGTTTTCAAAAGGAGAGGACACCAATAGTTCTGCTTGAAGATTTTCTTCGGAATATCCCTCAAAAACTATATCAGTGCCGCCTTCGTGAGTATCTATAACAAGCGCTTTAATCTTTCCGTCAAGATCGTTAAGCCATCTTACCTTATCGGCAATGCTACATGTATTAGGCTTTTGGCTGTCAATCTGTGCGATTACTTCTTCGATAGTTATTTTTCCCATCGTCTTCCTCCGTTATTTAAATATAGGAGAGGAATTAACCTCTCCTGCTGTTTTTAGCCGAGCTTTACTGAATTTTTATAATTAGCAGCTCTGTCAAGCGCTCTTTCTTGATTTCGTAAAACTTCTGCTACGCATTCGGGAACTCTTACTAATTCGCCTCGCTTGATTTGCCAACTTCGTTCGTTTACATAAACAACTACATCTGCATTGGCATCATCATCTCTGTAACGAGGAAGCTTGATTTCCACCATTTTTTCGGATTCGTCTGTCTTTTGTACAGCCATAATAAAACCTCCTTATTTGTTTTGTATTGAAGGGAGGACTATGCCTCCCTTTTCTATTATCAGTTAGCTTGAGCTGAATCTGAGAACTCACCACAAGACTCGACACGCACCAAGTAGCTGTCTACAAGGATTTCTGCTGTCTTTGTAGCCTTCCAACCGATGGTAGCTCTTTGGTTGATAGGATCTGCTGAACCTGCCGAACCAAGTTGTTTAACGATGGTTTGAAGTCCGCCACCTGTGATTTCAGTTGTACCGTATGCGTTGTCCGCAATGAAGAGTGAACAGAATACAGCCAAATCTGTAGGACAAGTATCATCCTTGAGAATGAGAGCCTCTGATGTTTGGACAAAACGAACACCGGCAATCTTACCGATTTCGCCTTTATAAAGATTCTCAGGCTGTGCGTACTTATGTGCATCAATCCATTCAGGATCGCGCATAAGTTGATACGCAACATAAGGATGAATTATGGCTACATAGTCACCATTAATGGTTTTCGCATTGTTAGCTCTGAGCTTTGCTACAACTTTTTGAACTGTTTTAACAGTCAAATTACAAGTCTTATCAAGATTCTTACGAGATGTAACTGCTGTTTCTGCACCATCTGCTCCAATCTTAGGACAGTATGTAACATTCGTACCTGATTGAAGGATGTTACGAGTAATAGAGTCAAGTGTTACACCTGCTTGTCTTCCGTTAACCTTTGTTGCTTCAAGCACAATGTTGTCGATAGCTGTCAAATCAAGCATATCTGTATACTCTATGAACGAACCATATTGAGAAATATTAGCATAAATAGCAGTAACATTGAGCTTGTTGCCTTCCGGAGTTACACCCTCTGTAAGAGGAGTCAATGCTTTCGGAAGAGGAGAGAACTTACGGAACTCTATTCTCTTACCGCCACCTGCAGGAATAGGTTTCTTCTGACCGAACTGGTCATGAATCAACTCTGCCTGTGCCTCTTCGATGAGAGTCATATCATAGTATGTTTTGTTTTCTACTGACAAATCGTTGCCAACAGAAGCTGAAGTTGTTGCGTTGATAACAGCAAAAAGCTGTAAGTTTAAAAGATAAATTTTTGTAATCATAGTCTGTCTCCTTTTTAAAAATATAGAATTAAAATAAGATTTTGAGTCAAGGAGACTGAATCAAATTCGTTATCCGAAGCTGATCTTTTCTCCGTTTCTGACTCTGCGCTCGATTTCTAATCGATCCGCTTTAGTGAGCTGTGACACATCTCTCTTGATTGTTGCTGCACTTTGTGAGGACATCCCATTCTCTACCGGTCTTGTACCATTAGCACGAATGCTGTTTACGATTTTTTCCTCAACTGCTTTTGCCGTATACTGCATAGCAGCAGGAATCATCTCGTCTTTGTGAATTACCTCAAAAGCTGTCTTAACATCAATACCTGCGTTCAAAAGGGATAAAAACTGAGGGTTTTTCGCTTCTTCACTGATATTAAGTGACGGATAAAACTGTTGAGCTTGTTTAGCCTGTTCCATCCACATTGCATATGTGCGGTCACGATTTTCCTGATTTATTCTTTCGGATTCCTGTCTTCTAAGCTCTTTATTTTCCTTTTTCAAGGCTTTGATCTCTTTGAGTTGTTCTACTGTGAGACCTTTTTCAAGTGCCTCCTCCTCAAAGTATGAATCGTCATCTTGAATGGCTTTGTTTAGTGCCTCGATGTTATTAACATCTACACCATACTTTTGCGCCAACAATTCCAATGTCGGAGTCAATGCGTTGTACTTATCGACAGTTTCCTTTGTTCCCTTAAGTCTGCTTCGTATTGTGTCCTGCATTCTCGCATCGTATAAGTCTTTGTATTCGCCTTTAATTAGCTTTTCAAACTCTGCGTTGCGGTCAACAGGAGCGACTGCAGCTTCATTTTCTTGCACATCGGTGGTCTGTGCGTTCTCCTCTGGCTGAATGCCATATTTAACATTAGCGAGAGGATTACTTTTTACACCCTTTGATTGGGACACAGCGTTTGCCCCGGTTACGCTCGTCTCTCCTCCGACTGTGCCACCATCTCCACTTGATGCTCCACTGCCACCTTCGGCAAGAAGCTGAAGATTAAGTCTCGGGAAAAATATAATTTTTGTCATTAAAATACCTCCTGCTCGTAAAGTGAGCGATTCTTTAGATTTATGTCAATGCCTTACCCGGCACCAAACATCTTTACCTCCACTGCATGTGGGTAGTTATTTGCAAGTAGGGAAAGTCCTACTTGTACAACAAAATATGAATGAAGCGCTTCTGCGTAGTCATTGCCCTCTTTGGGTTTAACTGTAACTACTGCATTGCCTTCTTTGAGGCTTACTGTAGGCTTTTTTTTGAGCTTTCCTTCTGCATACATAAATAAAGCCATCTGAGCTATCGTATAAGCCAAGATTGATGCCGAAGCACACACTAAGTCTTTTCCCTTTTCTGCTGTTCCTGCATGCCCTGTGAGCTGAAATATGATACTTCCGTTATGCTCTTTAAATACTGCTCTAATCATGTGTTTACTCCTTATGTCGGATCAGTAGACTCGGCAACTCTTTGCCTTGCCTTCTTGGTTGTTGAAGATTCTTTCTCCTCTCCACCAAGAGCTTCTGTCTCTTTAGCTTTTGTATCGGAATTCATATTACTACTTGTTTGCGCTACAGGACTCCCCCCCAAAATGCTTGTAGCAATTTGTTCAGAAAGATTAGATCCTTCGTGCTTGTCAACAATTTGAGCCATTGCAAGCATCTGCTGTTGCATCATAAGCATCTGCTGATACATAGTTCCGTTCTGAGCTATCTTTTGCATTATGAATTCCTTTCTATCGAAGTCCATCATCTCAAGACAAGCAAGTGCTTGGTCTGACATTTGAGGATTAAAGAAGCCGGCGCCATAGAACTGTAATGCAAGCTCGTTCTGCGCCATCTTGCTATATGGTGATTGCTTCTGAGCTGTAACCTCTATGTCAAAGAGAGGCTGTCTGAATCCCATGTCCATACCCATTTCAAATCCTTGATGCTGTGGCTTAATCCTTGCGTTGGAGTATTGGATGTATTGTGCTGCACCATTCTCGCCCATAATGCGGAAACGTCTCTCGGTGTCATAAAACTGACGAATCAGTTCAATTACCATTAAGCAAATCTTTTTGAATGCCCTATAAGCCGTTTTGCTGTTATCTCTTGACAGCTTGCTTCCTGCCTCTTGCATTGCGGCTATAGCAGAAGCGGCTGTAACACCGGAAGTAGTACCGCCTGTGGATATGTCTCTGTTACCTGTGGTTTCCTTCAACTCATCAATCTTTGCGTTTAGAACATCAACGAAGATACTATTAAGGACATTGCCCTGCACAGGATAAATAGAATCCTGACCTAAATTGCCATCGACATGGATAAATTCTTTGTCAGTGTCGGCATACTCCTCCTCATTAACGCTGCCATCCTTGCGGACAAAGTATCGAGGCTTTGCGTTGGCAAGCATATTCTTCATAACAGCCTGATTGCCTCTGTCGATGTATTCTTGTGCTGATTTGCCTATGTCTATGTAGCCGAAACCTGCAGGTGTACCTTCCACCGAATACAATGTATCAAACACAAACGGATACATAGCATGGTTATACCATCCACGTTCTGCAAAGTTTGGATCATTCTCTGAGGCATAGAGGACTACACCATTACAATATTTGCAGTAATGAAGGACTTGTTTGCCATTTTGCATTCTCTTGTAATACCAATCGACCACAGCAGACATATTGTTAGTGTCTACCGAGTCATCATAGATGTATTTCTTTACATTTTTGTCAGAACTTCCACCAAGCTTTCCCTCCAGTTGAGGATATGTGCTAAGCAGTGTGTCATTATCTGCAAGCTCAACATGGAATAGGTTGGGAGATTTTTGAATGTCAGATATTCCTGACTTCCAAAAGAGATTAATTAAGTCACATTTTACGATACTTATATCCCCCAAACCATTATGCTTCTCATTGTCCCAAAAAACTCCGTAAACACCTGTTCCCGACTTCAGCTTGTAGTTCCATACATCGCTGTACACCTGTTCAAATTCGCATTGGTCAAGAACTACAGGAACAATGGATGTGAGCATCTGTGCCTCTTCCTTGTCTCCTTCTTCTCTCGGAAGGATGTTAGGAGCAGGAAAGTTGTCCATTGCATCAGCATGTTTGTTTGCAATACAGTTAAACAGCCACGCTGATGTAGGCTGAACTTGCTGTTTAGACTTCTTCTCCATACAGTCCCAATGTCTGAGCTTGTACCACTGTTCATCCTCTACGATTCTCTGCTCAAGGTTAGCCTTGCCTTCTTTGTATTTCATCAGTATCTTGTCGGCTTCTTGTACATGCTTATCTGTGATTTTCTGATTAACAGCATCAAAGCCATTGATAACACCGCTTCTGCCACCTCTGAGCCTATCCAAGAGCTTTCTTGCCTCCCCTTCGAAAGTAGGCTTTTTATCCGACTGCCTACGCATCATCTGCTCTTCAAGAGACATCTGCTTCTGCTCTTGCTGTGGTCTGCTCTGAGGCTGTTCTGTTTCTTTCTCCATTTGTTTTTTTCGATTAAATATCGCCATTGATAATCTCCATTCTCGGTCTGTTTTCAACCGCAGTTAAATCCTCTTTCTTTATATCCAAGAACAAGCTCAGAGGACTTGAGCTATATTCATCAGGCTTTGTAGCCTTTCTCGGTGCAATCGGTCTGCTCATGCAGAAATACCTTGTTTCGTCTGCTATATGGTCTTCACCATCTGTATCCAAATCTTCTACTTTGTGTTCGTCATATTGCAGGAGAGGTATAGTTCTAATAAAAGCCTTGCAATTTTTGAATATATACATCATTGGATAGCCTTTTTCGTCAAATGCAAATCTATAATGCATCTGCATCCAACCCGGTATTCGCTTGTTGTCTCCCTTGCTAAAAAATACTTGATGCTTTGCTGCTACATCTGCTATTGATTCGCCTGTCTCTGCATCCCAAATAGCCGGATCAGCAACACCCATAATGTTTTTTCCCTTCAGCCATCTGTGTTCTGATTCAATCTTGTGTATTTCGGAGAACACCTGCGGCGGAGTCCATTTGACACCCTCGTTTGGTGTGTCTGTGCATCCATATAGTCCTAATATCCTGTAAGCTACACCGTCATAATCCACCGCCCACCATCCGCAAGAAAACGGCTTGTGATATCCCCAGTCGAAGCTTCTGTATATCTTCCAATGGGAAGGAATCTCAAAAGGTTCAATGACATGTGTCCAAGTCCTGTCTTTGTAATATTCAGGTCTATCAACAAAGTCTTCAAAGAACTGACCTTCGAATATATCCCAACTACCATACAACCAAGCTTCTCTCAATTTAGGAGGAAGAGCTTCCAACTCTGCTTTATATTCCGGAGACATCTCCATCAGCACTTTGTTGTCTGTTACAAGCGCCTGTGTGAAGCTGTAGTTTTCAGG
Source organism: Clostridia bacterium (assembly GCA_017560765.1). Classification (GTDB taxonomy): domain Bacteria; phylum Bacillota; class Clostridia; order UBA1212; family UBA1255; genus Egerieisoma. Next base: position 3,844 of record JAFZEI010000054.1, on the reverse strand, counting down.
GATTTCTGCGCCTTCATATCTTTTTTCGATAAAAAGTCTTTTAACGTAGTTGTGGGACACTCCGCCCGGATTGCATGTATAATAGGTCCTCTTCGGTAATCCATTTGGCTGTCTGACCGCAAGGTTAATCTTCTTAATCCAAGATTCTTGAAGCTGTGTTGCTTCATCGAAAAAAATCACATCATACTCAGCACCTTGATATTGGTCTAAATCCGAATCATTGTTACAATATCCAAACCAAATCGTTGAACCATTAAAAAAGGTAAAGACTTTCTCTGTCTTGTTATATCTTGCTACTTCTGTTGGAATCATTTGTTGAAGCGGATCTATGTGGTTATTAGTCAGCTCTTTATATGTTTTACGAACAATTAGGATCTTAATGCCTGCCCACCGACAACATAGCAAAAGTGCTTTAACTCTTACCGCCCAAGACTTGCCACCGCCTCTTGCTCCCCCATACGCTACATGCCTGTGGTTGTCAGCAAGGAATAGCTTTTGTTTTGGATTTGGTTCAGGTATATCTATATTTACTCCTGCCAAGCTCTCTCGCCACCTTCTATGGTGATAGTGATAGCTTGTGGTGTGTCTGACTTATCCTCAGCATCCTTGCGCAGCTTATCAATCCTCGCTTGCTGTTCTTGCAAATCTATCTTAGATTTAACAGACTGAATCTCTTTAATATCCTTAATAGAACGAGTCAAAAAGTTTAATTCTTGTTTGTTGATGAGAAGCGTATTATCATCTGTTTTTTCCACGAACCGAGATATTTTGTCTATAATTAAATCTGTGACTTGAAGTATTTTTGTCAATCTTTTAACTTGCTCATCTTCAATTGCAGCCACTGCTTTTGCCACAACGCTTTGTCTATGTCGCAATTTGTCTTCGTGCCATTTATTTGTCTTGGCATGCTTGTACAAAGTGCTTTCGGAAATCTTATATTTCTTGGCTAACTTCCGGTATGACATTTCTTCATCAGTGATATATTCAGCTTTTAATTTTTGCCAATCTACTATATTAATCGCCTCCTTTTTTCAATTTTATAATCGACTCAGTTTTTTACTCTCCCCCCCTAAAAGCATAAAAAAAGAGGAGGCAATTAAGCCTCCTTTTTTCTTATGTTTCTTTTATTCTGACACCATATTTTTGCAGCATCAGTTTTCTTTTTATGATGTAATCTTTGGTGCGTTTTCCTTTACAATCCTCAACGATATACTCTCCATCTTTGTTGTCAGTGTAGGTAAAATCAGCAATATACACAACAGATCTTTCTATGCATCGTTTGCCATCTGCCAACCTCTTTCCACCCTTGCCGAATCGCTTAAAAGTCTCGTATTGTGTCGGAATCAGTTCAAAAGGCACTTGTCTGCGAAGATTTGATATTTCACCTTCTTTTTCTAAATGCTTCAAAGTAAACCATCTGAGTGCTTCTTTTTTACTGTCGTGAACAATGCCGTCAGAGGTTGCAGTTTTTTTGTTTTTGTATTTATTCATCATTAACCCCCTCACATATGCAAAGCATTTTATAAATCGGACAGCGTTCATATTTATCAATGCAGTAATATTCCCTAAAGTCCTTGTATGCTTTTTTGTCCGAAAACGCATGATTGATATATGATTTTTCTGACACTCCCTTGCAGTAAATCACAGGGATTTTTTCGTGCCTATAAAAAGGGCATCGAACTATATTTGATGCAAATCCATTTTTCATATATTAAGAACCAACCACCTTTAAAACCGACTCCTGAGATGTTTTTGATCTCTCTTTTTGTCCGAACGAGCTGTAGCTAAATTTAAGAAATCCCTTTCAAGTCTTGCCCTATCTCTCCTTTTTTGATTTTCAGCATCAAGCCGTTCCTTTTCTTCTTGAAGTTTCTCGCAAGTATCTTGACAGGCTCTGTGCCTCTCAGCGCAGTTGTAACAGCACTTTATCTTTGCCATAGACAAATCACCTTCCTGTGCTACCAAAGCCGCCATTTCCACGCTCTGTGGCTTCAAATTCAGTAACCGCAACAAGTTTGTTTACATCTGCAATAGGCATAATTGCAATCTGAGATATCTTATCTCCCCTTTGGAACTTGTAAGCCTTAGATGTGTGATTGTATAGTTTAACTCTGATGCTGCCTGTATATCCACAATCTATGACTCCCTCGCTCGTTAGTCCATGTTTGACATTTAATCCGGACTTGCTTTTTAAGAAACCTGTATATCCTTTTGGAATCTGAATATGTACTCCGGTATCGTGCGTTGCAGCTCCAACGTCTATATCTGCGATATCTCCGTGAATCCACCCGGTTGTTGGCGGAACTGTAAAATCATACATTGCGTAGATATCAAATCCTGTGTCCAAATCGTGTGCCTTTGTGGGCATAAAAGCTCCACCCTCTAACATTACTTTAATTTCCATTTGTTCTTGCCTTCTTTCTCTAATCTAATCTATATCGCTCCAAAGGGAGTGAATTTCACTTAATTCTTTAATCATATCAGGCAGGGAATTCATGCTCACTGCAAGCTCTCCATTCCTACCTGCCAATATTGCTATATGCCTGTTTTTGACCAAGTAATTAACACCTTCAAAGAATTCACTCTCAATCACTACTTCGCCCTGACAACATAATTTGCTAACCAATTTATTAGCCTTGTCATTGTCTCGTGTTCTCACTTAATCACCGCCTTTTAATTCTTCCTCATAAATGCTAATCTTTATATTACAATTCTCGCAGATATATTCACCGCTACCATTGATTCCAAGATTGAATTTTCCCGTTGAAACTAATTCTCCACCACATTCAGGACAATACATAATCACTCACCGCCCTTCAACGTTCGCTCGTCTTCCTCTCTTGTAAGGAATACGGTTTTGCCGAAAATAAAAGTCTTGAATATACATGCATATCCATCTTTGGATTTAATTGCGTTGTCTGTAACCCTTGCTTTCAAAAAGACAACCCAACCACTATCTTCTGACTCGATTTTCATTGAGAATACGGCGGTTTTCTCAACTTCCCATTCGTTGATTACATACACCGTATCTCCCACCTTGCAAGGCGGTACAATACCACCATTTGCAAGAAAATGGTCTGCAAGTTTACCAATGTCATTCTCGTCTATTGTTACATAATCGCAGTTACTACAACGGGTATTGCATTTGCTTTTGTTGTAGAAGCAGCTCCGCTTTTGCAACAACTCAACCAACCTATCACGCATTTTGTTTGCGTTATCACTCATTTCCACGCATTTATCACGCATTTTCTCCACCTGCCATTTCTGCCAAAAAGTTATCAAATCTTTCTTTGAAAAATATCATTTCATCACTTTCGCTTGAACAATATGCACATTCTTCGTCAATAAACCTCTCCGCAAACTCCTTGATTGCTTCGGCTTTTAAACCACTTTCACTTTTAAAGGCAGTACAACCTTCCACTGCTGTTTTTTTATGAGACGCAAGAAACTGACAATTTTTTCTGTATAAACATTCTTCACATTTTATCATTATTTTCACCTACCATTTCTGCTAAAAATTTTTTCGCAACTCTTTTTATGCTTGCAATCTGCAAATCTGTTCGTAAATGATATTCATCAATTAGCATTTCTGTATATTTGTTAACACACTCCTTGATTGCTTCGGCTTTGATGTCTGCTCGTTTTTGTTTGTTAAATTCGGTTGCTTGCTTTATGAAAGAAGTGTCTGTTTTATCAGCACCCGATATATCTAAATAGCTCATCAACGCAATTATTGCGTTTTCCAACCTCTCAATCTCGGCTTGCTGCTCAAAATACAACTGATAGATATAATCAAAGTCGGGCTCCGATAGTTCATTGCCTTCTTGTTTACAGAAAATTTCGT